>NZ_AQQV01000002.1:0-300000 GCF_002088235.1 Oceanococcus atlanticus
TTGCTGCCGCAAAGGCAGACGCCGCCTCAAACGCACCTCAACGTGGGCGTTAGAACTCACGTGAACCAAAGTGCCAACCGAACCCTCGAAAGCGAATTGGTCGCGATCGCAGGCGCAACCCCTTGGCTGATGCAGGCGCTCACCGAAGCTCAGAAGCTCAACCTCAATAATTGGTGTATTGGTGCGGGAGCAGTCCGCTCAGTCGTTTGGGACAAGTTGCACGGATTCACTCAGCCTACGCCAATCTCAGATATTGACCTTGTCTATTTTGATCCACAGCAGGCCGACCCGGCGGCAGATCAAGCGTTAGCTGCCAAACTTCCAGAAGTTCTTTCTGCTGCAACTTGGGAGGTCGTGAATCAGGCGTCCGTCCACACCTGGTACCCGCAAACATCAGGAAAGCCCGTTACTCCATTCACCTCACTTGAAGAAGGTATCGGCTCATGGCCTGAGTACGCCACGGCTGTTGGAGTCACACTGAACAAGGATGGATCAATTGGCGTTGTGGCGCCGCATGGGCTCCAAGATCTATTTGGTATGGTTGTGCGGCACAATCCCACTCGGGCCACAGCTGAAATGTACAGAGCAAGAATGAAGCAAAAAGCCTTCTCCCAGAAGTGGCCGAAAGTAACCGTATGTGGGGAGAAAAGTGAGTTCTAACAACACGTTGGAGGTGACGTTTGACCCGTCGCTGACCTTTGCTGCCGCAAAGGCAGGCGCCGCCTCAAACGCACCTCAACGTGGGCGTTGGTGCCACTCAGCGTGATCTCAGAACCGGAACGTCGAAACTTTCACCCGGCGGTAAGATTTTTGATCGGCGGTGTTGCCTGCCTGTTTTGGTTCATTGCCGCGGGCAACGGAGCGGAAGCGATGGGGCGTGGTGCCATTGATCTCGGCAAGCTGAATGTTGCTCTTGGCGCTTCGGTTTTTGCGTTTGCCGCAACAGTGATGGCTGCTTTTGGTAGAGCGCCATCGTGGTCACTCTGGTTTTTGCCTGAGGCAATTCGGAAACCGCAAGATTCTTATGGATATTCGTTCGGTGGCAATGCCCCACTTTTAGCTATTTTCGTCATCTTGCTTCTCGGTATTGGTCTTATTGCTACGGGGGCTATTGGCGTGCTAAGTGGAGAGGTTTGGTTCGTTGGTCGCGGAGACGGAATTTACTTAATTTCACGAGTTCTCCAGCCTTCTCTCTACTGGTTTTTGGAGGTGTTCTATCTCTTTGGTGGCACAATATCTGTTCTCTTTGGGTTCAGAGAGCTTTGGGGCGGTAGCTGATATGCATCGATTTCAGCCTTGGGTGCAAATGGCACCTAACAACACGTTGCAGGTGATATTTGACCCGCTGCCCACTTTTGCTGCCGCAAAAGCGGTCATCGCCTCAAACGCACCTGAACGTGGGCGTTGGGCGGCAAGTCATAAGTATTCGCAAGTGCTGAAGCAACAAAGGTGAAACTGAAACCTAAAAGGTGTCAGATTGACTGAAAACACATCTGTTTTCGGTGCAGATTGTGCTCGATGAACGCGGGGCACACGTTGGCATCGGACATGGGGAAACTTCACATTGGTCGAGGCGGCTTCTTAGATTGCTCGCAAGGTCGTGTAAATCTTGGAGATCGGAGCTATTTACGGGTACACCGCAACTGTAGAAGCACTGCAGCGATTCAGTGTAAATGGTGCAGTCAGAATCAGATGTGCAGTAATTTGCATCGTCGACCGCTGAATGCCATAGATCACGTGCTGTAGTTGTTTCGTGCTGAGACGTGCCGCAGTCACTGCTAGCACTCTCGCAGCCCTGGAGCACGTAGACAGCCAGGAACGCCCCAAGAAAAGCCAACTTTGGAGAGCTCATCAATTTTCTCGGTGGTTGAATTGAGTGCGAAGTCCCCAGCCGCTTGCATGTTAACTGTTAAATGCCGAATAGTAGACACACGAGTTGACGGGTATATGACAAACTGGTCCAGCAAGATATTCGTAACGTCGGTATATTCGGCCTTTGTCTTTGAAACCTGTGGTTTCTGGCCTTCATGAAATCTGCCCAACTTGGTATCGGACGTTCGTTGCGATTTGGTGATCGACCGCAAAAGGCACGTCTGACGCCTTCATCTGGATACTTGAACGCCAGTTAACTGGAGGGAAGCCGACCAACAGAGCTCCTATTTCTGCCGGTCGGCGGTGCCGATCAGATATCCATGTGCTCGGCTATTTCTAGGGCGTCATCGACCTCAATCCCAAGGTATCGCACAGTGCTTTCAAGCTTGGTATGGCCAAGCAGCAATTGAACAGCACGCAGGTTTTTGGTGCGCCGGTAAATCAGCGAGGCCTTGGTTCTGCGCATCGAATGCGTTCCGTAGTCAGCACCTTCGAGTCCAATCTCACTGACCCAGCCTTGAACCACTCGCGCGTATTGACGGGTGGTCAGATGCGGAGACGCATGGACACGGCTCGGGAACAGATAATCCGAACCACCAAGCTGTTTCTCATCGATCCATCGCTGAACAGCCGCGCGGGTTTGTTCAGTGACCTCAAATTGCACCGGCTTTCCGGTCTTCTGTTGGACCACGGCCGCTCGGCGAACCAACTGACCGCCATGGATCAAATCACTGACCCTCAGCTTGACCAGGTCGCAACCGCGAAGCTTTGAATCAATTGCCAGGTTGAACAGAGCCAGATCTCGTGCCGACTTCCTCAGTTGGAGTCGGACGCGAATCGCCCAGACCTCTTGCAGCTTCAAGGCCGTTTTTTGGCCGACAAGCTTGCCCTTATTCCAAGGGATGTGCGTTTGTGTTGTTTCCATCGACTTCACTGGCAAGCCGTAAGTACGAGCCTCAAGCGTCACAAATTAAATCAGTGACCTACCCAAGTGTAGTGAGCCACATTTAATGGAACATTAGATCGAGTCACATCTTTCGCCAGGCAAGGCGCACCGACGAGTCATAGCCGTAGCTATGGTGAGGAAGTGCAACGCTGAATGGCGGAAAATGAGGCCGATATAAGTTCCGGACAGTGTGACTCACTACACTAGCGACAAGAACCCATTCGGATTAACGGCTGGATTTCAATGAGCCATGCCGAATGTGATGTCCATCTTGAGGCATCAGCTATTCTTTAGGCGAGGTGACGACCGAGCGACCTGTCACAATATAGACAAGCAGGGAAACACCGAACGCCAAGATAAAGCCTATGATATAGCCCGTGTAGTTTGGCACTCCGACCTGAAATGGAAATACAGATCGGTGAACGGTTTCACCGTCTTGAGCGGTGAGCATGCCGATGTACCAGCCCGGCTCAATGAAGGAATGCGTAAACGTCAGAGTACCTCGTGGATATTTCGCGGAAGGCAAATTCACGAGCGTGTTTTTTTCTATTTCCGCCGCGTCACCAAGATCTTCGTAGGTGCCATCTTTTCCAACACCATTGACATCTCTAAGCACACGAAACTCGACATTCATGCCCCGAAGCCGACGCTCAATGAAATCGATAACAATGATCGCTTTTCCAAGTTCCGGAATATCTTCACAGAACTCCTGAGTCGCTCGCTCCTCGGGCTGATAACCGGTGAAGTGTGCTCGCATACCAGAAATATTGATGACACAGGTGTCATCTTCCATCGACACACCGCCGTGCCCTAAGGCAGCGGTCGAAAAAATCACTGACAATAGCACCGTTACCTGGCGAAGCATCAACCGAACACCGGAATCATCGGCCCACCAAATTCAACCAAGTAGCGCTGGCCATTCTCATCGAAGAAGTGCAACAAACCTGCCACTACGGCATCCGGAGAAGCGATCATGGTCGTCATGCGTTCGGTTTCCCAAAGGGCGTCATCCGCAAAAATGGTCACGCGTTTGGTTTCTCCTGGATGAATGGCCCCACCCTCCACGCGGAGAGCATCAGATGCCACTAGATCATGACTGTCGCGGGGCTGAACATCGAGAATCTTCGGATTAATAAAGCGCAGATTACCTGCCGCAAATTCACCAATGCGAATGGGGCTATCACCCTCATTGGTAATATCAAATTCCACCATAAAGCTTCTTCCGGGAATCCGATATCTCGCCTGCTTCACTGTTAACTGAATGGGTGGTGCATATAAACCTACGTTAGGGCTGTCGACCTTGCCGGTTTGTAGCGGTGTCGTTATTGGCCACGTTTCCTGAGTATACATGTATCCACCAACGATCAAACTGAGCGTCAGAACCAGGAAGACTCCCCCTGCCCGCCGATCTGATTTTGTGAGAATTTGATCGGCATTTGCGGGCCCCAGCTCAGTGACATCCCGGAAGCGAGGAATAATGATGGGGCATTTGGTTAACCAATATACGAACCAACTCAGCCCCACTGCAAACCATAATATGGACCAAAATTTAACATTAGCCATACCGTAAGATTCAAGATCGATGGTGTCACCCAACAATGTCTCAGCATTGTTTGAGAAAGGCACTCCTCCATCGACCACTTCAACCCAAAGCCCCGGGCCGATTATCGGCCCCGTTCCTTTGATATTAATCACTGGGTGCACGTGATAGCGACCCGATTTTCGTGCCTTCAGCTGAATCTTATAGTCGTAAAGATGCCCCGGCTTAAAGGACGTGGAGCGAATCATTGGCTCATCATTCACGCGAGAATCGAGGCGCACAAAACTTGGCCCAGGCACGCCAATATTGAGAAATGCAGTACCCTCAATTGAATCCACATGATGTGGCCAAAACTTGGAGGGCATGAATTTGCCGGTAACGATCAATTCATCGTTGATTTCAAGTTTCGTGGTTGAGACATTCAAATCCACCCAATGCACTGTACGCATTCTCAGCTGGGGCATTTGAGCCCTCTCACCGTGTGCAAGCGCAAGTTCAGGAACAGCAGTGGCAAAGAGTGCAAACAAACAGGCACCAATCCGTTTGTAATTTATCATAACTTATTCCTACACAATTTTACGGATCCAAATCGCCTTAGCACCTAAATATCCAACCCAAACCCAGAGCCAATAATTCAGAATATTAAGAAACCCGGCAAAAACTGCAGTCAACGGGGTAACCGCTTCACCAAATGTACGCAAGGTCGCTTCTTCAATAATCCGAACATACTCCGGTATGGCGGTACGAATATATTCATAACCCATTAAATCGGCCACAGTTAGCATGGTTCCATGCAATTCAACAGGAACTTGAAATGGCGCGAGTAGGGGCCAGTTCAATGGGTAAATCAACAAGCCAAATGCGAACCCGCCAAACAGACCGGTCCAAAAGAAACTTCTAGTCAGGAGTAGCAGACAATCCAGCAATAAACCCAAGCCAATGTATGTCGAAGGCCATACAAAGTTCATCGGAAAATCTGCAAACAGATGAAAATTCAGATATCGGCTGACCCAGGCAGCAGCGGTCAGACATAAGATAGTGAGTGTTCCGCCCAAAGGTAGTCGCAATCTATCCCAAAGAAGATACCCAAAAACACCGGGTAAAACGGTTAAGGCGAGTGGTGTAACCAATGGCCACCAGCGACGATCACGCCAATCAACCCAATAGTCCCAATCTCCCACTAATAATGCGAAATGAAAGCTGAATATTCCGGCAAATAACAAAACTACAAGAGGGATTGCCAGTAAATCAACTTGTATAAAGAGCTTGCGCTGCTCACTCTCGGATGTCATTCCAGACCGAAGAGACTCCGAATTTGCTGTATCAATCATAGATGTAGACATCCTTCAGGCAACAACAGCCGCCCACAAGGGACAGAATGAAAATTGGCCGTGTCAAATAAAAAGGAAGGGTTCACCAGGACTTCATGAACCCTCCATTTGGGGAGACAAATACAATTACAATCCTGATCAGTGGCTCATGCTTGCTGGCTTTCCAGGATTTTGCCCAATCACCCGGCTTAACTCGGTCATCCTGCGAAGGATTTGGACCAGCAGACCGCCCGCAGCAAATGCTGACCATCCAAGAAGGACAAACCCCCAATGAATTGGCGCCGCAAAAAGTTCTTCGGCATAAAAAAAGGTGTGGCCCCATTCATTAAGGCCTAGATTAGGCATGATCATTATTGGACCGGCCACAACAATGGCAAATGACACCGAAAGCCTATTTGCAAATTCCGGCAAACGCGTCCGTGCATACAGAAATGATGTCATCGCACTAATGATGAAGCACGGTATTCCAAAATAGAAAAGTGTGATGTGTGTGGGAGTAAAATCGGTGTCCCTGACGGTCACTTGATGCCATGCTGCATCTGCCTCTGTGAACGGCGATGCCACGAGGTAAGCAATCAATCCGAACATTAGAATCATGCTAAGCAGTACCAGGTAACGCCTCAGTTCTTCGGCGGGTGCCAGTTCATCAAGATTGCGGTCTCGCGTCCAAATCAACCAAGCCGCAATCCCGCAACCAATCGCTGTCAATACGGGTAGCTGAACGTACAACAGTGTCATCCAGTATTTTTGAAATTCTGGCGAAAAGTAGTCCAAGCCTACGGTAAATGCAGTTGCATGCTGGTATACGCGATACAGCAAGAAGACAACTCCAACCCCAACTGCTGCAGTAACAAATTTTGCCCAAGGTGCTTCAGGCGCAATATAACTGTGATTTGACATGTCGCTGTCTCCTTAAAAGACTAACTGTTACCCACTTCACTGCAGGTGTTTCGATTCTAGGTTCACTTCCACAGATTGTCAATAGTGCCTATCTTCACTATGCATTGATAGTGAAATACAAGTGACGTTTGGCGTCATTCGAACGGGTAAAAACACGATTCGAAATTGATCATAACCAGCCACAATCCGTTTAGTTAACGGTTTATAGCATCCTACCCTGGATTTGATTGAGAACTTTCAAGAAAACTCTCAATATAGGCTTTCAATTTCCGTTGATGAACAATGCAAAAAATTGTATTAATCGCTGGAACGACGACATCCACCAATGCAGTTGTCTCAGCAGGCGGCAGGTCATGGATACGTTTACGCAGAATTTTTATTTCCTTCTCCACACACCTGTCCGCAAGTTCATAGATAAAGAGCAAATCCTTTGGACTGAAGCCCCGTTCCTCCGATATGCCTGCGTCACGCATCTTTATCCATAAACGAGTAATCTCGACATCCGATACTGTGGCAACTCCGCTTTTTGCCAAAAACAGGTGATCACGCAACTCTTTCTGCTCACGCGTAGAGAGTCCCATTTCCTCTGCTAGATCTCCCGGACTGGCACCCACACTAAGATCATCATGATCCTGGCCTAAGCGAGCCCTAATCCCGGACAGGATTTCTAGCTGTGGTTCTGAAAAATCGAAATCTCCGGAGCCTTGTAGAAGGCTTTTAATCGCTTTGAGCGGTAAAAAACGCTCATGCTGGAGCTTTTTAATCAGCGCAAGTGTTTCCAGATGTTGCTCCGAATACCAACCAAGATTCTTCGATGTCTTAACTGGCGGCGGTAACAACCCTTCCTTCAAATAAAAGTGGATCGCCTGCCGGCTGAATCCCGATCTGGAAATAATTTCACTTATTCTATAAGGGTGACCGTCTGGCCCCTTAACCTTCGTTCTGCTCATGCCACGATTGTAACACCTAGTCATAGCCCTTATGGCATCAGAAAACTACGAACGCCAGAGTATGTGCCTACAACAATCTCATCAGCGCTCACAAGCAAGGTAGTAATACCACCGGCATCGCTGGCATCGCCTAGCCAATCTACCGGCAGACGGTTGATCCTCACCTGTCCATCATTTTTTCTCAATCTAAATATCTCGTTACCCGCTGCGAGATACACGTCGCCGGACCCGCTACGATCGCCACCGTACACCGACTTGGTGCTTCCCAAATCCAGCGATTGCCATGGCGACATCGCCGGATTCTGGGTGAAGAAGGTGTTGCCCCGCATGCCGCCGACCACTGCCCCTTTCTTCCCCGCAGGCACGATCGTAAAAATTGACCCTTCATAGCTAACATTGGAAACATGCCACTTCTGTCCGTCAGTCGAGTGAGCAACCGTGCCCATCTCTCCAACGATCAGCAAGGATTTATCATTCAACTCGCGAATGGCATTTAGGTGTGGTGGTAGATCAAGAAACTCTTCCACCTGCACCGTACGCCAGGTTTTACCCCCGTCGATCGAATTCATGAAGAGACCGAATGCCCCTACGGCAAAACCGATTTTTTCGTCAGTGAAGTGAATATCCAAAAACGGTTTTTGCAATTCTGCATTCCGTTGCGCGATTGTCCAACTCAACCCCGCATCTTGGGTCATCAAGATGACTGCATCGTGCCCGACCGCCCACCCCTTTTTACCGATTAAAAATACAGCATTTAGCAAGCTACTAACCGGGCTTTGGATTTGCTGCCATGCGCCTCGCCCCACACGCCGCAAGATAATTCCGCGTTCACCGACACCGATTTCAACATTGTCACTTACAGCAAGATCGTTTATTTGTGCGGACAGCGCTAAGGGCATAATTTCCGATGGAATCGGTTCATTTGCGCGACTAGGATTTGCTATGGCTAACATCGAAACTGTGCATAGTGCCGCGCACACAACTATTTTAAAATTGCACATGGAGATTATCTCGGAATTGTCGGTTGAGGCGATACCCACGGAATCGCACTTAAAACTGGTACTTCACAAAGAAACCTAAGTTGTCCCTGTCCTGGTAGAGGTTGTTGGCGCCCCCTCCCCAAAATGCGTTGTAGGTTAGATTCAAAGACAAAGATTCTTGATAACGCAATTCGAGAATGGTGAACAACTGGTTCCGTCCCTCAACAAAGTTCCCACCCGGTCCAGGAGAGTTACCCTGAATATCAGTCTGCCAAATGAACAGGGGCGCAATGCTAATTCCAGGAAATACAGACTCATAGCGAGTCAGAGCGACCAATCGATAGCCCCAAGAAAGTTCATCTGCAAAAGCGTCCTTAGATGCTTGGAATGGATTGAATCTGAGTCCATCAGGGCCAAAACTACACGTTTCTGTGGCCGCACATGCCAAGCGTGATCGATCGGCGCCACTCCCATCAGCACCGGCACTTGCATGTGTTGTTGCTGACAAAGGACCTTCAATCTGCAATTCATCGAAATTTGGCATATTGCTGACCCATGTCGCCGCCAACTCATGAAGCAATATCACCTGGTCCGCGCCAATCCAGTTTTCAGATCCGCCCAGAACGCGTGTGGCCCCTAGGTTAAATTGAAAAACCTTGCCGGGAATCCAGCCTTGAACGTAACTCCGAGGAGCGGTCTCCCCTAATGGAATGTTGCGGAATGATTCCAAAAAGCTAGGAAAAGAACGACGCGAGCCAGGCACCGACCCGACCGCAAGGTTGATCGTATCAAAACGTGGATGCTCGCCGTTTTCATCGATGTAGTCATTACGCGGATACAGGGAATAATTGCGTCCGCCGTCTTCGGTGAAGCCCACGGAATTGGTTGTACCCGCACACTGAATATCCTCATGATCGCAACGCGATAGTGAGGGTCCCAGCGCTGTAAACAGCACATCAATCAAGGCAACTTGCAGCGGCACATTAGGCCTGTAGGCCACCTCGCCCTGGAATGAATACTCTCCATAGGTCGTGTTAAAACTAAGACCAAACATTTGAAGATCTTCTGGATATTCCAAAAATATATCTGGCTGATCAAGCGGCACCACATTGGAAAATTCCTGATTTGGTTTCGGCACCAGTAAACCCGCCAGCCCATTGACGACACCGAGTGGTGAGCTAAGCACTTGTTCGACCGCCCCGAGATCGTTCAGCGCCACACCAGGGCTTAATGCAATCAACGCGGTCAAATCGAGGACCAACTGAGTGACTCCCAAGGTCGAGCTGGATAACGGCAGGTTATCGCAAACTTCGAGCAACTCCAGTGTATTTGTGGCGTCGATACCCGCACTGTTGCCTTCCCGCCGGGCACAACTGGGGATCGATGAAATCGCACTCACATAGGGTAGCTTTGAGTGATAATTCATGAAATACAGACCGAATCCGGTGCCGTTGTTCAAGCCTTCTGCATAATAATTGAATGAGATACCAAACTGCCCCTGATCTCGGGGGTTGCGATCCGCTATTCGATCGATCGTTGCCGAGGTGTTGGCGATTGTTGTCAATGGGTTGTTCAGTGGTAGGGCAACGCGTTCAGGATCAACGGCGGAACCACCAAAACTCGCGTTTACATGATCAACCAAATCGTAAGTGCCCACGTCAGCAAAAGACATCAGGCTCCCTGGCGTCGGAATCTCAATGGGTTCCCATTCATATTGGTAATAAGCGTCCATCGAAATTTCACCCAGCACAGGCACTGAAATTCGAGCCATTCCCACAGGTGAGAACAGCTCTTCCAGCAAGCCAAAACCTATGCGGTACAGACTATTGACGTTGACAGGGTTCGCTTGATTTACACTATTGATCACAGCAACAGTGCTTTCTCCCCAGTTAATCTGCTGCCGGCCCACTCGAACCAGTGCGCGCCGATCACCCGGCAGATCAAATGCGCCAAAGACATTGGCATCAAGCAGGTCGTAACGCATGCCTAACTGGCGTAGAGCCTCATCATCATCGCGTTCTGAACGAACCTGAGCACCTGCCCCATAAACAGTCGGCAGGTAACGGTTTTCAATCAAATTTCCTGTTGGACCCGGGGTGTCGGTAAATGCGACATCCGCTGCATTTTCAGGCGTAATCGCATTGGGCTGATTGGTTACAAAATTTTTGTAGTTTGAATGATCATATATTGCGACTGTGCGAACAAATAGCCCGAAATCTCCAGATGTAATGGTTAGATCTTGGTTAAACTTCAAGGCGGCTTGGGTAATGTCGCCCTTATCGTAGAACAAGTTGCCATCATCGAAATTGTTTGAGGCCATGCCGGGCGAACGCGCCAGCTGTTGAGCGGGGTAGATTTGCTCACGGTGCAAGCCTTGGCATGCTTGGTATACCCCTGCACACACGTCAGGATTGAGACTACCTTTACCGACTAGATAATCCTTGCGATCTTCGATGCGCCACTGGGTGCCCAGGGTTGCCGTATTATTGAGTACTGCTTGGAACGGCTGGTCCAGCAGATTAAAACTGAACGTAGCAGAAATCGCTTCGGGCACTATTAATATCGCACCAATCAACGCAAGCACACTCCGCCCATTGCAACCTTGGATTGCCATAGTTATATCTCCTCATTGTTAGGCCCTGAGGTCACTGCCCCAGGACCTCGGTCAATCTATTTAGATGCCTTACGCTGAACAGAACTTGCTTCAAAAAACTTGTCGTCGTAAGTCACGGTGTTGTCATACGGCTCATCTTCGTTAAACATCGCCGTGACAAAGTAGCGACCAGAATTGAAGTGATAGATCACCTCAGGGACTGTTGTCGAAGCCAACATTGCCGAAAACTGAACAAGATGCCCCTCTTGGAATTGCATCAGTTGACCTTGGTGGTCGTAATCATCGATCATCACGATGTTCCAGGTATCTTCGTCAAAATACATGGTGCGTTTACTGAAGGTGTGGCGTTGATCCGGCTTATTCTCTGCCTCAACCACCCAAACTCTATGCAACTCGTAGCGAGGCAGGTTTTGGTTGATATGCCCCGGCTGAGCAATATCCGCGTACTTCACAGAATCACCGGCAATTTTGTATGAGTTGTATGGAATCAACATTTCTCGCTTCCCGAGAAGTTTCCAACGGAAGCGCTCAAGCACACCGTTATACATATCAACCTGATCGTAAAACTGATGCCCATCAGTGCCTTCATAGGGGTTATCACAACAAACTGCGGGTGCCCGGCGAATACGTTTTAGTGCTGGTGCATACAACCAAGCCGCACGCCCTTCGGGGCCAAATCCGGCCTTTTCATGCACCAAAATGTAGGTACCCGCAATGCGTGGAGGCGAGATTGTTTGGGATAGATAACGAATGAATGTTGTGCCCGGCTGCAGTTCTGCCGGGTTCGGGTTTGCAATACTCGCGTAGTCAAACTGAACGTCTTCAACAATTTTTGTTAATGAAAATTTCCCATCCAATTGCACAATCATTTGATTGTTGTAGCGCCGTATGTTCTCGCCTCTCCACTTGGAACGATGATTCCACGGGATTTCTGCCCCACTTTGTGGAATTGGGAAAGGAAATCCAACGAAAGCACCCTGCGGATCATCGACACCATTTAATGAAGCTCGCGTCGCATTCTTAATGGTTTCTTCCTTGATGCGATCGGGAAAGTTCGCAACACGACGAGTCGGATACACGATCATCTTGTAACTATCGGGGTATCGACGGAATAGCTCTTTGTGACCGGCGGACATTTTGTCTATGTATTGATCTACATTCGCTGCCGAAACAAGATACGCAGGCCGGTCGGCCTCAACTTCCGGATTATTGGGAAACTCACCGCTCGCCTTGCCAAAAGGTTCAATTGGGGTCCACTCCGGAATACTGCCATCCTCATTCCCTGCGCGCTCGGCGCCAATCGGTGTCAGCGATTTGCCAAGTTTTTCTGCTTCTTGGGCACTGACGCCAGCCAGGCCAGTCGTTGAGGCAGTCAGAAGCGTTGCGACCAGCATCACCTTACATCTTGTCATTTCATCGTCTCCATATCGGTTACAAGAGGCTCGTCGCCCCTCCACGTTGTTTTGCATGAACCCTCACTTGTGTATAGTGTGGCTACACACGTTATACAAGCACACCCTAGCCGGCAGATCAAGCCCTTCGACAGTCGGATCGGTGTTTGCCCCGCTCAAGAACCGCCTGGTGGCAAATTAGTCCCCAGCCTTTCACTCCCAATTGGGTAAGTTCCTTATGCACGCAGACAATCTCACTGGATTCAGCAAATGGTATGTGGACGTCACCGTTCCGCTGATCTTCCATAAGAGAGGCGCTCTTTTGTCCGTATTACTCTTAATTACGGCGGCCTTGGCATGGCAAGCATCTCAACTACGTTTAGATGCCGGGTTCGAGAAAATGCTTCCTCTGGATCATCCCTACATTCAAGTTTTTAAGCAGTACGAAAAAGAATTCGGGGGTGCCAACTTAGTCTTGCTTGCCATTAAGCAGAATGATGATGTTGGCGATATTTATCAGGCCGACTTTATGCAAACGCTTCGAGACGCTACTGATTCCATCTTCTTTCTGCCCGGAATGGATCGATCGCGCGTGAGTTCAATAATGACCCCCGACGTCCGCTTTCTAGAGGTTATGGAATACGGGTTTCGCGGCGGTAATGTTGTACCCGCCGATTTCCAAGCAACGCCCGATATGTTGGAACAGGTCAGAAAGAATGTTGCCAAGGCCGGAATTATTGGGCGTCTGGTCTCCAATGATCAGACGGGCGCCATGATATTTGGCGAACTGCTGGAAAAAGATCCAATTAGCGGCAAAAAGCTGGATTATTTTAAAACCGCTGACCGTATTGAAGCAATACGACAACGTTTCATCAGCCCACTACGTTACGAGTTTGTGCTCAAGAAGAATTATGAAAGTCTATCGGCTGGCAGCACGATTCACGTCGCGTACGAGGACCCACGAGGCGCGTTTTTCAATTGGAAAAATTTGGAGCTTCGGTATCAGGCGGCCGATGACTCATTCGTTACCGGCTCTTTCAAAGGCTCGGATTTAGAAATCCGCGAGTCCGCTAACCCTGACTACAACCCCAACATTGATATTCATGTGATCGGTTTCGCCAAAATCATGGGTGATGTTGCGAATCACGCCGGTGAAGTAGTTGGCTACTTTGCCCTGACCATATTCTTGGTATGGATAGTGCTATGGCTGTATACCGGATCTCCGGTCATTTCGCTCCTGCCTTTATCCTGTGCACTTTTAGCCGTTGTCTGGGAACTTGGGCTGTTGCATCTACTCGGATTTGGCCTTGATCCCTTTGCGATTCTAGTTCCGTTCCTGGTGGTGGCAATCAGCATCTCGCATGGGATTCAAATTACCAGCTTTTGGCTGCTCGAAGCCGCCGAGAAGAGCTTAAGTAGCTTTGATGCATCGATGTCGACCTACAAACGACTCGTCGTCCCTGGAATCACCGCATTAATCACCAATGTCGTTGGCTTTGCCACGCTGATGTTGATTCCGGTCGGAATCGTACAAGAAATGGCAATCAACGCCAGTCTGGGCCTGATCGCCGTGGTCGTTTGCAAGAAGATTTTGCTTCCCTGCCTGCTATCGTTTGCGCCCATCAAGGATCCTAAAAAGTTTCAGGCTCATCAATTTAGACGAGATCGGATGCTTGCCCCAATATGGCGCAAAGCATCGTATTTAACTCATAAACCCGTTGCCCTCATCGCATTACTCGCAGTGGCTGCCACTTGGGGCTGGGCAGAAGTTGTAAAGAAAGACCTCGCCATCGGTGAATTGCATGCCGGCACGCCAGAGTTACGCCCAGACTCACGCTATAACAAAGATACAGACGCCATTGTCGAAAACTTCGCCATCGGCGTCGACGTTTTGAAAATCATCGGTGAAAGTGAGGCTGATAGCTGTATCCAGCATGAAGTGATCGACACCATTGATCGGCTATCTTGGCATTTACAAAATACGCCGGGTGTTCAATCAACGCTGTCACTACCCAAAATGCAAAAGCTGGTCTACAACAGCTACAACGAGGCAAATCCGAAATGGAACACCCTGCCCCGTGACTCCGGCGCGTTGGTCGTAACCGTGCAACCATTTCCTAGTTCAACGGGCCTACTGAACGAAGATTGCAGCGCGATACCACTTTTTGTATTCACTGCCGATCATAAAGCGACCACGATTGACGAGGTGATCGCATCTTTTCATGAATTCAATGACGCCCTTCCGCCAGAATCACCCATCAGCTTCAAACTGGCTACCGGTAATGTTGGCGTCATGGCGGCAACAAACGAGGTCGTACGGGATACCGAGCCAACCGTGCTCTTCTGGTTATATTTGTGCATCGGATTTGCTGTTTTCCTGTCCTTCGGTCGCACGCTAGTCAGCGTGATTTGCATACTCACCCCACTGGTTGCCGTTTCGGTGATCACATACGCAGTTATGGTATTTCTGGAAATTGGGGTGAAGGTTTCCAATATCGCGACAGTCGCCTTTGCCGCGGGTGTTGGCGTTGACTATGGCATCTACATTTACTCGATTCTTGAGGAAAATGTGAAACAGAAAGGGATGGCCATGCGAGAAGCGTACGAAAACACCCTGCACCAAACGGGCAAGGCCGTAGTGTTTACCGCCCTAGCCTTGGCCGCCAGTGTGGCGACATGGATGATGTCTGGACTGCAATTCCAGGTAGATATGGGAATTCTTCTTACCATAATGTTTGTTGCAAACGCCGTGGCCGCAATCATTATGCTGCCTGCCTTTGCGACCTTTTTGCTCAAAGCGCCCAAAGACCAACAGGGTGCTCAGCAAACTGAACCTGAGGTACTTGCAATTGACTGCACGACTTTAGCCAATGAGAAAGCGTAGGCAGGGCAATTCGATGAGTTCAGATGTGACCCAATCCACCTACCTTGAAAACGGCTGGTTTATTAATTCCGACCACCCCAAAATCAAAGCATTTTCAAAGCAGCATTCCGGCAACAGCAGGAAGGATAAAACGCGCAGTGTCGAGCTCTATTTAGCAGTGCGCGATTTAATTCCCTATGACCCATATACCATTCGGCAACAGCCAGAGTTTCTGAAAGCCAGTTCGACGCTTGCTGAAGGCCGCGGATTCTGCGTCGCGAAGGCGGTTCTGTACGCGGCGGTGCTACGTGCTTCGGGAATTCCCGCGCGCATTGGCTTCGCCGATGTGCGAAACCATCTGACAACGCCCCATGTAGTGGTCAAGTCATTTTGGCCAGTGGTTTAGAGATTTCCCAGAACCGCTGCTCTGCTTGATTCGGGGTTAATCCATGGTTAAAAGTCTGTGGTCTGATTTTGCTGTAGTAACTGACGTCCCCCCGATTTTGAGTAGCACTTCGTTTTGGAGTCCAATCGTCCCAGCACAGGAGATTGGACGTGAAGAAGCTTTACAGCGAAGAGCAGATCATCGGCTTCCTTCAGGAGGCGGAATCGGGGATTCCCGTGAAGGAGCTATGCCGGCGGCATGGCTTCTCGCAGGGGAGCTTCTACCTTTGGCGTAGCAAGTTCGGCGGGATGTCGGTTCCGGACGCGAAACGGCTAAGGGAGCTGGAGAAGGAGAACGCGCGGCTGAAGAAGATGTTGGCGGAGTCCCTGCTGGAGCAGGAGGTGACTCGCGAGGCGTTGAGAAAAAAGTGGTAGCCGCCCCAGCCAAGCGCGATCTGGTGCGGCACATTAAGTCGCAGGGGTTGAGTGAGCGACGGGCACTGGCCATTGCACAAATGAGCGCGAGCGCTCTGCGCTATCAGCCACGGCCGGATCGGAATGCCGCGTTGCGGAGGGAGATTATCCGACTGGCCCACCGTTACAAGCGATACGGCGCGGGGATGATTTATCTGAAGCTGCGGCAAACGGGCTGGCCGGTGAATCACAAGCGCGTGGACAGACTGTATGCCGAGGCTAGGCTTCAGGTGCGTCGCCGCAAGCGCAAGAAGGTCCCGATCAGCGAGCGACAGCCGCTCATTCGGCCGCAGGCCTCCAACGAGGTGTGGTCCATGGACTTTGTCTTTGACCGGGTTGCCGGCGGTCGATCAGTGAAGTGTCTCACCATCGTTGATGACGCCACACATGAATCTGTGGCCATCGTGCCGGCTCATGCCATGGGTGGCGCTCAGATTGCTCGCGCCCTTGATGCCATCGCTTTGAGCCGACCGTTGCCGACCATCATTCGCTCGGACAACGGGAAAGAATTCATCGGCCGCGCCATGCTGAATTGGGCTCACCATCGCGGTGTCCAGCTCAAACAAATCCAACCTGGGAAACCCCAGCAAAACGCTTATATCGAATCGTTCAATGGCCGCTTTCGCGATGAATGCCTGAATGAAAACTGGTTTGTCAGTCTCGAGCATGCCAAGCAGATCATTGAAGTGTGGCGGCAGGAGTACAACCGCGAACGGCCCAAGAAATCACTGGTGGTCTCACGCCTGCTCAGTTCGCCAAGAAGCCAGCCGAAAAGTCGGCTAAATTAACCTCGGACTCCGATGCCGAGTGCTACTGAAGTCGGGGGACGTCATGCTCATGACTCCATCCTCTCAAGGTTTGGAGTCTCCGGGAATCCCGGGGCGGTTCAGATGTCTGCGCCAGCGACACGCTGTGCCTGATGGACGCGATGAAAATCTTCACCCAATTGAGCCTGAACAGTTTAAACCGCAAAGACCAGATGTTTTACGATCCCGACGCAAAGTTTCGCGTCGAGCGGGTGATAAATTCCAATGGTGCGCAGGTCTCGCCTGGTGATTTGCTATTTATCGTACGCCCCGTACCTGACAAATGAGGTAGTGCGCCGCAAGATGCTACAGGCGGAATGTCCGTCGGGCGTCGATACAAGGACGCGGTTGTCGCCTCAATCAAGAATACTCTGATTCCATCATTGACGGATCGTCTCGTAGCTCACCTCGACTCCATGCACATAAAGCAATCCATCCACCAGCCGTAAAGACAGCAGATATCGAACGTAAAACAGAGTCGCCCGCCGAATCACGGATTCAGGAAACTTGAATTATCGGGTGTTAAACCAGCACCCACCCCGCCTAAAATTGCTTTGACAGCGTCCCTGCCTCATTCAGACGCCAGTGATCGAGCAATAATTTCTTTCATGATTTCGTTGCTGCCGCCATAAATCTTCTGAACTCGGGCGTCAGCGTACATTTGGGCTATTGGGTACTCCAGCATATAACCGTAACCCCCAAACAGCTGCAAGCATGCGTCGACCACCCTACATTGGTTGTCCGTACAGGCCAGTTTTGCCATCGATGCTGTTGACGTGTCCAACTCCCCCTTAACGGCTTGCTCGACACATCGATCTACGAAACTTCTTGCCAGGCTGGTATGAGTATGCAGTTCCGCGAGCGTAAATCGGGTATTCTGAAACTCGATCAACTTTTGACCAAATGCCTTGCGCTCCTTCACGTAATCAAGCGTAATCGCTATGGCCTGTTCGGCCGCAGCCTGTGCTCCCATTGCCAGGATTAATCGCTCATGGGGCAACTGTTGCATCAATTGCATAAAGCCTCGGCCTTCCCGGCCACCGAGTAAGTTCTCTGCTGGGATACATACGTCCTCGAAAAACAGCTCTGCCGTGTCTTGTCCCTTTTGCCCGATTTTTTCAAGCAAACGTCCACGACGAAAACCTGGCAGACCGTCAGTTTCCGCCACAAGCAGAGAAATCCCGCGTGAGCCGGGCAGGCTGGCATCAGTCTTGCAAACTATAATCAGCAAACCACAGTGCAAACCATTGGAGATGAAGGTTTTCGAACCGTTAACGATGTAATTGTCACCGTCGAGTCGGGCCGTGCTTCGTATGGACTGCAGATCCGACCCTGTTCCAGGCTCGGTCATTGCAATCGCTCCGACCATATCGCCAGACGCCAATTTGGGCAGCCAACGTTTCTTCTGATCCTCTGTTCCACATGCCAGAACATAGTGCACGACTATTTCGTGGACACCTTTCGCCCACGCGGTATTCCCAGCATACGATTGCTCCTCAAGAATAATGGCGTCGTGGCGAAAGTCTCCTCCTGCCCCGCCATAAGCCTCGGGGACTGCCGGACACAGAAGTCCTAAGGCACCCGCTTTTGTCCACAGCTCACGATCAACGGATTGCTGCTGTGCCCAGCGTTTCTCGTGCGGCGAAATATCTTCTGCAACGAAGCGGCGAACGTTGTCCCGAAAAACTTCAAGCTCACTGCTCATCCATGGTCTTTTGATATGCATACTCATGCCTTACATTGAGAATCCGCCGCCACATACCAGCGTTTGACCGCTTACGTAGTTCGACTCAGGCTGACAGAAGAGATACACGGCTCCAGCGGCTTCCTCGGGTGTGCCTCCACGACCGAGCGGGATGCTTGCTTCCATCATTTTTTTTAGTCCAGGATTAACCCCGACCTGAATTTTCTTACCTTCCACATCGATTGATGCATCACCGTCCGCGCTTGCCTCGGTCAGTCTGGTGTTAATCAGACCAAACGCCACGCAATTAACATTGACCTTGAAGCGCCCCCATTCTTTAGCCATGGCCTTCGTCAGGCCGATCACTGCCGCCTTGCCGGCCGAATAATTCGCTTGACCCGCATTTCCACCAGTGCCCGCGATGGAGGAGATATTGACCACCTTACGGAATCTCTCCTGACCATCTGCCGCTTCTTTTTTTGCTTGAATTCGGATGTATTCGGAGGCCGCGCGCATGATTCGAAACGGAGCGGTCACATGCACGTCAAGAATCGCTTGCCACTGTTCATCACTCATCTTCTGAATCACGCTATCCCAGGTATAACCAGCGTTATTGACGATAATGTCTAACCCTTGATAATTATCTATTGCCGTTTGAACAAAACGGTCGGGGAATGTGGCACCTGTCACGCTACCCGCGCAGGCTACCGCCTGCCCGCCAAGTGAACGAATCTCCTCGACCACTGCGAGCGCCGGAGCCTCGTCCATATCGTTGATAACCACATTGGCGCCTTCACTTGCAAGCTTCAATGCGATGCTTCGACCTATGCCTCGCCCGGAGCCCGTGACGAGCGCCGTTTGTCCTTCTAAATTCACAATTTAATCCCTTATTGAGGTTGCAATATGTAGCTGGCCATTCCTGTCAGCTTGATTTCATCGGCGGCGTTACACACCGAGAGTTCCAACTCAATCCGCTTGCGGCCATCGCCCTCGTTTTCTACCGCCGATACGCGTGATCGGCATCGGAGGCTGTCACCAACCTCAGTGATCTTTATAAAGCGCACCCGGTAACTGCGGAGCTGAAGCTGTGGTGCCCACTGGGTAACTGCGCGTCCCAGGTAGGCCATAACCAACATGCCGTGGGCAAAAACGTCAGGGAATCCCGCGGCACGAGCAACATCGAGATCAATGTGAACCGGGTTGTGATCACCCGAAGCGCCGGCAAATAGGGCAAGTGTGGTTCGCGTGATTGGTTCTATGGCCATTTCTGGCAGCGCCTCTCCGGTAATCCATAGATTGGCTGATTGTGTTGTCATTGATCCGTCCCGTGTGTATGCCTCACCACAATTACACTCGTGTTGTCCTGAATCGGCTGTCCGTTTTCCCGGGCGATATGGGTCTGCATGTGCATTAACTGCATGTGGCCACCTTTTTTGGTCGCCAAGTCGGTCACTTTGCTCTTAACGAGCAGAACATCCCCGGCACAGGCGGTATCGTAATAGTCGAATCGCTGTTCACCATGCAGGATGCTGGTCACAGGAACACCCATCTGCCCAAGCAGCTTGAACAGGTTTCCGCTCTCCATCTCGGCGGCAAACAAGAACGTCGGCAGGGCGGGAATATCTCTATACCCTTGAACTTTAGCTTCCTCAGCACACCGATATTCTTTGCGGGTTTCACCGATTACATTCGCGAATAGTTTCAATCTTCCCGCCTCCACCACAAAGCGCTCTGGAGGTAACTCATGGCCGACCCAATGATCTTCGATCATCTCACGCGACCTTTTGATAAATGGTCACGACGCAGGCCCCACCGAGACCGAGGTTGTGCTGAAGAGCCGTCCTAGCGTCGGAGACCTGTCGTTCACCCGCTTGCCCACGCAACTGCTGAACCAGTTCCGTGCATTGAGCCAATCCTGTCGCGCCAAGGGGGTGCCCCTTGGAGAGCAGGCCACCGGATGGGTTGGTAACAACACGACCACCGTAGGTGTTATCACCATCTTCAACGAACTTCTCACCTTCACCAATCGAAGCCAAACCGAGCCCCTCGTAGGTAATCAATTCGTTAGTCGCGAAGCAATCATGCAGCTCCACAACATCCAGATCCAGAGGCCCAATGCCAGCACCTTCGTAAGCCTGATTGGCGGCAGCGCGGGTCATGTCAGCCCCGACCAGTGAAATCACGGACCGGCTGTCGAAGGTCGATGGTCTGTCAGTTGTCATCGACTGAGCGACGATTCGAACCTGATGGTTTAACCCGTGGCGTTTGGCGAAAGACTCGCTGCATAACACTGCAGCCGCCGCACCACACGTGGGGGGACAAGCCATCAACCGGGTCAACGGGCCAATTAGTGAAGGTGAATTCATCACCTCCTCTTCAGTAACCTCTTTTTGGAACAAGGCCAGCGGATTTCGTGAAGCGTGGCGACTCGCTTTGGATCGGATTTTCGCAAAGGTTTCCGCCTTCGTTCCATAGCGTTCCATGTGCTGCATGCCCGCGCCACCGAAGTACCGGATTGCCATCGGAACTTCCGGATATCCGACCAATTCATCGCAAGCCTCATCGAACGACTCAAATGGCGAAGGTCGGTCATGAAAGTAACTCGCCAACGCACCGGGCTTCATTTGTTCAAATCCAAGCGCAAGAACACATTCCGCAGCTCCCGTTTCAATCGCTTGTCGAGCCAGGAAGAGCGCTGTCGAGCCAGTGGAGCAGTTGTTGTTGACGTTGATTACAGGTATACCCGTTTTTCCAACGCCGTACAGTGCGCGTTGGCCACAGGTCGAATCACCATAGACGTAGCCGACGTAGGCCTGCTGAATTCGCTCGTAATCAATGCCGGCATCCCGTAACGCAGCAATGGCCGCTTTGCGCCCCATCTCGTAATAAGGCTCAGAGTCGCCGGGCTTGGCGAATGGGACCATACCCACGCCACAAACTGCTGTGGAGGTTTTCATGAAACAAAGACTCCTGTAGTGATGAGTTCATCGTGATACGGGCGTATTGATGGTAACTGTGCACAACAGTCCCTTATGTCGGCCTCGTGCATTTCTGTATAGCATCACTATTCACTATATGTCAATGAAGGAATGATTAGAACGCCCCCCTCTGCCGCAACCAACGAATAAGCTGATCAGAACTCCCCGCCCACGGCCAGTGACCTTGGGATGACTCACAGTAACGCGTGGTCGCTTCACAATTCGACCAGTTCAAGCAACCCGCTGGCCCAAGCCAAGGTTCAACTGCGCAGCCATTGCACATCGCCAACCAATTGGCGGTATCCCGCCCATAATTCGGAAAATGTTTATCCTTAGCGCCATGCATCACCAGCACGTCGAGAGGCTTCGGACAAGATTTGTCCTCAAAGGCGTGCGTATCCCAACCAACGCCACTGAGAACGAGTCCATCCCCATTCACGGCGCCAACCGTGCCAAGCGCCAGCGCCAATGACGCTGTAGCGCCATTCGAGTGCCCCAACCACAGCACCCGATTGGGGTCTACACAGAAATCCAATGCTATTCGCTCGGGCAACATTCGATAACGATGCAATGTCGCCATGCTGAAGCGACCCGACGCCCCCACGAAGGCCACAACAAATCCGCTGGAAGTTAAAGTCGCGGTTAATCCCGCATGACGCTCGACCAATGCAGCTGACAGCCCGGCGGGGGGCAATACCACGGCCAAAGGCCAGGGACGGTCGGCAACGTAGTTGTCTGGCACCCGCACTTGGTAAGGTGGAGAATGTACAGAGGATTTATTATCCGACACGCTTTCTGTCCAACCAATACAGCCCGGCACCGGCACATTCGCACGCTTGGCCGGCTGGGTGCGAGCCGGCATCGCGTGCAGTTCCGCCCCCCAATGCAACAGACCAGAGAACCGTAGTACAACCGCCCCAATCACCGCGAACAGCAGGGCGCCTACGAGTTGGTGGCGCAACACATTAATGCTCTTCCGTTCGTTCCTGTCGCCGGGCGGAGTTCAATTTCTCCGGATCCCAATATTCAGCGAACTCACGATCAAACGCTGCCTGCTCGTCTACCGGCACACACAGGGCGTCCCCGCGCAACGCCCGCTTCGCTTCCCAATACGCATGGCGAGGCCAGGCCGACATGCTGGCCGCTTGCCGATGTGCCACCGACAAGGCGTCGTCAACAACCATGTCAACGAGTCCCAATGCTAGCGCACGTTCAGGCTCATGGATGGCCGCTCCCAGAAGAAGCGTTTCCAGCGATGCCGAAGGAACACGATATCGGAGTAATCGCAGCGCACGCGGTGGATATCGAATACCCAACGCTACGCCAGGCATGCCAATACGAATTTTCGAACCGCGGCTGAGAACTCGCTGATCGCAAGCCTGAGCTAGCAAACAACCACCAGCAATGGCATGCCCGTTAATCGCCGCCACTGTCGGTGCGGGATGTAAAAACAGGCGCTCAACGAATTCATCCACCAGCGTAATGACCTGTCGAGTTTGTTCGACATCTGTAAAGCTTGTGTCGATCCCCGCACTGAACGCGTGACCTGCACCCACGAGCACAATGGGGTCAGATGCCGCCTCCTCTAACGCTGCATTCATCGACTGCAAATTGTCGTGGCTCAAAATATTGGGTCCGCGCCCTTGGATAAGAATTTCCCGTATCACGACCCGACCTGCGTGGAATGCCCGAAATACCAGGCGTGACGAGCGAGCAGCCAAGATTGGATAAACGCTGTGATAACCGCCATCAGGAACAACAGGTACACCACCAAATTTGTTTCACTTCCGTTACCAGAGAGCCCTCGCACACCCAGAATGGCGGCCAGCACAAAAGCGGTGCTATTCAACCAAGCTGTCGCCTGTACACACAATGCAAACGGAAACCAGCTTGAATCCGGAAGAGAAATCGCTTTTGCCGCGCTTGCAAAAACCAGTACAACAATGGCATTCATCAGGCTGCCAACATGAGCGCGCCTCCAGGCGTCAGCATCCCAGTATGAGGCCAGTGTGATGTGCCACGGCAGCGGCCACACTTCTATCTGCCCGATCAAGGCAAAGGTATAGATAAGCCCCGCGAGCAAGCCGAATGCGAAAAGCGCGCCACCGCTAACAATCAGGCGCGAAAACTCACGTTGCTCACGCAACGCATTCCTCCCAGTCAACATGCTGATAGTCCGCTCGCAACGCTTTCTTATCGAACTTGCCGGTGGAGGTCTTTCGAATCTCATCAATGAATATATAGGCTTCAGGCAACATCCATTTTTCCATCTGTTGTAAAAGGTGTTCATTCAATTGCGCAGCCTCGATTGGGTCACCACTGCGAGTGACCACAATCGCCAGTGGCCTCTCGCCCCAGCGGTCATGCGCCTTGGCAATCACAGCCGCTTCCAGCACCGCGTCGTGCCCCATAATTTCATTCTCGAGGTGGACCGAAGAAATCCACTCACCTCCAGATTTGATCAAATCCTTCGTTCGATCGCTGATCCGGATAAAGCCATCTTTCTCAATGCTTGCCACATCTCCGGTACACAAATAGCCGTCTTCCGAAAATTTGTCAGAGGCATCCTCTGCACTGAGATAATCACCGGTAATCCATGGGCCTTGAAGCTGAATCTCACCCGTCGCTTCGCCGTCCCACGGCTGAGCGAGCCCGTCATCACCGACGATACGTGCATGAACAAACGGGGCCAATGCTCCGGCTTTGGCAAGTTGCTTGTATTGCTCATCTTCACTTTTCGCACGGTGCCAGGGCCTGAGCTGAGAAACAGCGGCCAGGGGCGAAGTCTCGGTCATCCCCCAGCCCTGAATAATGCTGTGCCCAAATTCCTGAAAAACTCTGATCATTGCTTCCGGCACCGCAGATCCCCCGACCAACATCCTCATCGATGGCAAGTCCCAATCCCCCGCCCGCTCTTGAAGCAGCTCGGCGATTCGCATCCATATGGTAGGAACACCCGCCGTCACCGTCACGTGCTCCGAGGAAAACAAATCCAGAATGCTTTCGCCGTCTAGATGCGGCCCAGGCAGGACAAGTTTTGCGCCGACCAACGCGGCCGAGTACGGCATACCCCAAGCATTTGCATGAAACATGGGCACCACAGGCAGCGCCACATCGTTACAGGAAAGTCCAATACAGTCCGGCAACGCGGATACCATGGCATGCAGACAGCTCGAGCGGTGAGAGTAGACCACTCCCTTTGGGCGACCTGTGGTTCCAGATGTATAACAAAGACCACATGGCGAATTTTCGTCCAATAGAGGAAATTCCCGCGTTTCCTTAACCGCTGTCAAGAAGCTCTCATATTCTTCCATGCCCTCTGGCACTTCATCATCAGTGAGACGCACCACGAAGATTCTTTCGAAATTGACAGAATCCGCAAAAGCATTGAATAGAGGCAACAGCACGTCGTCAATAATCAGAAACCGATCTTGTGCGTGATTCACGATCCAGGCGATATCGTCGGGAGGTAACCGCAAGTTCAAGGTATGGAGAATTCCACCGGCACGCGGTATTCCAAAGTACGCCTCAAGATGCTCACAGTGATTCCAGCACAATGTCGCCACACGCTCGCCAACCTGCAAGCCTGCATTCAGCAGTGCCTGGGCCAAAGCCTCGGACCGACGATAAACCTCTCCGTAATTTGAGCGCGCCAAGGAGCGATCTGGTAATCGGCTCACGACTTCAACGTCGGAAAACTGGGTACCTGCCCGAACGACAATGTCGTTCAAATTGAGGGGCACGTTCATCATGGTAGATTTCATAATCTTTTCCTTCTAGCGTGGATCAAGCCGCTTTGGTTAGGGTGTTATCGCGTTCGTCGTAATACGCCAAAATTGCGCGTGCACACATTTCTCCGATCATCATGCAAGGCGCGTTGGTGTTTCCACCGATCAGCGTGGGCATGATGGAAGCGTCCGCGACGCGTAAACCATCGAGACCACGAACCCGAAGTTGAGGATCAACGACGGCCATATCGTCAACACCCATTTTGCAGGTTCCCACTGGGTGATAAATCGTTTCGGCACGCGCACGAATATCGGCCATTAGGGAATCGTCACTGATGCAGTCGCGTCCGGGCGCCACTTCCCCACCATTGATTTTTGCCAATGCCGGCATATTCAGAATCTTTCGCGCCAGCTTGACGCCCTGAATCAGTTCTTCTGCATCATCAGGATGGCTGAGATAGTTGGGCGAAATACGAGGATGATCCTGCGGGTTGGCTGAGTGCAATCCTATGCTGCCACGGCTCTTGGGGCGCAATTGGCAAACGTGCAACGTTGCACCATAACCCGGGACAAGCTGGCGGCCGTGATCCCTGAGATAGGTCGGGAGAAAATGAAACTGCAATTCTGGTCGCGGCGATTCAGCATTCAGTTTGGCGAACCCTCCGGTTTCAGAAACATTGCTGGACAATAACCCCCCACGTCCGGCAAGAAAGTCGTATAGCCCTCGCATAGCCTGGGGCACAAATCCAAGTGCCAGGCCAATCGCTTGATGACTGTCATCGGCGATCATCACGGTCATATCAAGGTGATCTTGCAGATTTTGCCCGACACCCGACAGTTCATGAAGAACCGGCACCCCGGCCCGACTGAGCTCATCGGGGTCGCCGATGCCCGACAGTTGTAGTAACTGTGGTGAGTTTACTGCCCCGCCGCAAAGGATGACTTCCCGGCGGCATTCGATCTGATGTGGCGTTCGTCCGACAACCAAATCCACACCAACAGCTCGCCCTCCCTCCAACCGCACCCGGCTTGCCTGCGCGCCGGTTAAAATCGTCAGATTCCTTCGGTTTTCAGCCCGCCCCAAAAACGCGCGGGCCGAACTCCAGCGACGACCGTTTTTCTGTGTGACCTGGAAATAACCAGCCCCCTCTTGCTCGGCCCCGTTGAAATCATCATTAGGCGGCAGCCCGGCTTCACACGCAGCATCGACAAAAGCCCGAGACAGGGGGTTCTTGTACATGCCATCGGCAACGTTCAATGCGCCACCGACACCATGAAACTCACTGATACCTCGCTCGTTATTTTCTTGTTCTTTAAAGATTTCTAACAGCCGGTGACTTTCCCAACCTTCACAGCCAAGATCCGCCCATTCGTCATAGTCCGCCCGATGTCCACGAATGTAGACCATGGCGTTGATCGAGCTCGACCCACCGAGCGTTTTGCCGCGCGGCCAAAACAACCGTCTATTGTTTAATTCTGCCTCGGGCTCTGTTTCATAACACCAGTTATAAGTCGGACGCCCAATTAAGCCCACAAGCCCTAGTGGAGTATGTATTAATGGACTTTTGTCAGGTGGCCCCGCTTCAAGCAAACAAACCGTCGTGTTCCCATCCGCACTGAGCTTCTCAGCAACCACACAGCCAGCGGAGCCGGCGCCAACAACGATATAGTCATAGGTATTCATCACTTCGCTCCGTCCCTAAACCGCGCAACCCAGCATGTCGACTTCGGCACCTGACGGAGTACCAGGACAGGCGTCCATGAGGTTTTCGACGCCATCACCATCAAGGTCAGGATTGCTCGTTGCTGGCACTACGTTGATATCCGCGTCATCCGGTGCGTCTTCGACTTCTGGTGCAACACCAAATGGAACAATGAATCCAAGCTGAGCGGTGGCCTCATTGAACGAGTTGGTCTGCGCGACCGTCTCCGAACGCCCACTGTGCATATCCGCCCGAAAGCCAATCTCCGCACGCAAGAACAAATCACAAATTCCTAATGAGAACGGTCCAGCCGCGTACCCTGCCCCCAGGCTCCACAGCACAGATTCATGTCCTACGGAATCTATTCCATCCGATTCATATTCGCCGTAACCCAACCCGAGGTAACCGTAGAGGTTCCCCATATTTGGGTAGACCACGGCTCTAATGCCCAATGATTCAAGTTTGCCGTCATCGGCATTCGAACCTGCTTCAGCCGAATATTGGTCGAGTTGCAAGAACCCCTCGACCCCGAACTGTTCATTTATCTGCCAACCCGAGCCAAGCGAAAAACCGGTTGCGGTCTCATCGAGGTTTCTAGCGTTGTCGGTTTGAATTCCAGTCCCCATCGCCGTCATATAGAAACGCGAGACCAATTCGAGAGGCACGGAATTTTTGCTTCCACCTCCGTCCTCTGCGTAACAGATTCCGGGCATAAGCAGCGTCAAACCCACTGTTGCCCATACAACGAAATAATCAATCTTAGCTACGCCTGTGTTCATCTGTGTCTCCAAGTGGGCAGCGATTTGTGTATCGCGCATAGTGACGCTATGTGCTAATGTTAGTCAACACATAGCAACCCTGAAATACTCATAACTCATTGATATATTATGTTTTTCACTCCTTCACATGCATCCTGAGCTGCAAGAAAATGGCTTAGATGTTGGCAGCAATTGAGCAACTTGTGGCGGACGGTTCCGGTCATGGAAGCTGGCGACCGACTCTCGCGGTATGAGTGACGCTAAAAAAGAATAATTCAGGGCTGACTAGCTACACCTGTGTTCATTTGTGTCTCCAAGTGGGCGGAGAGCTGTATATTGTGTTTAGTGTCGCTATATACTAGTATTAGTCAACACATAGCGGATAAACAGATTGGTATTTGATGTGAAAATCGAACAGATAGTCGAAAAGCCTAAGTCGATACGGAACATTGCCGAAGAGTTTTGCAACTCGGTGCCACACAATCTGGACTTAGGGCTAAAAATTTTGCCAAGCCAGAATAATGAAGGCCGCATACAACTCACACCGACCGCCTCCCTTGTGGGAGACCCCTCAACTGGGCAAATATTCAATAGCGTTCTGTTATCAATGGCAGACGCATGCGCCGGACTCACGACCTATCTGAATATCAAAGAACCCATGCCGATTGCGACACTCGATTTGCGCATGGACTATTTATACCCGGCTCCCGGTGATCAGACGATATTGTGCGTTGGCTCCTGTCTGCGCATGACACGGGAAATCGCCTTTATACGTTGCATGATTACGACAGAACGAGATGCCGAGCCAATAGCCATCGGCAACGCCGTTTTTATGCTAGGAACTTCACGACGAACTGAAATGCCTGTTGATAGAGGAGCACACAATGCCAATTGATCATTCAGGCGGGTGCGATATGAAAAATCGCGAACGGTATCAGGAGTGGCAAGGACAACTGGACCGCATTCCGTATGCGCAGCACCTCAACCTGACGGCCGAGTTGCATCAACAGATGCCATGCGTATTCATGCCATTTGAAGAGCGATTAGTCGGCAATATGCTGCTTCCCGCCATTCATGGAGGAGCAATCGGTGCGTTAATGGAAATAACTGCAATTGTCGCTTGTTCTGCGACGACCAACGCGATGCGCATGCCTAAATTGATCGACTCGACGTCTGACTACCTGCGAAGTAGTAAAACTGAAAATACATGGGCATCCGCAGAGTTAATACGCCAAGGTCGACGTGTCATGGCGGTCAGAACAACAGCATGGCAGAGCAATCGAGATCGACCAGTCGCTACTGGTCGCATGCACTTACTCACACAATTGACATAGCTGCGTGAATTTCCAAAAAAGCACATTTCAACTTTGGGATGGACCGGACCTCAATATATGGTCAAACACGATTGACGCCGCCCTGCCCAACCTCCATTTTGCCCACGCCACGGGCTTTTCCGCGTTAACCTATCTTGAACTATTCCGCCGCCTGGAAGGTAAGGTGAATATCGATGCATGGGACATGCGCGGACATGGAATCAACCGGCATCTTGCTACGAATGATCTGGCACTCGGTTGGGAGACATATTATCGAGATCTGTCGTCCTACCTCTACAATCTGAAAGAACCGACTTGGCTGGTGGGTCACTCCATTGGTGCAACGACCAGTTTGGCTGCCGCAACCCGACTCCCTGAGAAAGTCAATGGCTTGATCCTCTGTGACCCTGTCTTGCTACCGTTGAAGGATCGGCTCATGCTCCGCCTAGCCAAATGGACTCGTCGATCCCAATCCTTCGGACTTGCTCTCAGTGCCAAGCGCCGCCGACGCCAATTCGGTTCTCATGCTGAGGCGTTGCAAAACTTTCGGGCCAAGCAAGCGTTTCGTTCCTGGCCCGATCAGTGGCTAGACGATTACGTAACATTCGCCTTCCATGAGACCAAAGCGGGACACGAGATTTCTTGCCCCCCCGACTGGGAAGCGCAGACCTTCGGGCACACCGAAGATTTACCTTGGCGCCACGTTAGCGATGTTGGCAAGCCACTAATTATCCTGGCAGGTGAACACGGTTCAACATTTCCACACAGCGAACACAAGCGCTTAATGCATCGGGTCCGGCATAGCAACATTCACGTTTTGCCACAGACCAGTCATTTCTTGCCCATGGAAAGGCCAGATGAAGTTGCCAATGTGATTTTGTCCGCCATCCAAAACGAACACGTTCATTATCCTTCGACCCCTAGCCGCCACCAAATCCCTGGCACCCTCCCGTCAACGGCCCGGCGTTCGAGCGTCCTTCGCTACACCGCCGCGAAGTTAAAATCATCATTCGACTTATCTGCCCGCAAACACCGATAACATGTGCTGCTGCAGTCCAAAAGGAGCTGAACTATGTTGAAGCCGCTTTCGGGCCGATTAATCGGAATAATCATACTCGGCAGCCTGTTTAGTATCGTCGTCGCCTTGGCACTATTTTTTCGGCAAGAAACCAGGCCGCCCGCTCTCGCAGACACCATCGAATCCCCGTGCCCCGAAGCGGAAACTCCAGACCAATGGCGCCTTGCACAAACGATTGAGGGGATCGCTATCGAAGCGGACCCGTCCTGTCATCCCGACGATCCGCACTTGGTTGCAGCCTCCGTACTGGGCACCAACCACTCAATCGCCTCCTTAATGCAAACACGCCTTGCACGAGATGCCATCGTTAAAGGCCGAGATCTAGATTCTGATGGAGATCCGGATGAAATTGAAATTCGTCTGGAGGTTACGGAATTGAATGGCCATTCAGCCGACCTGGAAACCCCTGCACTTCAATTTCAAATCGCGCCGGGTATATATCCGGGCTTGTGGGTTTTTTCGCCCAAAACACGCGGCATGGCGACCACTGATTTTCTCAGTAATAAAGCCCACGCGGTGTTGCGTTTGCCATCTCCGGTCATTCGTGTGGAACAAGGGGATGAAGTCACAATCATTCTGGAGAACAGTCACTACTTCCCTCATACCATTCACTTACATGGCATCGATCATCCATTTCTGCAATCCGATGGCAGCGGTAATGATGGCGTGCCCATGGTGAGCGAGATGCCGGTTCTGCCTGGGCAGGCTAAACGCTATCGACTGGCACCACGCCATCCTGGCACCTTTTTCTATCACTGCCACGTGCAACCTCAGACACACATCTTGATGGGCTTAGCCGGCATGATCGTTGTGGAGAAAAACCAGCCCAATAATCGCTTACAAACTCTAAACATTGGCGCCGGACGTGTTCGCCATCGCTCCGCAGCTTCACGCGAGAGCTACGACCGAGAGTTTGATCTTCACTATCAGGAAATGGATCACCGCCTCCATAGTTTGATTCAGGAAACCGACCAGCCTGCCCTACTCGCCAAGCGTATGAATCGCGAATACAAGATTGCAGAGCGAACCCCCAATTATTATCTCGTCAATGGCCGTTCGTTCCCCCTCAGTTTGCGTGAATCTTTGGTCGTTGTCGCACCCAATGAACGCATAAAACTACGGGTGCTTAATTCAGGTGCGAGCACTAATTATCTGCACCCTCATGGCCACAAACCCACCGTCACACATCTCGATGGTGTGCCACTTGACCAACCCATCACCAGAGATGTGATTGCAATTGGCCCCGCTCAAAGAGTCGACTTAGATCTCATCACCGCTGACGATGGCCGACATAGTTACGGACAGGGTGTGTGGCTGATGCACGACCACCACGAACCCGCCGTCACAACCAACGGTATTAATCCGGGGGGTGACGTTTCAATGATTGTCTATGAAAGCCACCTTCAATCCAATGGGATGCCCAAAACCCACGGTAGCCTTGAGATGTTCTTTGACCCAGCCTACTACCGCGGAGAGATCCCGGTGTGGGGGAAATTACTACCCCATCTGTATGGCGATGAAAACACTCAACACTAATGGATAACGCCTTATGAGAAGCAATCAATTTCTTCTTTTTTTGCTGGCTATTACAATCAGCAACACCGCTCTACCCGCCTCATCGACAACAACGTCGCATCCACACTCGGCTGGTGAGGATCAGGCGAGCATACGCGCCCCCGAAGGATTATCCATTGAGATCCTTAAGCCCACCACATTAAGCCGTTGGACAGCCGGGCAAAAATATACGATCGAGGTGAAAACCTCAGGACTAGACACCGCAGGCGATCATTGGCACCTCTATCTCGATGGGCAACTTAAAGCGATGGTTGGTGGCGGGCGAACCCGCTATCAACTTACGGTTCCAGCGGACATCGAACCGGGCCATCACGAGATCAAAGTAACGATCTCAAATGCCGCCCACGAAGAGTACGACCTCGCCGATCTTCGAAAAGTTGAAATTCTTCGCAGCTCTCCACAGTGATCACTGGTGCTCACACCTCCCCCGCCCCACTTCTGAAATCATCCATCTGGCGTCATAGCAAGTCTAAGACGGTGGTTTGCTTGCTACTCGGCATGCTCGCTGATTTGGCATTCGCCGGAGAGGGGGTTGGGCATCGTATGGTCTGGGACGACAACGGTATGGTGATGGGGGAAAACACCGGCGATAGTCTGCCCCATGGTTGCTCAGCGATTTCTACTGATGTAGAAATTGTTGTGGACGTTGGCCGGCAATGGGCAAGACCCGGACGCGTGTTCGGTTACAACCGCAACGAATGGCGGGTCCCTGCATGCAGTCGAGTTTCAGTGGTGCTGCACAATCATGATCAAATCCGTCATATGTGGATGCTGCATGGTTTGCCCCATTATTTGTACTACCGCGGGATGTTTCACCTCGAGGCCGAAGGTGGACGGACGATGCGAGGAACCTTCATCGCTCCCAGTGGCAATCAAACCTTTCTAGTGCATTGCGATATGGCTCAACACACGGAGAAAGGCCTAAAAGCTCAATTCATAGTGGGCGCAGGCGGCCAGGACATGCCCAATATTGATTTACCTCGCCCTAGTATGCGCTCCTTCCTGCAGCGGCGTTTGAGTCCAACTTCTTCAGAAAACTATGCTGACAAGACAAGCAATGACCTGCCTTATTTTCCACCGGCCTGTCTTAATGAATCAAGCAAATAACTGAACCGCCCCGGGATTCCCGGAGACTCCAAACCTTGAGAGGATGGAGTCATGAGCAAGCAAGTGAGGTACTCGCCGGAGGTGCGGGAGCGGGGAGTTCGGCTGGTGCTGGATCATCAGCATGAGCACGGGTCGCAGTGGGCGGCGATCCAGTCGATAGCCCCGAAACTGGGTTGCACAGCGGAGACGTTGCGCAAGTGGGTTCGGAAAGCTGAGCGTTCCCAAGGTTTGCGACCTGTTGGCACAGACGCCGAGCGTGAGCGGGTCAAAGAGCTGGAACGGGAGAATCGTGAGCTCCGCCGCGCGAACGAGATTCTGCGTAAGGCTTCCGCGTATTTTGCCCAGGCGGAGCTCGACCGCCGCGGGAAGTGATGGTGAGGTCCATCGACGATCATCGCCAGGAGTACGGAGTCGAGCCGATCTGCCGGGTGCTGCCGATTGCTCCGTCCACCTACTACGCGCACAAGGCGCGCGAAGCGGCGCCGGAAACAGCGCCACCTCGCGTGCAGCAGGACGAGACCCTAAAGGTGGAGATCCAACGAGTCTGGGACGAAAACTTCCGGGTGTACGGCGTGCGAAAGGTCTGGCGTCAGCTTCGGCGCGAGGGCTTCGATGTGGCCCGCTGCACCGTTGCGCGCCTGATGCGGGATCTGGGCTTGCGCGGGGCCGTACGCGGCCGGACGACCTTCACGACCATCGTCGACAAGGATCTCGACCGGGCGGCCGACAAAGTCAATCGTGACTTCACGGCGTCCCGCCCGAATGCCCTGTGGGTCTCGGACCTGACCTATGTGGCAACCTGGTCCGGGTTCGCCTACGTGGCCTTCGTTGTGGATGTCTTCTCCCGGATGATCGTCGGCTGGCGTGTATCGAATTCGCTGAAAAGCGATCTGGCTCTGGACGCCCTGGAGCAGGCGCTCTACTGCCGCGGGCTGAATCAGAACGGGCAGCTGATTCATCACAGCGACCGCGGCGTGCAGTACCTGTCGATCCGATACACAGATCGGCTGCGCGAAGCCGGGATCGAGCCCTCCGTCGGCAGCGTCGGAGACTCGTACGACAACGCCCTGGCCGAGACGATTAACGGTTTGTACAAAACCGAACTGATCCGTCCTGGTGGCCCGTGGCGCACAGTGGACGATGTCGAGATCGCCACGCTGGAATGGGTCGACTGGTTCAACAACCGCCGCATCATGGAATCGATCGACAACGTGCCGCCGGTCGAATTCGAAGTGGCATACTACGAGCAACTGGAGGGTCAGGCGAAGGCCGCCTGACTCAAGCAAATCAGTCTCCGATTTACCCGGGGCGATTCACCGTTCATCTCGTCGGACATCAAGAGTGCCGTAGCTTTTTTAGAATGTCTTTCTCCATTTCCAGGTCACGCACGCGTTTTTCAAGCTCCCGGATGCGTTTTTGATCAGGTGTCATGGGGCTGCCTTTGAAAGGCTGCCCGTGACGCTCACGTCGAAGCTGCTGCACCCATTTGCCCATTGTCGACTTGCCAACACCCATGGCATCAGCAGCCTTCTTAACGGTGTAGCCTTGATCCAGCACAAGCTGGGCAGCGTCAAGCCGAAACTCCGGTGAATATCTTGGGTGACTCTGTTTTGCCATTGATCCATCAAATAGCTGTGCACTCATCAAAAGTGTCTCCTATTGAATGGCCAAATTCACTATGCCATTACAAAGCCTGCGAAGCGTTTGTGTTGAGCCAGAAACACGAAGGTTGGCAGGTACTGGGAAATCCACCGATGCGCCGTTGGCGTTTTGCGCGTTACGCTGGCACGCGCAGAAGGCTTTCGACCATGTCTGCCAGTCCCTCGGCCAGCTCGTCAAAGCCGACGATGGGGTCGGCTTCGCCCAGGTGCTGCTTCACCACGGCGACGCCGCCATGGATGGCGATGTAACTGATGACCGGCAATCTCGGCACGGCGGCGTATTCGGGATGGTGGGCCAGGTATTGCATGGCCAGCTCGGTCAGCAATGAGTTGATGCGCGGGATCACCGAGCCCAGGTCGCGTGGTGTGGGGCCTCCAACCGCCCCGCGCGACACCACATACGGCGCTCAGCCGCCACTGGCCTCCGCATCCTCGAGCAGCATCGCCGCGCCCTTCTCGCCGATCATGGTCGCCGGCTGATTGGTGTTGCCTCCGATCAGTGTGGGCATGATGGAGGCATCGACCACCCGCAGGCGTTGCAAGCCATGCACGCGCAGACGCGGATCGACCACCGCCATCGGATCGACGCCCATCTTGCAGGTGCCGACAGGGTGATACGCCGACTCCCCGCTGCGCCGCGCCCAGTCGGCGAGGTCGTCGTCGTTCTGCAGTGCCGGCCCCGGCGACATCTCGACCTCATGGTGCGGGGCGAAAGCCGGCTGCGCCAGAATGCTGCGCACCAGGCGCACCCCGCGCACGAGCCGCTCGACGTCGGCGGACTCGGCCATGTAGTTGGGATCAATCAGCGGCGCCGCGAATGGATCTGCACTGTGCAGGCCGACGCGGCCGCGCGACGATGGCCTGAGTCCGTAGATCATCACCGCATAGCCGTAGCCACTCATGGCGGTCTTCAGATCCCGCCCGTGGTCGGCGTACAGCATGGGTGCGAAGTGCAGTTGCAGGTCGGGTATCGGCTCCTCCGGCCGGGACCGGATGAACCCACCGGCCTCGGCACCGTTGCTCGACAGCACACCGCGGCGGCCGCTCAGGTACTGCAGCAACGCCCACAGGCCCTTGAACCAGTAGCTCGGATGCATTGAGATGCTCTGGCGGCTGCGTGCTTTAACACGCACGAACACGTCGACATGGTCTTGCAGATTCTGTCCCACGCCTTCCAGCGCGTGACGCAGTTCAATGCTGTGCCGGGTCAATTCCTCGCGTGGGCCGATTCCGGACAGCATCAGCAGCTGCGGCGTGTTGAACGCGCCACTGCAGAGCACAACTTCGCGCTCGGCACGGACCTGCACCAGCCCCGTCGGGCCCCGATACTCGACCCCGGTGGCGCGGGTGCCTTCGAGCAGCACGCGGGTAACCTGGGCGCTGCTGCGGACAGTCAGGTTGGAACGGCCCGCTGCGGGTTCGAGATAGGCGCGCGCATTGCTACAGCGCGCGCCGTCCTTCTGGTAGGCGTAGTAAAAACCCACGCCGGCCTGCTCATGACCGTTGAAATCCGGATTGCGTCGGTACCCCGCCTGCGCCGCCGCGCCGACGAATGCCGTGCTCAACGGATTGGTATAGCGCCTCTCGGCCACATTGAGCGGACCACCCCGGCCATGGAAGGCTGCCTCATCCGGGGTCACCTTCGGCTCGAAATGTTCTGACCTGCGGAAATACGGCAGCACGTCGGCGTACGACCAACCGTCGCAACCCAACCGTGCCCACTCGTCGTAGTCCCAGGCATGGCCACGGATGTATACCTGCGCGTTCATACCGCTGGACCCACCGAGCATCTTGCCCCGGGGCTGGAACAACGCACGGTCGTGCATGTGCCGCTGCGATTCGGTATCGAACTGCCAGTTGAAGCGGCGGCTGAACATCAGCTGCAGAAAGCCCAGCGGCATGTTCACGAAAGGGTTGCGGCTGCTCTCTGGACCGGCTTCGAGCAGCAGCACCGAATGGCGGCCGCTCTCGGACAGGCGGTTGGCGACGGCGCATCCGGCCGAGCCGCCGCCGACCACCACATAATCGAATTTTTCGGACGCCATACTGGTTTGCACCGCGCCTCAACGTTTGGGCGTCAGCTTGACCATCAGCTTGGAGTAGCCGCGCACGAAATTGGATTGCACCCGCTCGGGCTCGCCAACGACTTCGATGTTGTCGAAGCGCTTGAGCAGCTCTTCCCACAGAATGCGCAACTGCAATTCGGCCAGGCGGTTGCCCATGCAGCGATGGATGCCATAGCCGAATGAAATATGGTTGCGCGCACCCTTGCGGTCAATGATCAAGTTATCCGGGTTGTCGAACTTGCGCTCGTCGCGATTGCCCGAGGCGTACCACATCACCACGCGATCACCTTTCTTGATGGTCTGGCCGCGCAGTTCAACGTCTTGCGTGGCGACGCGGCGCATATTGGCCAGCGGCGTCTGCCAGCGGATGATTTCCGACACCATGTTGGGAATCAGCTCCGGGTTGGACTTGAGCTTGGCGAATTCGTCGGGAAACTGATTCAGGGCGAGCACGCCGCCGCTCATCGAGTTACGGGTGGTGTCATTGCCGCCGACGATAAGCAGTGCCAGATTGCCAATAAACTCCATCGGACGATTGATCATGTCCTTGGTCTCATCGCTGCTCTGCAACAGACTGATCAGATCAAAACCGGGCGCTTCACCGGCCGCACGTCGTGCCTCCTTGTCGCGCCATAGCCGGGAAAAAGACCAGGCCATGTCTGCGGCGGCATCGAACATGTTGTCTTCATCGTCGAACTCGCCACCGGTCGCTGCTGTGGTGCCGGCCATACGATCCGACCAGTCAACCAGCTTGTGACGCTCCTCGTATGGGAAATCCAATAATGTGGCCAGCATGCGGCCCGTCAGCTCCTTCGATACCACCGGCACCCAGTTGAAAGGTTGATCGAGAGGCAGGCTGTCAAGCACTTCCCCGGTGCGCTGACGGATGAGCCCTTCCATTTCCTTCAAGTTCTGCGGCGCCACCACACCCTGCACAGAGCGGCGCTGCACGTCATGCTTGGGCGGGTCCATGGCGATGAACATCTCTACCGGCATCCCTTCCGGAAAGTCGCCCAGCACGATAATCGGCTCGGAGGAGAACAGCTCGTGGTTCTTGTCCACGAACAGGATGTCTTCGTAGCGCGTTATCGACCAGAACGGGCCAAAGGGGCTGTTCTTCTGATAATGCACCGGCGCTTCGTCACGCAGGCGCTTGAAGTAGGCCTGCCATTGGTCCTGCCGGTACAGAAACGGGTTGCTGGTGTCGATGTCCTCGAGCGCCAACGTGTTGACATCGGGAACGGGCGCTTCGACGAAATGGACAGGAGGTCGCCGTGGGCCGATAACCTTCTTCTTTGCCTTCACCAGCATCTTGAGTGTCCGGATCTGCAGGTGCATCGGCACCACTCTGGATGTGGCGTTGACCAGCTTGGTCTGGACTACATCGCTCATCTGCAATTCTGTTGACATGGCTTCCTCCAGTGCTTACATCTGAAATTCGGGCAGACGGACGGTCATGCCGTCCATCGCCTCGGTGGTTTGAATCTGGCAGCCCAGACGCGAGGTTTTTGCCAGCTCCGGGGTCATCGACAGCATCTGCTGTTCGTCATCACCCGGCGTGGCAGTCTTGTCGTACCATTCGTCCGCGACGATCACGTGGCAAGTGCCACAGGCACATTCCCCGCCACAGTCCCCATCAATGCCGGGAATCATGTTCTCCACGGCGATTTGCATCAGTGAGGCGCCAGCCTTGAATTCAACGACATGCTCGGTGTCGTCGTGCTCGATAAAGGTAATTTTGCCCACTGCGTTTCTCCTGTCGGTGTTCACTGCAACTTATAGTGACTGTGTGCCGACCCTCGGGGGAGGGCATTTGTTGACAGAATGGGGGCATTTAAAGACACTCGACGGGTGCGTGGAGGAACTGTATGACATTCACCAGACAGGTGGCGGGCTTGCAAAACCCCGAAGCCGACATTCCGTCAAACTACTCGCTGCTGATCGCCCGTGAACTTGGGCTTACCGCGCGACAACTGCCCAAACTGTTGCGTGGCACCGGGGTTGACACTCAACAATTTCTGACTGATGACAGCCTGCTTACGCCAGCCCAGCAGGTCCATATTCTGCGCAACGCGCTGGCGCTGTCTGGCCAGCCGGACTTCGGTTTAAGGCTGGGTGAGCGCCTGACACCGGCCACACACGGCGCGATGGGGTTTGCCGTTTGCAGCAGCCCTGACCTGCTCACCGCTCTACAGGCGTTTCACAAATTCCTGCCCACGCGTGCGAGCTTCATCCACCTGCGCTTGCAACAGGCGGAAGACCACATGGAATGCTTGTTGGATTTCCAGGCACCGCTGGATGAGGACGTTGCGCGTTGCTTGGCGGAAACGGCGGTCAAGGCATTTTTTGCAACCGGCGAATTTATCGCCGGCCGGCACTTGGATGAGGCCGAGGCCTGTTTTGTCCATCAGGCGCCGGCTTACCGAGCCAACTACCCGGCGTATTTACCCGGGCGCATCTACTTTGGCTGCGATCAGTTGAAGCTCAGACTCCCTATGGCGTTGTGCAGAATGCCGAACGTATCTGCCAATAGTGAAAACTATGGCCTGGCCTTGCAGCAGTGCGAGTCCATGCTCGCTCGACTTCAGAGCCGTGAACCGGACTATCGGACCCGGCTCAAGAAAATGATGCTGTCCCAGCCGCCAGGTACGCTCTGTGAAGAAGAGGCGGCAGCCGCCCTGTTCATGAGCAAACGTACCCTGGCGCGTAAACTCAAACAGGAAAACAGCGGTTTTCGGGAAATTCGCGAGGAGATCCTGTCCCACCAGGCCGCCGACTATTTGCGTGATAGCCAAATGTCCGTCGAGGCCATTGCCGCGCTGATGAACTACCACGACACCGCGAGTTTCAGGCGTGCCTTCAAGCGCTGGTTCGGGGTTCCGCCTGAGCAGTATCGGCAAAGTACGGGTTAGCCCGCCTCCAGAACACGGGGCGTGTCTTTAAATGCCCCCATTCTGTCAAAACATGTCCTCGTCGGCGTCCCGACGTCTACTTAACCTGAACTTCTTGAAATCGGCATTCGCTTCGTTCGTCCCGCTCGGCTGCGAGTGCCCCCCCCTCTGAATCGAAAGAACGCTCACATGAAGGTAGATAACCGCGCGTACTTGGCCCCCGGCGATTTTGTTGATAGCGACCACCCCAACGTCAAGGCCTTCGCCCGCAACCGCGCCGGGGAAGGCGATGACCGGCAGCGCGCCATCCGGCTTTACTATGCAGTCCGCGATGAAATCCGCTACGACCCCTATGCATTTTCGCTGGAGCCTGACAGGTTGCGCGCCAGCGCAACGCTGGACGCTGGCCGCGGTTATTGCGTACCCAAGGCCGTGTTGCTGGCAGCCTGCGCCCGGGCCGCGGGCATCCCCGCTCGCATCGGCCTGGCGGATGTGAAAAATCACCTGGCCAGCCAACGTCTGTTGGCGTTGATGCAGACGGACATTTTCTACTACCACGGCTATACCGAGTTGTGGCTGGACGGGGGCTGGGTCAAGGCCACCCCGGCGTTCAACATCGAACTGTGCGAACGCTTCGGCGTCAAGGCACTGGAATTCGACGGCCGCGAGCATGCGCTCATGCACCAGTTCGACACCGCCGGGCGCCGCCACATGCAGTATCTGACCGATCACGGCCCGCGAGACGATCTGCCCTACACCGAACTGGCGGCGGCTTATCGCAAACATTATCCGCGTCTGTTGGCTGCGCCCGATGCACTGAGCGGCGACATGGCGGCGGAGATGGAACAGGACAGGGCTCAGCGCTGATGGCCGGTACAGGCAACTTGGCAGACCATGATCCAGTCGCTGTGGCGCGGCAGTTCGGCGAGCAGGTGCCCCACAGCCGCGATCTCGGGATGCAGGTGCTGGCGATGGAAGCAGACCAGGTCCGCATGCGACTGGTGCCGGGGCCGGAATTGCGCGCCGACGATGCAGCCGAGGAACTCTGTACCAGCGTGCTGTATTCGCTGGTGGACTCGGCCTGCGGGCTGGCGGTATTCGCCGCACTTCGGGAGTTGAAACCCATAGCCACGCTGGATCTGCGCATGGATTACCTCCGGCCGGCCGCTAGCAAACGTGCCCTGGTGGCCATCGCCCACTGTCATCACTTGACCGATGACGTTGCGTTCCTGCGCTGCCCAGTATTTTCCGAGGGACTGGATGAGCCGGTGGCTATCGGCAATGCCACCTTCATGCGCGCTACCCAAGGCAAACATTTCGAGACGACGGCTTCGCGGAGCGATGCGGTGTGAGCGAGGCAGCCGACCCAATGTCATCGAGTACGCTCGACCGGGATGTGCACGCCGATACGCAGGCCACTTGGCAGAGCTTGCTGGAGCGTATTCCCTACGCGCGGCACCTTGGGCTCGAAGTCCAGCACAGCGGCACCCGCGTGCAAGTCCATTTGCCGTATCGCGATGCGCTGATAGGCAACATCATGTTGCCGGCCGTGCATGGCGGCGCGATCGGCGGGTTGATCGAGATTACGGCGCGCATCGCCGCGCAAAGCCGCGACGCACGGGCGCGCCGCCCCCGCATCCTCGATTGCAACGTGGACTACCTGCGTTCCGCGCGGGCGCGGTCCACCTACGCCGCCGCCGAAATCGTCCGCCAGGGCCGGCGTACGACGCTGGTCCACGTCAGCTGCTGGCAGGACCGGGCCAGCACACCCGTCGCCCATGGGCGCGTGCAACTGCTGTTCGAGACCGTGCCCAACGGTAAAACCAGGGAACAACAATGACGCTTGATGACAACACGCCGGTGCTGGTCGGCGCCGGCCAGATCACCGCTCGCGAACCCGATGACCAGCGCACACCGATCGGCCTGATCGCCGAGGCCGCCCGGGCCGCGGCGGCGGACTGCGGCATCGACGGCGTCTTGCGCCATATCCAGTCGTTGACCTGTCTCAACATCCTGGCCCCGGCCTATCCCGATGCGCCAGCCAGTCTGGCCCGAACGCTGGGCATCGACCCCGGCGAACGCTTCTACACGCCCATCGGCGGCAATATGGGCCAATGGCTGGTCGGTTACTATGCCGACCGCATTGCCGCCGGCGAACTCGATTGTGCGCTGATTGCGGGCGGCGAGGCGCTGGCCACGCAAATGCGCGGCAAGGGAGCGGGCCTGTCCGGGGTGATCGACACCGAAACCGGCGCAGGTCCGCGGCTGCTCGGCGACGACCGTGAGCCGACCAATGTCGCCGAACAAAGGCATGGGCTGGACTTGCCCATCCAGATCTATCCGCTCTTCGAGCAGGCCCTCCGAGGCCAGTACGGGCACGACCCGGCCACGCACCGGCAGGCGCTGGGCGCGCTGTATGCCGGGTTTAACGCCGTCGCAGTGGACAATCCAGGGGCCTGGCGCCGCGAACCCTTGTCTGCGGGTGACATCGCCGAGCGCACACAGCAAAACCGCATAATCGGCGCACCCTATACCAAGCGCATGAACGCCATCATCGCGGTGGACCAAGCGGCCGCGCTGGTGATGATGTCCGCAGCCAAGGCCCGAGCCCTGGGGATCGACCCCAGGCGCTGGGTGTATCCCCTGGCCGCGGCAGAGGCCAGCGATCGCTGGTTCGTTTGCGAACGGGCGGAGTTGTCGCGCTCCCCGGCGATTGCCGTCTGCGGCCGGCGCCTGTTCGAGGCTACCGGGCTGGCCGTGGACAACATCGATTATCTTGATCTGTATAGCTGCTTTCCCAGTGCGGTGCAGATGGCGCGTAACGCACTGGACATTGCAGAGGATGACCCCCGGCCGCTGACCGTCACCGGGGGATTGGCTTACCACGGCGGCCCCGGCAACAACTATTGCACCCACGCCATCGCCGAGACCATGGCCCGCATCCGCGCCGAGCCGGATGCCAACGCCATGGTCAGTGGCGTGGGCTGGTACATGAGCAAGCATTCGCTGGGGCTCTACGCAGGCCGGCCGCCGGCCAGCGGCTGGCGGCGGGTCGACGCGTGCGACTTGCAAGCCGAAATAGACGCCGGCCCCGGCGTAGAGCTTGCGGCGCAGCCCAAAGGTGCCGGGCGTATCGAAACCTATACCGTCATGCACGACCGTGACGACCGGCCGGTCCAAGGCATTGTCCTGGGCCGCTTGGACGATGGCCGCCGATTCATTGCCAACACCCCCGCCGACCCGGACCTCCTCGACGCCATGACCGACGAGGAGTTTCTCAACCGCGCCGGCCACGTGCGCAGCGACGGCAAACGCAACCTGTTCACCCCGCAAGGGTGACACGAGGAGGATAGACAATGAGTGCAGCACCCGAAATTGAATTCGACCAGGCCAGCGTGGCCCAGCGCATGCGTGACGTCCGTGAGGCCGCCCGCAGAGTGAGCGAGGGCTTTAGCCGGGAATACATGCGTGAGTGCATCGATAACCACCGCTTCCCGCAGGAGGCCTGGGAAGCCTTGGGTGAATACGGCCTGCTCGGTATCACCATCCCGGAGGAATTGGGTGGCGTCGGCGGCGGCCAGGTGGAACTGGTTGCGCTGATGGAAGCCCTGGCCGAGGCCGGACTGGTGCTGCCCATGCTGCTCCTGACCGGCTTCGCGCGCGTGCCGATCATCCGCCAGGGCACGCCCTCGCAGATCGAGCGCTTCGTCAAACCGACCATCAGTGGCGCGGAAAAACTGTGCTTCGCCATTACCGAACCGGACGCCGGCACCAACAGTTTCGCGATGTCCTCGCTGGCGACACAGGATGACGACGGCTACCGGCTGACCGGCCGCAAGGTGTTTATCTCCGGCGCGGCGGACGCCGACCGCATGCTGGTGGTCGCCCGCACGCAAAAGGCGGGCGAGGTCGAGCGCCGCACCGAGGGCATGTCGCTGTTCGTGGTGGATACCGACGCGCCCGGCGTGGAACTGCAACCCCTGAATATCGACGTCGGCTGGCCGGAGCGTCAGTACCTGGTATTTTTCGATGAGGTCAAACTTGAAGCGGACCGCCTGATTGGCCAGCCGGGACAGGGCCTGGCCGGCATGTTCGAGGCCCTGAACTCGGAACGCCTGCTGGTCACCGCCATGTCCGTGGGCCTGGGCAACTACGCGCTGAAAAAGGCCGTGGCCTACGCCAACGAGCGCAAACCCTTCGGCGTACCCATCGGCAGCTACCAGGCCCTGCAGCATCGGCTGGCCGAGGCCAAGGCCGAACTGGAAGCCGCGCGACTCATGATGATCCAGGCCGCAGCGACCTTCGATGCGGGCGGCAATGCCGGTACCCACGCCAACATGGCCAAGTTGCTGGGCTCGCGCGCCGCGGTCAAGGCCGTCGAGGCCGCGCTGCAAACCCACGGCGGCTACGGTTTCGACCGGGACTACGACATCATCACGCTATGGCCCTCCGCCCGGCTGATGGAGATCGCGCCCATCAACAACGAAATGCTGCTCAACTACATCGGCGAACATGTCCTCGGCTTGCCCAAATCCTACTGAGACGCCCCAGGTGATCGAGCGCGACGGATTCACGGCCCCGGACGGCCGGGACATCGCCCTGTGGCGCTGGCCGCATACACCAGGGCGTCCCACCCTGCACTGGGCCCATGCGACGGGTTTCCATGGCCGCCTGTACCAGCCGCTGCTCGACGAGTTGGCGCGCGATTCAACGTGCTGGCCTGGGACATGCGCGGCCACGGCACCAGCGCCGGGGCGGCGGACATGGCGACATTCCGCGGCTGGGAAACCTACTACCAGGACCTCACCGCCTGGCTACAGAGCCTGGATGAGCCGGTTTGGCTGGCCGGCCATTCCATCGGCGCCACCACCAGCATCATGGCCACGGCCCGGCGGCCAGAGATGGTGCGGGGCCTGATTCTAGCGGAACCCGTGATCATGGATCGCTGGCGGGGCTGGCAGTTATGGTTGGCGAAGTTGCTTCGCCAGTCGTACCGCTTCTCACTCGCCGCTGGCGCGGCACGCCGGCGCCGGGAGTTCGACTCGCATGCCGAAGCACTTGACAACTACTGTGGCCGCGGTGGCTTCAAAACCTGGCCCAGGGCCTGGCTTGAAGCCTATGTCCAGCATGGCCTCGTGCAGAGTGGTAATCGCGTTCGCCTGGCCTGCGCGCCCGAATGGGAAAGCACCACCTTCGCCCATACCGAACACAATCCCTGGCCCGACATCCGTCGGCTGCGGTGTCCTGTGATTGCGCTGGCTGCGGATCGCGCATCAACCTTCTCGCCCAAGGCACGCCAACTCCTGCGCGCCATGCTACCTATGGCTCAAGTGAACGCCCTCGCCGGAACGACCCATTTCCTGCCCATGGAGCGACCGGGCGCGGTACGCGATGCCGTACTGCAGACGATCTCGCCCAAATACAGCCGAATGTCATCATAGCTATGGCTGTGCACCCCGCCAGCCCTGTGGGCGCCCGAATTGGGCAGGCATGGATGTCCGGATTCAGTTCTCCACGCGATGAGAAGCGCAATCAATAAGTCTTCAAATTCGTCCGTCAACCATCGCAACTAGCATTTTCAGGCGGCACACTTAGGCGAACTGCCTAGTAGCTTCACGAGGATTTGACCCGCGAGCCTATGTTGCTTTCAGCCATCAACATACACTCGAGCCGCAAGCAACTTGAACAACTCAATCAAAAGAGCTGACTCTCAGGGACCGGATATTGACGCCTGCCCTATAAGTGCCTGCCGCACGAAACCACATCCGATGAGTCTCAGCGGCTGAGCACCGGACAACTGATAGACCTCAGGCGGCTTTTTCCAATGCTAAGGCTTCGAGTCCAAATTGCACCAGATATGGCGCTTCACGATGACCTTCCGAGTCCTCACTCAAGTAATAGCGCATCATGCGTTCACTCACTCCCAGACGCCTAGCGGCTTCTCTCTGGCTCAATCCGGACAAACCCAACAATTCGCGCAGATATTGCGGCCAGGGGCAATGGTTTGCCCGCACATCGACATGATCTGCGGAATTATTTATGTGCTCATAAAGTTGATTAAAGGACGCCGTTATCGCGGCATTCAAGACATCCGCCGGAATTTCTTCCGGCAATTCTCCTTCCCCAACTTCCACGTCTTCCAGGTGGGCGAAGTCCACTGCCAGATAACATTTTCCGAAGCCTGGGTAATCGAGCGTCAAGCCATCGGCTGAAATGTCACTACCAACCTTCAGAATCGCCGTATCATCCCCTATATCCAATCGCAGTTCCGTTAGAGAATGAACGGCGCGGATGTAGCGAATGTGGGCTTCGATGTCTTTCATTGATAGCACTCCAGTCGACATTTGCCTGATAAGGCGGTAATGGCCCAGCTACAGATTAGGCATTCATTGCCTATTTTTCAAGGAATTTCTCCGAGTCGAGAATTCGAAAGATCACGTCTTACCCATTGCTCTAAGGATACAACCGGCCAGTAGCAGTCATCCGACCTGCGACCAACAAAAATAGCCATACCAGGAAAGCGGACCTTCACCCCGCGCACGGCAGCAACCTGTCTCACACCGGACTGTCGCTGGAAACCGGCTACGCCTCAGACGTGCCATGACCGGTCGGTCGGCCTGGAAAAATGGATGATCGAGGCGGGCGCAAAGCAGACAGAAGTTGCCTTGCCGATGGCTCCGGCGTAGACTGTAATGCAAATGTAATGCAGAGGCTTGCCGATGAAGTCAGCAACAATCCCGGCGCTACGTGTGACCCCGGATTTTCGTCACGATGCGGAAAGTGTCCTGAATGATGGGGAAACCCTGAGCAGCTTTGTCGAAGAATCTGTTCGCAGACAGATCGAGCGCCGCAAATTCCAGAGAGAATTCATTGCTCGTGGATTAGCTGCACGCGACAAGGCGCGGGTCACTGGTGAATATGTCTCCAAGGACGAAGTCATGAATCGGCTCCGCTCGGTGCGCGACAAGGCCACAGGACAACGGTGACGTTCAAGGTTCGATTTACCACCGAAGCGAGCAATGACTTGGTACGCCTCTACGAGTTCGCGGCGAACAACGATCCTCAAGCTGCGGATAGAGCGTTTAACACCATTGATAATGCGTGGAGGGTGCTAGAGGAATTTCCGTTTTCATGCCGAAAGGCAGAAGGCGGCGACCCATTCATCCGAGAACTGGTCATTCCGTTTGGTGCATCGGGATACGTTGCGCTATTTGAAATCGAAGGCGAATCTACCGTCACTATTCTCGCTGTTCGCCACCAACTTGAAGACGACTATCACTGAACGCCAGAAAGAGCTGACGGCTGGAATGTTCTGGATGCTGACGAAGTCGCGCGATCACTGAACGTCGGCTGTCCAATAACGTGATGTACTTGTCCAGCAATTATGATTTGTGCTGGTCAGTCTCCGAATAAGCCCGTCCAGTTCTTTGCGCCTACCCGCGAACCGTGACGGCAAACAGAACCCATGGTCCGCGATTCAATCGGCCAATCCGAGTTTTGAGCGCTATCCAACAGCCAGATCAGACACCTTCTTACTATGGCGAGGAACTCGACCGGAGCTTGGCCGAACCCAAGGCAAATTCGAACGCTCAATCGGGCTGAGCGCCAGAGTGAACATCGGCATTTGTAAGCCCATCTGCTCCCAGCCCCATTGCCAGGACCGATCCAAATCCGCTGCAGTAGGAATGAGATTGGCCGGTGACAGGGTCGGTCCGAACTGAATCAGCCAATCGAAGTACGGGCGATTGACCGGCATCTGCAACTGGGCCATGTGGGTTATTGGCCACAGCGCGGCGTGCTTGCGATGAGCCTGTGGACGAAAACAGTCGAACCCGAGGTAGAACACATTTCGCGTCCCTATTCGCCCGGCTCGAACACCGCGCCAGGCAATTTGAGCCGGGACATTGTTCACCACGCCGCCATCGATCAAGGCGACAAGATCACGTTGGCGGCAAATCTCCCGCAGAATGTTCCGCCCTGCCTGCTCACGCTGCCACGGATGGAAATGCAAAAAACCAGGAATGGCAGCCGAGAACCCCATGGCTTCTATCACCGGCAGCTGAGCGGTCAAGTCGTCTCGCCCGAGTACGATTTCATCAAGCAGACTGGGCGTGATCAGCGTCGACAGCCGCCAGATCTGTCCTGACAACTGCGTACCCAAGGCCGTCCGCCGCCCTGCAGCTCGCGGCAACTTGCGTGGACCCGACGGTCGAATGCGCAAGCGGCGCACGCCACCTACAACAGGGTCATACGGGATTTCGAGATCGTTGAGCCTCAGTTGACGTCCATCGGCATCGGACATCACCGAGATCAGATCCCGCATGTGCAAACGCATTAGCCCGGGCAGGCTGTAGCGCGCCGGTTTTCCTGGCAGGGAAAACGCTGACTCGAATGATTGGGCCTTAAAGTCTTCCAGAATGCTGGCGTAATCTGGATTCCTGGTTTTGGCGACAAGAGCACCAATGAATGCTCCAATCGACGAACCCACAATGTAGTCGGGCACCAGATTGTCCTGTTGCAGGCGGGCCAAGGCACCCAAGTAGACATAGCCGGCTCCGCCGCCACCGCCGGCAGCCAGAACCAGCTTCTTCTGCTCAAGCTCCGCGTCCAATTCGAGATCACTGAAGTCCTGAGCATGCTGACGCAGCACAGATTGACGGGTGGCGCTGAGCGCGCCAGTCACTCGCCTGGCGTACTCGGAGAGGCGCTTCTGCCTGGCCCGCGCACCATTGGTCTGAGTCAGATTTAGGTGGCCCAACAGCACCTTGCGCAAAGGCATGAGAAGTTGTTGATCAAGCTTGACTGCATCCTGAAGGGAACCCGCTGCGGATGCGGGGACAAAAGCCTCCAATGCCGCCAGGCGTATCGCATAACGATAGATGTCGAAATCGGCTGGGCTCAGTTCAAAAAAACCTACGCCGACAGCCCGAACCATTGACTGTTCCAGTGCTTGCAGCCCCAGCAACTGTGATTCACCTTGCGCGTGGACGGCTTCGCTCGCTGGCGTACACATTTCCGGTGCTTGCGGTGACATAGGTGAAGGCACAGGCAATCTCTAGGTTTTCATATACGCCCAATATCCGGCCCCCACGAAAGATAAGGTGAGCCGATTTATGCCATCATGCTTGCGAATTCAGGCCAGAGCATGCATTGAGCAACAGCAACTCCATGGTGCGAGGTGCCGCACTTCCCTCCCACTACCTGCTTCAAATTGTGGAACTGGGCCAGCAGTGGGGTATCAGCGAATCTCAGATGCTAGCTGGAACGGGCATAAGTTCGACCCTGCTGCACAACGTCGACGCTCGCGTCCCTCTTACTCAATGCACCCTGTTTGGCATGAACATGCTCCGCCTGAGCGAACGTCCTGGCTTTGGTTTTGACTTGGGTCTGCATCTCAAAATCACTTCGCATGGATCCGTAGGCTATGCCGTCATGAGCGCTGGCTCCTTGCGTGAAGCGGGAGAAGTCGCAATCCAATACGCTGACAAGCTGTGGGGGGCCATACAGTTCGAGACCAAGCAGCAGGGCGATCATGTGGAATTTCGCTTGGTGGAAAATGTGCCACTAGGGCCATTCAGAGCTTTTTGTGTTGAAGCCATCCTTACCCTGCTCTGGAATCATCAAAACTTCGTCACTGGAGGGCGAGCACCAGACTGTGAAATACACATGCCCTGGCCGGAACCCGATTATTTCAAAGACTATGCGTCTCGATTACCAGTTGTTCGCTGGGACCAGGAATCGGCCATGCTCCTCTTCCCCTCCACCTACCTCGACGAGCCGCTACAGCTCGCTGACCCACGCGCCAAGCAAAAAGCCCTGAGCGATGCGCAACGTGAATTTTCCGCACTGGGTGATAGTCCGGAAAACCTCCTCCGCCGCGTCGAGGAGCTGCTGAAACCCAGCGAGCACGGATTTCCATCCGTCAATGATGTCGCCAAACGTCTTCATCTGTCCGAGCGCAGCTTGAAGCGTAAGCTCAATGCATTGGGAACCACCTATCGCAATCTGCTGCAAGTCGCGATGAGCGCAGAAGCCGAGAGACTGATGTTTAACCCCGATCTGGACTTGCAGGACATCTCAACCCGTCTCGGCTACGAAGATCCCGCCACATTCACCCATGCATTCAAACGCTGGACTGGGCATACGCCAAGCAGCTATCGCAAGGCGTTGCTTGAGCAGACCGAAAACCAGTAAGTGCTGCCCTTGTATCGACAGTGAGGAATTGACCTGGGCGCCATCAAAAATGGCGCTTGGGGCGGTGCAAATACCGCGCCTCAGCAACCCTACCCTGGTCAATGTGTCCGTCACATTTGCTGCATCGCATCACTGGCCTGAATTCACAAGCTTAATGGCCGGAATTCTCTGACGCAGACGCTTGGTGTCATCACATAGTGGTCGAAACGATCGCTCCGGCGGTCGCGCGATATCCACAGGCACTCGAACAAGGCAGATGACATCTGATGAAATCCGCAGCCAGCGCAGCTATGACGACACAAAACCCCGGTGTCAATCTTCAAGTGCCGGTTCGGCATATGGACTTTCAGTTCGATGCCAAGGACCTTGACCCCAAGATGTATCGGAATACCGAGTTTGCATCCGCGATATTCGAAGCCCTGTCGATCTTTCTGACCTTTGGCGAGGACCTGGTCATCGATACCGCTCGCTACCACCGTCAGTTCGTGAAGGATCCTGAGATGAAGCAGCGCCTGACCGCGCTAATTGGTCAGGAGGCGATCCACTCCAAAATGCACAACGAGTTCAATGATCAGCTTGCCAAGCACCGTTTTCCGGTACCGCTGTATCGATTTTTGGCCGATAAGGTGTTCGAGTACGGCCTCAAGAGGCTGCCCAACCGTATGCAGTTGTCCCTTATGGCTGGCATCGAGCATTTCACCGCGGTGGTGGCGGAATACATGATGAAACACGAAGAGGTGTTTTTCGAGTCGCCCGACGAAAAACAGCGCGCGTTGTGGATGTGGCACATGCTGGAGGAATCCGAGCACAAAGACATCGCATACGATGCCTTTCAGCAACTTTCCGGCAGTTATTCCTTACGTGTCTCAGGCTTCGTGATGGCCACCATCATCATCATGGTATTGGTGCCGCTGGCCGGTTCGGTGATTCCGCTGATCCGCAAGCCGAGCAACGCTTTGCGCCCGGCCTATTGGAAGGATGTGGTTTTCAGCCTGGAGCTGCTGGCGGGCCGCGAAGATGGCGTGTTCGGCAGCACGATGGGCCACGTCATGGATTATCTGCGTCCGGATTTTCATCCCAATGATCACGACACCACGGCGTACCTGGATTACTACAAGGACAAGCTCCTGCACCCGCAGACCGGTCTGTTGACCCCGTATCTGGTGCGCGAATTCGTGCCGCCGGTGCGAGCCTGAATCCAGCCGGCCAGTCCCATGTCCCCGCCGATACTTCGGCCCTGAACCAGGAAACTCAGCATGCCCAGCAGAAAAAACGCCAAGATGACCACGCCGCAGATTTACGACACCTATGTGGTGGGAGCCGGGATTTCCGGTCTGGCGGCGGCGATCAAACTCCGGCGCGAGGGGGTTCACAACTTCAAGATCATCGAGCAGGCTGATCGGGTCGGTGGCACCTGGCGCGAGAACACTTATCCCGGCTGCGGCTGCGATGTACCTTCGGCGCTGTATTCCTATTCCTTTGCGCCCAGCAGCCGCTGGAGCCATCTGTTTGCCCGTCAGCCGGAAATCCTGGATTACCTGGAGCAGGTCAGCAAAGACTATGACATCGCGCCCCTGATTCGTTTCAACACCGCGCTGGACACCGCGCGCTGGGACGAAAGCCGACATTTGTGGGTGCTGGAAACCAGCCAGGGGCAGGATCTGGCGCGCTCGGTGATCTTTGCCACCGGTCCGATTACCCAGCCGCAGACACCAGAGATTCCCGGCCTGGATGGATTTCGGGGCGAGATGTTTCACTCCGCGCAGTGGAAACACGAACTCGATCTGCGCGGCAAGCGTGTAGCCGTGATCGGCACCGGCGCCTCGGCAATTCAATTCGTGCCGCAGATCCAGCCGCTGGTGAAGGAGCTGACGGTCTTTCAGCGCACCGCGCCCTGGGTGCTGCCGAAACCGGATATGCCCCTGGGCAAGAAAGGGCAACGGCTGGTGGAACGGCTGCCGGTGATTCAGAAGGCCTGGCGGGAGGCGGTCGCCAGCTCGCTCAATCTGATCAATTTCGGGCTGCGCAATCCGGCTGCGCTCAGGCCCGTCAGCCAGGCGGCGAAGCAGTTGTTAAAACTGCAAATCAAGGATCCGGTGTTGCGCCAGGCTGTCATGCCCAACTTCACCCTGGGCTGCAAACGCATCCTGTTTGCAAACAACTACTACCCGTCGCTGCAGGCTGCCAACACCCGGCTGATTCCGCATGGCCTGGAGCGGGTCGACGGCAATACAGTGATTGCGGCCAACGGCGACCGCCGCGAGGTGGATGTGATCATCTGGGGAACCGGTTTCGATGTTTCGCACCCGCCCATCGGACGCCGCATCATCAATGCTAGGGGAGAACGTCTGTCAGAGCTGTGGCAGGACAGCTCGCCTGAGGCCTATCTGGGCACAACGATGGCCGACACCCCCAATGCCTTCATAGTGCTGGGCCCCAATGTCCTGGTCTATGACTCCTTCTTTCGTCTGGCCGAAGCTCAGCTGGAATACATCGTGGACGGGGTCAAGCAGATGCGGGACATGGGGATCAGTCGGTTCAGCATCAAACCCGAAGTTATCCGCGCGCACAACCGCAAGTTGCAGAAGCACCTGCAAGGTACGGTCTTCAACAGCGGTGGCTGCAGCAGCTATTACCTGGATAGCAACGGCCGCAATTTCGCAGCCTGGCCTTGGTCGCTTGCCCATCTACAGAAACGTCTGCGTGATTTCCAATTGCGCGACTACGCGCTGTCTTATCAGCAGGAAACGCTCCCGCAGGTCGCCTGAAAGGCGGCAACTTTCACGACACCGTAAGGCATCGTTCTTTCACCGATGGGCAGTCAGGATCGCATGCTTCTTAGAACAATGGGTTGAAATCTCAGTACGGACAGGTTGCAAAAGCTCCAACTAAGTCGATAAAAAAACTCGAGCTTTGGCAGCGACCGGCCAGTAGCCGACCTTGGTGGCACACAACTGCAAAATCGGACAACAGTCGAAAGCTGTCGGTCACCTGGACGGGAAGCGTGTTCGACATCATCCAAGAAGGGCGATTGGGCAAGTCATTCTGATCACCCAGGCCTTTCTTGGGAATCGCGTGATGAACTCACCAAATGGGCGACCTAAGCACTCGGGCAAGCGTTCGGTTGATTACTCAATGATCTCGATCTCCTCATCGGAGAACCAGCCCTGCTTCGCTACCACAGCCCGCGCGGCCTCGACCGCGTCTGTGTAATAAACCACCGCCAGGCCTCTCTCGGCTCGACTACAGGTCACATAGAAGAGCCGGCGGGTCCGGTCGATGGATGTTTCCTTGCCAGCTGCCTCGTTCCTCAGATCCGTTTCGCTTTTGCCTCTCGCGCCAAACAGTTTGTCATAGGAAAACATGAAGCCGCGTGCTTCTTCGTCGCTCACGATAACCATGACGCGTGGGAATTCCAGCCCCTTTACGCCTTGATGCGTGTCGAAGCTGGATGCCCCTTGAATATATCGATCATATCGCGCGATCTCGTCTAGTGACGCTTCCAGTGCCTGCCGCCACCCGCCGAGTTCAGTTTTGGGATTCGGCTCTTCCTCTTCGTCTCCCGCAGCGCCTTCTTCGCCGGGCGCGTCCGGCGCTACAAATGGCATCAACACATCCGGGATTGTGAAAAGCCGCTTCTCGGCGATATAGCGCAGCACCTCTCGCGCAGTGGGCACGGCATCGCCCGAAACCAGCTCCAGCAGGCCATCGCAAGCGGCCTTTGCAGCGGCGAGCACCGACGCCTGGTCTTCGCCAGCCTCCTCCAGAGACTTGCGATCGAGGAGCGGCGATGTCTTACGAACAATCGACGCGATAGCGAAACGATCCGATGCGCGAAGCGCTTCGATAAGTGGCAGAACTTCGCGGGTGTAAAAGCCGATCCCTGCCCCCGCTCCCTGCAGCAAGCTCGTTCTAATCCGCTCGACGGCATAAAGCGGGCCGAAGAACGCATCAAACCCGAAACGCCGGGCCGACATCATGTGCTCAAGCGCCAATATCTTTGTGGCATCGGAATCTTCGATCCAGGCCACGTCGCCTGTGACCTCCCGCATCCTGCGGGCGACAGCAGCTTCCGTCTCTGGTTTGTTCGCCCCCTGCGGGGCGACGAAAAGGCGAACGGTTCCCGCCACTGCATCGCTCCGTGGCAACTGCTGTTCGCCATCGCCGTCTTCTCGGACGCGATTGATTAGTTCCACTACCCTCGTCGGGCAACGATGGTTCATGCGCTTATGCGGCCGGGCCCAGGCTTCTGGGATTGCTTCGGCCAAGCGTTCTTTACCGTCGGCGTAAATGCTCTGCATCATGTCGCCGAAGAGCCCTAAACAGAACCGCTCCCGGTGAACCGCCTCGACATCAAGCAGTACATCCATGAGTTGGCGACTCGTATCCTGACTCTCGTCTATCAACAGCAAAGGGAACCTCGTGACGAGGAGGCGACGCAAGCCGGGCTTCCCGGCGAGAAAATCGGCTGTCATCGCGATAACCTCGGCATGGCTCAGGGAATCGCGTGTTCGGTTATCCCCAGTCGGGCTGTAGACAAAGCGAATGATTGATCCAAGGCTTTCGTATCGGTGCTGCTTGCTCTCAATCGAACGAGCGCGATCAACAGCCGCCTTGCTACCGGCGCGCCCTTTGGCCTGCGCTTCTTCCAACTCTGCTATGTCCTGAAGCAACCGACCAGCCAACCATCCCCGGATATCGTTGTCGTAGCCAGAGATCAGAGACCACGCGAAAGCGTGGATGGTCGATACCTCGACGCGAGGATCAAATTCCAAGCGCTGTTTGATTTCGTCGCAGGCCGCATTGGTGTAGGTGATCACACCGATTTTCTGGCCACTCAAAGACAGATCGCGGCCTTGTCGTTCACAAACCTTTCGAATAGCTTCGACGAGTGAGCGGGTCTTTCCTGATCCTGCGCCGGCGTAGAGGAAGAAGCTGCGCGGCTTGGCGAGATCCAAACAACCGACAATCATTTCATCGGCTGCGGCGTCGTGGAGATCGTCAGCAGCGCTCATCACACGACCCGCTCAGGCTGCGGCACATTCGGCTGTGAAAGTTCGACTTCGGACAGGATTTCGACTTGCTTCTTCTTCAGCTGCGCGAGTAGCCATTCCAGGCCTGCAGCGATGTATCGTGGCACGACCAAGTCATCGAACCCGTCGGCCTCAAGCACGTCGAGAGCAAACTCGGCCTTCTTGCCATTCTTCAACGCTTCGTACATTAGATTGCCAATCGCAGCGACGCCACCCCCAGCTTCAATCGCCTCCCTGAACTTTCGCACCAGCCCTGTCCCATCAAGCTCGGCAAAGAACCTGATGTTCTCGAACGCTAGTGCATCTTCAAAAGTGTACGGAAACGCGGTGTCAGGGCCGCCAGCTCCAGGAGGCGTCACCTCCAAGGGCACCTGATAGGCGACGCGGACTGCAAAGAGCGGATCACCGTCGGAGCGACGAGTCTTCGCATCATCGTCAGCATCAATGAGTGCGTCGACTTCGTCCGTTCCCGGAAGCCACGTTTTCAGCGTTGCGTTGTTAGTCTTCTGGCCGGCTCCCTTTGCGGGCTGGACCGAAGTTCCGCCGGTCCCCGTCAAGGTATCCATATCCGTAATAACGAGTGTCAGGAGGCCCAAATGCTCGATCAAGGGCCGCAGCCGATGAGCATGGCTCCCTCCGATCTCGAGCAATGTGATGTAACACTGGTTTAGTTCGTCATAGCGAGCCCGGATGAAGTTCGGGACTAGCATTCGCTCTGCCGGCCCTTCCACAAGTATCGCAGCGTCGGCGAAGAACAGATCGGCGTGTTGTGCACGCAGGTACCTGGTGACGAAGCGCTCGGTTTCGCCATTCGCCCCGAAGACTTCTGACATATTTATCACCGTCGAAACGGGAACTTTCGCGGCCATACCAGCCGGGAGACGACGAAAGTAGCGAAGGCACGAGAAAGACGTTTCGTGCGCAACGTGACTTGAATGTGTGCTGACTACTAGTTGGGTCCGAAGCTTCGGATTATCCCCAAGGTCCTCGTGGGCCCGCAGGACAGCATAGGCCTTGTTTATGAATACCTGTTGCACCTGGGCGTGCAGGTGTGCTTCAGGTTCCTCAATCAACACCAAATGGAGTGGTTCGGTATGGTCCGCCGCGATCGTTTTTGAGGCCTTGCCGACGCGCATCCACGCATCGCGGAAGCTCATCAGGCGAAAGATCATCGAGATGAGGTTTTGATAACCCAAGCCGTTGTTTGCTTCGGGCAGCCGCAGGATCGGCGTCATCTTCCCGTCTTCCCCGATCACGTCGACTTCGAACGTAATGGCTGCGCTGTGATTGAGACCGTCGATCGCCTTCAAGCGAGTCGATACCCGTGGCCTGGGATCGGTCACGCCCGGATAGCCCATACCCTCGACTTCGGTAAAAGCGGCCTCAAAGCTTTCGGCAAGCCGCTTGTCGAATGCATCTTGCGCTGCTTCGATCGCCTGTAAAGCCCCAAGATCCTTGGGGTCGGGGCCCTTCGTAGGGTCGAGGTGCTTAGCGTAGTAGCTCTTCAGCTGGTCTGAAAGGCGGCTTCCTGCCGCAGCCGACTGTGTATCTTCGTCCTCCTGTGACGACTGCTCCTCACCAAATCCGCGCTGTGCCGGAATATCGTGCACTCGGATGAGGCCGGCCAAGACATCTACTCCAATTGGGAGTGATGTAGGCGGCAAGAGCTGGGGACGGGCCTGAGACTTGTCCGGCTCCACGAGCTTGGCTGGATCGAGCGGATAAGCCTGAACCGTGAAGTAGGTCGACAGGCGTTTGCTGAGGAAGTCGACAAGATTTTCTGGCCAGATCGTCAGCTTGGGTGGCGCCGGCGGCGGGTCGGCGTCCGGATGATCGACCGCCGCTGCGGCAATTGCAGCTTCACGCATCTCTTCGGCATCACCGAGCGCTCCCATGAAATCCTTATAGAGGAGCTCCAGGTCCTTTGGCTCATAGCGGAGACGGACGCCGAGACTGCCACCTTCCCAGTCGAGCGTCGGAATAAGGTCACGCACATGATGCATCTCCCCTGATTCGACGTGGAGCCAGAGATCCAGCGTCGGCAGGATTGACAGCCACGGTTCGATGACGAGATCGACAACCTCTTCCTGGTCGCGCGCCGCGGCCCAGCTCTTCCCGATGTCGATGACGGTGGACCAGTGGCAGAGCGTAAAGTCGTTCATCTCGAAGGGGCAGCGCCGCGGCGCAAGAAAGCGGCGCAGGGCGAGCATCGCGGAGGTCTTGCCACTGTTATTTGCGCCGACAAACAATGTCGTCGCTTCGGCAAGATCGACCCGAATCGATAATAGCTTTCGAAAATTGGCAATTTCGACGAACTTTATATGCATTGACTCCCCCTCCCCCGGATCGGCGCGGCCCCAAATACGTTCGTTAGTTAGGCTTTTCGATCTGATTCTACGCCGGGACCGCAGACAATTCTGGGCTGATGGCTATCGCGAAGGTTTGTTGGTGGGAATGTCGGCTGCTGGGAGAAGCGGGCGCATCGTAGTGAAGGCACGAACTTCAGCTTTGGGTCGTTTCTAACCTTCCGCAGTCTTCGAGTCGCATCTCCTGTGGGTAAGTACATGGAAACAGCCTCGAAAGCCCACTCTCTCTCAACTCTCACCATGCTTGCTCAATTTGCAACCAGTGAACTTAAACCACTGCGACCTTAAGTCAGCAGAAGTTGACAAGTGGTCAAATCGACAGTCTGGGAAAAACGCTGAAAATTTGTTTGGTCCCAGTTTGGTCCCAATTTGGTCCCAGAGAAAAATTTCGGATCAGCTGTTCACAAAATAACACCCAAGCTCGTTGGTCATTTTGGTCCCAGAGCGACCATCAAAATGACCTCCTAGATTTCGCCCATAAGGTCATTGGAATGGCTATGGGACCATGCTGGGACTGCGCAAAAAACCCACTAACGAAAAAGGGACCAACCGCGATAAGCTGTTGATCCCTTTGTCTTTTATGGCGCGCCCGGAGAGATTCGAACTCCCGACCGCCTGGTTCGTAGCCAGGTACTCTATCCAGCTGAGCTACGGGCGCGTTATTTACTACTCTTGACCACTTATCCGCTGGTTAAACGGTTGCACCAAATCCCAATGACCTACGGGTTCGTAGCCAGGTACTCTATCCAGCTGAGCTACGGGCGCGAAGGCGGCGAAGTATACATGAGCAGTTGGCCATGGCAAAGGGAATCTCGCCCACCCCCGTGTTTCGGTCGTTTTCGGCCACCCTGGCCCTACTGGGCGCGCGCAATACGCGCCTTTGGCGCGGGCCAAAGCTATCGACGCCCCACCCAAGCAGGGGTAATATTTACAAAATGTCTACTTCTAGCAAACCTGCATCCGGCAAACGGGCCTATCTGCGTCGCGCCGAGCGTCAGCAGAACCTGCTTGAAACCGCAGCCCATATTGTCGAAACCCAAGGCTGGACGGCCTTATCCATGAGTGCCCTGGCCGAGCAGGCCGGCACCAGCCGCCAGCTGGTCTACCAGCATTTTTCCAGCCTCGAGGTCTTGCTGGCCAAAACGGCTGAACACATCTTTGAAGAGGTGCGTGCAGCGACCCACGATTCGGTGGCGGCCCACCCCAACAATCTGACCCAGGCCATTGCGGCGGCTGAAGCCATCAGCCTGGATCTGCCACAAGGCCGCGGTGATGCCTTGTGGCAACTGATCAACGGCACCGCGGCAGACAGTGCCGAATTGGATGCCATACGCCGCGGTCTGCGTGACGTCATCCTGGAACTGTGGCTACCGACGATCCAGCGCGAATTCGATATGGATGAAACCCGCGCGCGGGTGGTCGGCTGGTCGCTGATCATGGGCTTCTGGGGGATGCGTCAGCTGATCCGTGATGGTGTGGTCGAGCGCGATGAGGCGATGGCGGCCTTCAACCAGCTGATCGCCAGGATGAACACATGAGCCATCACGATCCGCATGCCCCGTACACCTTGTACAAGATGGATATCTCCTACTTCAGCGGCAAGCTGGAGGCCTATCTGCGCAACAAGGGCATTGCCTACACCACGGCCACCGGCGATGCGGCGGCGCTGGACATGCTGTACGCCCGCACCGGTGTCAAAAAAGTCCCGGCCCTGCACAGCGCAGACGATCTGTGGTTGTTCGACACCACGCCGACAATCCGCTGGCTGGAGCAGCGTTACCCGGACAACCCGGCCACCCCGCCCGACCCGGCCCAGGCCTTTCTTGCGACGCTGATCGAAGACTATGCCGATGAATGGCTGTGGCGCCCGGCCATGTGGTGGCGCTGGGAGCCGCTGGCCTCGCGGCGCGCACTGGGCCGGCGAATCGCCGATGAGGTGCGCCCACCCGGCATCCCGCGCCCGCTGATGGCCTGGTTCTTTCCTCATCGCCAGCGCCGCACCTGGCTTTGGGGTGACGGCATGGACCAAAGCAACGCCGCTGCGGTGCGAGACCTGTACCTGCAGGAACTGGATTTTCTTCAGGCCGTGCTCGCCGAGCGCGCTTATCTGCTCGGCGACCAGCCAAGTCTGGCTGACTATGGTTATTTCGCCTCGATGTTCCGCCATTTCGGCAACGACCCTGATCCAGCCGAAATCATGCGCAGACGCGCACCGGCCGTGTATGAATGGCTGGCGCGGATGTGGAATGCACCACGCACGCAGGCCAGCACGCCCCGCTGGCTGGCCGCCGATGGGCCGCACTGGGCGGCGCTGTGGACCCGCATCTGCGGCGATTACCTGCCCTATCTCAGCCAGAATGCCGCCGCCTGGGCCGCCGGCAAAAAACGCTTCAACGCACGCGGCGCCAGCCTGAGCTTCAATGGCACGCTGACGCATCACTACCGCGTGTGGTGTTTGCAGGTGCTGCGTCGCGCCTGGCGGGAGTTGGATGCCGAAGCGCGCGCGCAGATCACTGCACAGCTGGCGCCCTACGGTGGACTGGCCGCGCTGGACAGCGGCGCCGATGTCGATGCAGGGCTGGACGCGCTGTACACCCTGCCCAAACCCCCGGGGCAGCACAAAGCCGGCTGGCGCATCACCTTGCTGGGCCAACCACGCAACTAGACAACGCAGCTGGTATCGCCAGCCTGACTGAGCCAGCATGGTGGCCCCGCCCCATCATCTCAGCCGCATGAAAGAACGCCTCGTTGTATTCACCGGTGCCGGCATCAGTGCGGAGAGCGGACTTGCGACCTTTCGCGATGCCGATGGCCTGTGGGAAGGCCAACGCCCTGAAGATCTGGCCAGCGTGCAGGCCTGGCAGACGAATCCGCAACGCGTGCTGCGCTTTTACAACGCGCGTCGCGATCAGTTGCGTACGGTCGAACCCAACGCCGCACACCGGGCTCTGGTCGAGCTTGAACGCAAGTTCGAGGTCGACATCGTGACCCAGAATGTCGACGATTTGCACGAGCGTGCCGGCTCCTCGCGGGTGCTGCATCTGCATGGTCAGTTGATGCGCGGACGCAGCGAGTGCGACCCCTCGGTCGAAATTGATCTGGGCACGCGCAATATCGCGCTCGGTGATCAGGCCCCGGATGGCGCCGCACTGCGCCCCGCTGTGGTGTGGTTTGGTGAAGAGGTGCCGGCCATGGATCTGGCGATCGATCTGGTCGAACAGGCCGAGCGTTTTCTGGTCATAGGCACGTCGCTGTCCGTGTGGCCGGCGGCCGGACTCATGCACTGCGCCCGCCGCGCACGGCAGGTCTGCGTCATAACACCGTGGGCACAGGCTGACCTCAGCGGGGTTGAGTGGATACGTGACAAGGCCAGCAGCGCCGTCCCGGCGCTGGTCGCTCGTTGGCTGGCGGAGCACGCGCCGGCAAACCACCTGGGTTAATCTTTTCGGCCGCACAGAACACACCGCTGAATGAAATTGAACTGCGATATGGGCGAAAGCTACGGGGCATGGCGCATGGGCGCGGATGAACTGCTGATGCCGCATATCGACATGGCCAACATTGCCTGCGGCGGACATGCCTCCGACCCGGTCACCATGGATACCACCGTCGCATTGGCCTGCGCCCACCAGGTGCAGATCGGTGCCCATCCCGGGTATCCGGACAAGGAAGGCTTCGGGCGTCGCGCCTTTCCACTGGCCGGCGATGAACTCGGCGCCCATCTGCTTTTCCAGATCGGCGCGCTCGACGCCTTGTGCCGCAAACACGCCACCCGTATTCGCCACGTCAAACCGCATGGCGCGCTGTACAACCAGATGATGCGCGAGGACGCGCTGCTCGAGACGATATTCAAAGCGCTTCAGGCCTTTGATCCGACGCTCCCGCTGGTGGTCCAGGCCGCCGACAGCCGGCGTAACGATGCGCTGCGCGCGCAGGCCGCAGACTACGGCCTTACCCTGCTGTTCGAAGCCTTTGCCGACCGTGCCTACAGCGCTGACGGACACCTGGCGTCGCGCGGCATGCCGGGCGCCGTTCACCACAGCAGCGCAGCCATCCTTGAGCAGGCGCGCCGCCTGATGACGCATGGCGAGGTTCAGGCCCTGAGCGGTGAAACCCTGCACATCGAAGCCGACACCCTGTGCCTTCACGGTGACAATCCGCTGTCGCCAGAGGTGGCCAAGGCCCTGCACGCCAACAACTCATGAAACCTGTTGCGGTATCCGATACCAGTTGTCTGCTTACCCTGGGCACCCAGATCAATGCGACCACGGCCTCACGCGTGCGTGCCGCCTGCGCACTGATCGAACAACGCCTGGGAACCGCGCTGATCGATCTGGTGCCGTCCTACACCACGGTCCTGGTCGAGTTCGATCCGCTGCAGCTCACCGCGACTCAGTGCCTGCAGCAGCTGGCCGATGTCCCGGCGCTGGCTCAAGCTGGCGAGCACGATAGCGCCGCACAGTGCATCGAGATTCCGGTGTACTACGGCGATGAAGTGGCACCGGACATGGCTGCGGTGTGCCAGCACAGCGGCTTGAGCCGCGATGAAATCATCCGTTGTCACAGCGCACCCGAGTATCGTGTCTACGCCATCGGCTTTGCGCCCGGCTTCTGCTTTCTGGGCACCCTGGATCCGCGCCTGCAACTGCCCCGCCGCGCCGAGCCCCGGCCCAAAGTCCCCGCCGGCAGCGTCGCCATCGCTGAGCAACAAACGGCGGTCTACCCGCTCGACACGCCGGGTGGCTGGCATCTGATCGGGCGCACAACGCAAGACATGCTGGCCCTGTGCAGCGCAGAACTGCAACCGCTGAGGGTCGGCGACCACATTCGATTTGTGCCCGTCGCGCGCGCCGATTTTGTGGCCGCGGGTGGATCTTTAAAATGAGCTTCGACGTGATCAAGCCGGGGCCTCTGTCCCTGCTGCAGGATCATGGCCGCTGGGGCCAACAGCAGCTGGGCATCAGCCCAAGCGGCCCGGCTGATGCTCATGCGTTTGCCTGGGCCTGCTACCTGCTGGGCAATACGCGTGAGCAGGCCTGCCTGGAAATCACCCTGGGGCCGCTCAGCCTGCGCGCCCACAGCACCACCCACATCGCGCTGACCGGCGCGGATCTGGATGCGCGCATTGACGGCGAGCCGATCAAAGCCTGGTGCACCCAGCAGATCAAAGCCGGCCAAACCCTGCAGCTGGGTCTGGCCCGCGCGGGCCTGCGTGCGTATCTGGCCGTGCCAGGTGGGTTCAGGGCTGAGCCATGTTATGGCAGCTGTGCCACCAGCGTGCGCGAGAAGCTCGGGGGGCTACACGGCGACGGCCAACCTCTACGCCATGGCGATGTGCTGGAGTTTGCCCCCGCCGCACGACCTGCCCGCTGCGTGCCCGCAGCTTATATTCCGGATTACCGCAACGCCCTCACCCTGCGCCTGTTGCCCGGCTATCAGTTCGCGCAGTTCGAACCCGCGCAGATTGAGCGCCTGCTCAGCAGCCCGTATCAGATTTCTGCACAGGCGGATCGCATGGGTTATCGCCTGAAGGGCGATGCACTGCAGCCGTCCATGGCCGGCCTGATCTCCGAAGGCATCGCCTATGGCGCGGTCCAGGTGCCGCCTTCGGGGCAGCCGATCGTGCTGCTGAACGACCGTCAGACCATCGGCGGCTACCCCAAGCTTGGCTGCATCGCAGCGGCCGACGCCGCCCAGTTGGCCCAGCGCCGACCCGGCGAAAGCCTGCGGTTTGCCCTCACCGATCTCGACACCTTGAGCGATGAACGGCGGCGCTGGGAAAACTTCTTTGCCCGCGGTCCCGCCGACAACACCTGATCAGCTTGCTCGCAACTAAGGGGTGAGCACCTGCTCCTGGTTTTTGGTCAGTGAAATGTTGTTCTTCCGGCTGAAAAACGGCTGCGAGGAATCAATGTCATAGGCCAGCGTGCACACACTGGCGCCATTGCCTTCGCTGAACTGCAGACTGTTCCCGCACATGTCATTGCCGGGGTCCTCGCACACGATGCGGATTTTTGCCACTTCATTGGTGCTGAGCAACGCGTTGTCCCATTTCAACTCACGCGCCCACGTGGACGGCGTGATAAGAATTTCCGCTTTGTTGCCATCGGCATCGCGCACCACCTGATTCTGCGCATTGAGCAACTGCAGGCGTGCCGTATCGTCTTTGCAGCTGCCATAGTCACTCAAGCGCGAGCGGCTGGCCGCGCCCCGATTGACAATCACCGCACCCAATTCAAAGCTCTGCTGCGGTGTAACAAGATAGACCTCGAACTTCAGCATGTTGCGGTTTGAAGGCAACAAGCTGGCAGGCACATTGAACTCGATATCGGTTTCGTTGCCTGCGTTCGACAACCTCAGCTGTGTAATCTCATGCGTCTGGCTGCCGTTCAAATCCACACTGGTCAGCACCAGTTTGGCCGACGCCACGTCGAAACGCTCCAGTCGGTATCCGGAGATGAAACCGAGTTTCCCGACGCTCCAGGACATCCCGTCGACCGGGTCAGGCCCGGGGAAGCTGCGCAGTTCGATCGAACCCGCAGGCAGATGAATCCTATTGCCATCGGCGTCAAGATAGATGAGATCAACATCCACATCGCCTGGTCGCAACTGATCTTGCAAGATGTCCAGCGCAATCTCGTCAGCAACGCTTTGCATACTCACCGTCACCGCACTGGTGAACGGAAACGGTTCAGCATTGCCATTGGCGTCTTTAACCCCGGCAATATCGGCGGCGGTCAACGCAACCTCTACACGTTTGGTACCGCGTCCAACCCGCTTGCGCCCACTGAAACGGATGTATGCCGGATGATAGGCCGGGTCTGCAGATCCGTTGGTATTGGCACAATCATCGGAGTCACTGGGGTTCTTGCGCCCCAGGCATCGACCGATGACCTGAATCTCGTCGCTGAGATCGCCGGTTACATCAAGCACCGGCGGCTGAACAATCCTGGGCTTAACCATCAATTCGGTTTCGAAAATCAGCAAGCTGGGCGTCGCGGCGATCTCGATCCAGCCCTCCGCCATGGAGAAGCCTTCCATCAACAAGCCGATAGGGCTCGCTTTCAGACGGGTCAGTACCCGCTTGAGGCCCTTCTCAGCGGCGTCCTTGGCCGCTTCTGCACTGCCGGCCGCAGCGGCCTGCGCAAAGCAGGCTGGCAGACGTGCATCAGCCAGCACATCTTTTAAGTCGTTGGCGACAAACGGCAGCAAATTGCTGGCCAGCTTCGACACTTCCAAACTCCCATCGCTGCCCTTGGAGTCATTGATCTTCTGATAGATATCCGCCGACTTGGTGACAAAATCCAGCGCCGTAATGCTCGCTGTCGCAATGCACTGCGCCAGCTTGCCGCTGTATTTGAAATCCTCCCCCGTGGCCAAAGAAACAATTGGCAAAATCATCACATCAATGATGGCGCGCTTGCGCAGCATTTCCGAAACGCTGCGTTCCTTTGAGTTCAGGGTCTCGTTCAGACCGTAGCCATAGCCCGCAGTGACGATTTCAACCTGACAATCGGTCGAGTTGCACAAGGTGCTGTCGCCCGCCTTAGGGAAGAAATGCGTCTGCTTGAAGCCGAAATACCCGGCGTCACCGAACAATTCCAGATTGAAGAATCCGCCGGTACCACCGAGGATGTCGGCATTGAAAATGCCGGCCTTCACACTGACATGGTCCGACCATAAGGACTGGCTATCGCTGTTGCCGGTGCGCACGGCAACACTGGCCGGCACCTGATTGCGATTGACCACGCAGATGTCACCAGAACTCACCCCCGCCGGACGCCCCGCCGTGCGGTTGCCACAAAGGTGCGCAACCGTCCCGACGTCGAATTGGGCAAAGCTGCCGGAGAAGATCTTGTCGGCCTCACCATTACGCTCGCGGCCTTTCTGGTAACGCAGAATCCGGCGGTTCACATCATCGTCCGACAGCACCAGTTCGGTGCCCAGCAACAGCTTGCTTGCGCTGTTCTGCGGCACCACAGCCAGCACCTCACGCGCCAGGCGGTCTGCCAGGTTGAGGTAGGCGCTGTCATCGCCCTGCAACGCAGCCTGCAGCGCAGCTCGACCATCACCCAACGCGTCCCCGATCAGGGCTTGATCCAGAATCTCGCGTTGCTGCTGCCAGCTCAGATCACGCAGTGCTTCACGCACGATGGGATGCCCCATGGCCATGGCCTGCAACCAGGCATCTAGGCTGAGGTTCACCTGCGTCTGGTCGGGCCACACCACAACACGAAAAACGCCCGGCAGCAGAGCATCGCCATCATGCGCGAAGCCCAGCATGGTCGGCGCAAAGGCCATCACGTCACGCTGCATGCTCTGATCCGCACTGAACTGGGCAAAAGCCTTGCCGTCGTAGAAGGTCACCTGATCGATGACGCTGTGGATCGGACTGTCCAGACGCACCGGGACCCGCCGTAGCCAATTGATTGGCAGGCGTTGAATCACACCCTGTGGCGTTGAAACCAGCAGTTCTGAAAATGCACCGTTGCCCGGCCAATCCAAAACGAAAACATTGCCCTGTGCATGACCGACCAGCGTGTGGATGCCATCAGAAAACGTCGCGCGGTCAAGGTTCAAACCCTGCAACGCCAGCGGCTGCCCGGTATACGCCTGCCCCACCGCCTGAACCAGCGGCCCACCGCTGACAATACTTTGAACCGGGCGCCAGGGCGTGATCCAGTTACGGGTCATGATCGCCAGCGCATTGGGGCGCCCGACAATCTGCTGCGTATCCAGCAGGATCGTATCCTGGGCTGGCAAGGCGATCACCTGATCCTGTTCGCCACTGCGCAGCACCAGCCACGCACTGTCTGACAACGCCGCAAGCCCCGGCACGTCCAGACGCAGTGGCGTATCCGCATGAATAAAACCCTGCGATACGCCATCGCCGAACGGCACCCCCACACCCGCCAGATCGAACGGCGCGCCTGGCGGCAGAGGCTCCGGCGCACGCTGAGGCAAGGGGTCGACGCGGTCGATCAAGCCATCGCCATCGCTGTCCAGATCCTCCTCGGCCTGTAACGCGCGTCCCGCATAGAAGGCCCCCACGGGCACGGCGGTTTGGTCGCTCTCGGTTGCCGGCACATCCGAAAGGGCATCATCCGCGCCACCGCCACCGCCACCACAAGCCAACAGCGGCAAAGCGAGCAGCGCCGGACACAAGGATCGCAAGGGAAAATCTGAACGCAGACTCATGGCGCGTCCTCAATGGTGATTTCAATCGGAAGGTCCGCGCTTTGTCCGCCGGGGTCCGCTATTCGGGCCGCGAACGAGGTCACACCCTTAACAGGCTCACCGTCGTAGCGGTAGACCGGGCGGTGATAGTCGGGTGCGCCGTCCTGCCGCACATAGACCAAACCATCCGTCAGTTGCACATACGCAGGATCACAGCGCATGGAACCAAGCAATATCCCGGAATTGTGGGTCTGCGGATCGATACGCACCACGTTGCAATTGGGCGGATTGCCAGACGGCGTCTGCACCAGCACACCGTGGTCATCGACCTCAATCCGCCACGGCGGGCGTCCCGTCACGACCTGCCCGGTGTACAGAGTGACAGGATCAACTGTCCCTTCAGAAACCACCGCGCCAAACAGGTCTATGGCAAAGACCTCAAAGGTGTTGCTGGGCATGCCGATTTGCCAGTAGACCTGCCCTTCGTTTTCGATCAGCGCACCCAGCGAGTTCCGCGACACCGATTCTGCGAAAGCTGGCGTGATCGGCACCATGGGCCCACCCGTCCAGTAATACAGCTTCACGCGATCCCCCTCAGGCACCCCAATGATCAGACTGCCATTGCTGTGCGGTGCGACCACCGGGCTACCGTCAACCGTAGCAAGCAGTGAAATCTGGTCATTCGCATCGATACGATACAAGTCGTAGCCGCCAGCGCTGGCGGGAACGGGCACCAACAGCTCGTCATGACGCCCGTAGAACTGATAAGCCGCCAGGAACGATGTGCTCAGGTTGTAAAAGTCGGTCACAAAACGCACATCACTGCCGCGTGCGCAGTACAGACGGGATTCCTCAGCGAAACAGAACTCGCCCTGACGATTGGCGCTGGTATAGCCCAGACTTGTGCCTGTGCACGACGCTGTGCTGGCCTGAATCTGCCCCGTTTCCGCATCCACCCGACTCCAAACCGGGCTGCTGCGGGTATCGCAGAAATACAGGTCGCCGAGTTCCGGGTTGATCACCACCTCCTGAGTGGAATACACACCGAGTTCACCCAACTCGAAGCGCTCGCCGTTGGACACCCACTCCAGCGCCCAGGTCGGCAAACCCGCAAGGCTGCTGGACAGGCTGTAAGCCACGGGTATCTCCGCTGCCGCCAAGATGTCCTGCAATTCAGACGACTGCCACTGCGTCCGCACGGACTGGGTCTGTGCCGAATACACCTGCAACGCGGTTTCGCCTGCAACCGTTTCCAGCCACACGGCGTGTTGTTGGCCCGCACGCTGCAACTGTCTTGTGGTGTCCTGCGTCAGCTTTTGCTCACCCTGATACGGCGTGAAATCAAATCCATCCGCACGCGGCACAAAGACACCGCCGGCGGGCCGCCCCAGGAACTGATCCAGACTCAGCACAGCGCCTTCCGGGTCGTTGACGTAAGCGAACAGTGCCGGCGCCTGGACACCCAGACTGCTGCCTCGCGATACCACGAACTGTGCCGTACCCAGGACCTCTGGCGGATCGTCTACCGGCCGCACCGCGATGCTTACGCTGTCACTGGCGCTGCGGCTCTGCGCGTCTGTAACCGTCAACCGAACAACCACGGTTTGCTCTGCGCCCACCGCGGGTGCCACGAAGCTGGCCAAAGCCGTGTCGGCCTGGTTAAGGCTGATGCTCGGTCCGGACAGCTGGGTCCACTGATAGCTCAAGCCCTGAGCCAGCGGATCCACACTGGCCTGACCGTCCAGGGTGACCTGGGTGTTTTCATCCACTGCCACAGGCGCGCTTGCGACAGCGCTGGGCGGATCGGCCGGCGGGCCATCCAGGTCCGGGTCGGCAATGCTGACGACAATGCGGTCATCAACAATGGTGCTGCGTGCGCCTACGATGTCACGCAACAGCAGCGAGAAGGTTTCAATGCCCTCGTCCTGATCATCCAGGATCACCGGAATCGTGATCACCGCAACCTGCTGCCCCGGGGCAATGCGGAAGCTGCCGTTGAGCGTGCGGTAGTCCACATCAGGCGTGGCGCTGTCATCATCAATCGACTGTGCACTGTACGCCCCGGTGACCTCGAAGCTGACCGCACGATCCAGATGCAGGGCGATCACGGCCAGCGCACCATCGCCCTCCTCGGCCAAAGGTTCCAGATCGGACAGCAGCATCGGTTCGGACGGCAAGCCCAGGCAGGCATCGGTCAGATCACGTGGGCACAAGTCACTGGCGTCCGGATTGCCATCGTCATCGCTGTCCATGCGATCCGGCTGGCTGGTCTGACCCAGCACAACGCCGCGTACTTCCTGATCATTGAGCCGCCCATCGTTGTCGCTGTCTGCATCCGGGTGCAGCAAGCTTTGGTCATTGGCCAAATCCGCCGCCTCAAGCAGCAACAGACCACGCAACGCATAGCGCCGCGCGCGGTCCTGATCGGCCACGACCAACGCATCGACCTCGGTGGCATACATTGGGCAACGACTGCTGAACTGTTGCCACGCCGACGAACTTTGCTGGATCAGCTCGAGCAATTCGGCTGAAACGAAACAATCCTCGTCCTGCAGCGCGAAACTGCTGACAAAGCGTTCCGCCATGTACACATCACTGAGCACAGCAGCCGGCATCCGATCGACGGCAAGTTGCTCGTCAATAAATACCGCCACATCGCGCAAGATGCCGGCGGCGGACAGCACGCTGTCCAGCCGTGCAACCAAGGCGTTGAGCCCTCCTGGCGGGCCGATACGATCCAGCGTTTTGAGGAACTTTGCGAGCCACAAACGGGCCACCGGATCAACACGATCGTTGAACACGACCGGCGCTGCCGCGGCATTGAGGCGGGCCTCGTCGGACAGAATCAATTCCAGGGCCAAGGCCGTGCGCGTGCCGTCCCAGTTGAGCGGACCGCTCCAGGACTGAATCAGATTGGCTTCCAGCCAGCTGATATAGGCTTTGCGGAAAGTCTCGCCATCCGTCCACTGCGGATCGCTTGCTAGGAAACGCGGCAGGTCGGCATCCACCACTGCCGGCAGATACTGTTTGTGCATCAGCAGCGTGTCATCGGCCTGACGCAGCGCCACATCCAGCATCAGACCTTCCGAAGCGGGCATGCGCGCAGCCGGGAAACGCCCCCCCGCCAGTGCCTGAGCGGCCTGCGAGGCCAGGCGGGACGCGGCCAGATCATTGCCGGTCAACACGGATTCGTTGAGCAAAGCCTCATCGACCAAATCCGCCTGACGCCAGGCTTTGTGGCCACCCAGCGTCTGGGCGCTAGCGGCTTGCCACTCGCCGGTGAATCCGGGCCGCGGCGTGAGTGCGGCCGCGTCGCTGATGTACTCGACCTCATACAAGCGTCGGGCCAGGGGGAACTCACGGAAACGCTGGGCGCGACGCAGATAGCTTTCGCTTTGAAGCACGCCGGCATCCGCATCAGTCTGAGTGTTCTCGCCAGCGCGCGGCTTAAGTTGCGGATCGGGATCGTCGGCGCGTGTGCCGCGCAGATCTTCATCCCAATCCGACCAGCCGTCGCCATCAGTATCGACCGGCACCCAGTTCGGGTCATTGCGCTGGTCGGCATCGGCACCGCGCAGCCATTCGTCGAAATCCGTCCAGCCGTCACCATCGCGGTCAACATCACGGTCGCCGCTGAGCGGGTCGAGCCCGAGTTCGCGTTCGATCAGATCCGGAATGCCATCGCCGTCGCTGTCACGCAAGCGCCCTTTGCTATCGGCCACATCCAGCTGATACAGCTTGCTCGCTGCGGCCAACTGCTGATTGGCCGCGTTGCGCAGCTCCACCGAGACCGTGTGAGCGCCAGGCTCAATCACATGATCAATCAGCCCGCGGTACCCATCGCGCACGGCTTGTGCAGATACACATCCCGGCGGACTCTGCGTGCCGCACAAGACCACGCTGCGAAACGGCTGGGCATCCAGCTGCACATTCAGCGTGAGAGTGGCTTGCGTGGTCAGCAACTCCGCCACAACACCAACTTCGAGGCGGATGGTGCGATCGTAAGCACCGCTGTCTGGCCAGATGCGCAAAACCTGGTTGTTCTGCGGATTTTGCTGGCTGTTGCTGGCCTGACTCAAACCCGCCAGCGACACCGCCGGTTGTTGCGCTTGCATGGGTGGCCGGCTGTCGGCCAGATTGTTGATCAGAGCTTGCTGTTTGCCGATCAGGCTGATGCCGCTGGCCTCAAACGTGTCCAGCCATTGGCCCGTGTCGATGGACGTAAGCCCGGGGTTCTCGGCTTCGAAAATCCACGCCTCCGGATTACCCCCTTCGAACAGCGGGGACTGTGCGGTGCTGACCCCGAACACGACAACACCGAGCAGGCCCGCAGCCCATGCTTGCGGTTTCATTGGTCACCCCCGGCGTTGACATCGGCCTGAACGAACCAGTCACTCCCTCGCCACTGGCGGATACGCTGATCCGATGTGAAATAGACAATCTGGTAGCGGTAGTCGCGCCCTGCCATGCGTGGATAGCGGTCGACGTAGACAAACTGCCACTGGTCCGATGCCGGATCCAAAGGCACCAGACCGATGTAGGGATCGGCCAGCTTCCAGGTCGTCGGTGTGGTGGCCTGACGATCCCAATGCAAGCGGTCAATGCTTGGCGAGACCTGCTGCCAATCACTGAGCACACCGGCGGCGTTGCGCGCCTGGCGATAGACCACGAAGCTCAAAACCTCGCTGAGTGCATTGTCGGCACGCAGCAGTCCGTACTGGGAGCACACCGGCTCGCGCAATCCGGGCTCGGTCTTGCCGCCACCTTCAGCAGCAGTCCGATAGTCCGTGCACTCATTGTCCAGCGCACCGATCTCAGCCAGAGGCAACGCCAGAATCACCCGGTCCACGAACGTGAGCGCGCCGATGTCCAGCCCACTCAACACGCTGAGCACGTCACCTTGAGGTGCCTGCGGCACATCGGGCCAGGGTAGATACTGCGGTGGCCCGGCCACCGTATCGCGGTAGGTGCACAGTGGCGCCGTCCAGTCCGACTGCACGGCCGCTTCGCCCTGCACCGTAGGACCGATCGCGCGCAGACGTACACACCATTCTTCGCCGGCAAACAGGCTGTCTGGCACGACCAGATCGTGACGCAGCACGGCTTGCGGGTCGTTGCCCGGCTGCGCCACGCCCTGGGTCAGCACTTGCGGCTGTGCGCCGGCGCGGCTCAACTCAATCATGGTTACGGCGATGGGCTCGGCGGGCAGACGCCATTTCACCGTCGCTTTGTCACTGAGAAATTCCAGCGAAACCGGTTGCGGCTCACCCGGCGGGGTCAGTGATTCTGCCCCGGCCACTTGGAAACAGCCCATCTGCAAAGAAGGCGATTGGTTGTTGTTTTCGTCCTGACTGTAGGCGGACAAACACAGGGTTCCGGCGATCTGCTCATACTCCAACTCGCCTGGCGTCGCGCTCCCGCACGAACTGGCCAGTTTGAATCGCTGGTCACCCAGCCGGGCCTCCAAAGTGCCGCAGGTGTCGGCCGGGAAATTGAGCCGATGACGAACCGGCCCTTCGGCGCGCGTGCCGGGCTCGACGGGCACGCCATCACAGTTGCGTTTAACCAGCGCCACCTCACCTTTGGTGCAGAAGCCCACCTCGTCGGGGAGGCTCACGCTGCAGGTTTGCGCCGGCTCATTCTTGCCCGGTGGCTGCAGCTCATAACGCAGATCAATCATTCCCGGCCCGCCGCACTGCTCGCGCACCACATCGCTGAGACACACGGCGCTGCTCTCATCGTTCATATCGCGCTGAACCGTAGTGCCGAAACCGGCACCGCCGCACTGAACATCAATACGATCGCTGCGACCGATACGGTCTTCAAAGGCCCAGGGCTTGTCCTCGTTGATCACCGCGATATCGCACTCGCAGTTCTCATCACCGCTGCGCGTCGAGGATGCGTGCACAGGCACATCCGGCGTACTGCGATCGGGGAAGATCGCTCGTACCGGCGCGGACAACTGGCTCAAACGGCCATCCGCGGTCACGCTGGCGATGCGGTACCAGAACACCCAACCCGGCTGATCCGCCGGGATCTCATCACGAAAACGCACCACCGGATCACCGGTCTGCAAGGTGCCCACGTTGATCTTGGCGTTCTCGACCCAGGCTGACACCCCCGAATCGGGCACCACACCGGCATCACACTGCGCACCATTGCCGATCTGACGCTCGACACGGTCGCTGAAACCATCACCATCGGCATCCTGGAACGCACTTGCCTGAGCGAACGTATCGAAGCGATAAACCTTGTATGCGCTGACATTGGCACGCACTGCGCGGCGCACACCGGTGTCGCAGTTTTCCTTCAGACCGACCGATTCCACGCGCCCGCTCTGTTCAATCTCGTCGCGGTTGCAAATGGCGCGACCGGACAGGAATTCATCAATGTAGCCCTGCGGCGTGATGTGCTCCCACCACAGCTCCATCTCAGGATCATCGAGCCCCGCATCGGCATAGGTCCGCACATCCCAGGGTGCTGGCGGGCGGCTCATGTCAGGGATGGTGACCAGCACAGCGCGGGTCGCGCCATACTGGCCGGCGAAGTCGCGGGCAACCAGGTAGTAAGCCCGCGTGTCACCCGGACGCAAACCCGCCGCGATGAGCTGATCGTGGGTTTCCAGAAACACCGGCTCACCGTTCTGGGCACCTTCGCTGGTGATCGGCGTGTCATTGACTTGCTGCAGGTCCGGGAAGTCCAACCGCCCCACGCTGTTGTGGGCCAAGCCGCGCGCTTCACGGGCCAGATCACGGGCCGTCAGCTGGGTGACATTGGAGTCACTGCGGTATAGGTCGTAGCCGGATACGCTGATCTGATTGGCCAGGCGGTCGGCTTGATTCTCTCCCCCCGGCGTTTTCCAGGTCAGCGCCACGGTGTAGTGATCCTTACCCGCTTCCAGTTCGTCACACGCGCCCTGAGCAACCTGAGCGAAGTCATCCACCGCGAGATTGCGAGTGGATTCGGCCAGATTGACCGTGACCTGCCCGGCGCGCACCGTCTCGCCGCCGCTGTGCTGCGCCAACAGTTCGTAGACATGATCCGCCGTCGCGGTGGTGTCGATAAAGGCACGGTTGCGTGCCCGTGCGATATTGATATCCATGCGCGAAGCCAAGGCCTGGAACAGGCGATCGGACGCACGCGAGGAAACCAAACGCTGATGCAGCGCCGCAAAAAACTGGCTCGACTCGAACATCGCCACGTCGGGGTCGTTCAAGGCCAGCCGCTTCAGTTGGGTCAACGACTCCAGGTAGCGACGCTGCTGGGCAGCGCCGGCGTACAGAGCCTTGATCTGGCTGGCTGACATCACCGCATGCGCGGGCAATCGCGCCAGCTCCTCACCGTCGCGCAAAACCACGAACTCGGACAAATCGCCCGGCAATTCGCCCTCCAAAACGTCCCAGCGCAAATACACCGCGCGCTGCTGCTGGCCAGCGCTGGACATGGAACCCAGCGGGGCGGCTTTGCCCACGAAGTACAGCGCCTGCTGGGCCGATGCCATCACTGGCAAGCCCAGCGCAACAACAGACAGGGCACGCAGGGTGATAGTGACAATACGAGTAATCATGGCGCGCATCCCTTAGTGCAAGGCGCTGATGGACATGTCGAGCAGCTTCCAGCTGCCGTCGAAACTGGCCGCGATACGGGCATCAGCGGTGCCACAGAAACTATCGGCGCGACTGCGCTCAACCGAGGTCCAGCCCGCCGGTTCGCACAGCCCCAGACCCGCCGCACCAAACCCCTCGCCGGCAAAGACAAAGTCACCGTCGGTGTTGACCGTTCCCAGGGCGCGAATCTGCCCTCGAATAGCGCCAACACAGCCGACTTTGCCGTAGGCGCCGCCGCCGACCAGGCCGCCAACCGTCAGCGGTGGCCCCGCCAGCAACCAGGCGCCAGCATCCGCCGCCACACCAATGGTCAACGGGCAGCCGTTGGTCCACACCGGGATGCTGGCCGATCCTCGAACGTAAGCACCGAAGAAACCGCTATCCGGGATCGGAATGAACTGCGCCACATTCGGGTCCAGTTCCAACAGGATGTCCTGATTGCAGGTGCGCCCGGCCAGGAACGCCGCCTCAACCGCAATGGCGCTGAACACCGCGCCGGCTGCCGCACCCACATAGGTTTCGCGATCCCCCACACCGGCAGCGAATGCCGGGTCAAAGATCTTGAACTCGGTGAAGGCGATCTCGCCCTGGGTTTGCAACCCGCCGAACACGCCTTTGGGCACGATTCCGCTGTTGCCGCTTTGATCCAGCGTGAAGCCCATGTAGATCTTCTTCATGGTGATGTCAGAACTGCCGAAGCGGGCCGGCAGATTGAACGCAGAAAGAGTCACATCCAGACGGCTCTGGCCCTGCGGAATGCTGCATCCGCCGGTCTTGTTATTGGCCGACCAGCTCACCGCATCGAGTGCCGCACCAAAGGTCTTGGGATCCTGGCCTTCGGCATCGGCGCCCATGGTCCACTGCGCGCCGAGGTGCGCACGCTCCAGTTCGTCACCGGCAATCACCGCAAAACCGTCCATGCTGGCCGACTGCAAGGGAATCGCTTTGAGCGGGGCGGTCGCATCCGCGAGCAGCTCGTTGATTTCACCTTCCACCTTGGCCACCGCGCCTTTCACCGCCATGTTCACCTGGTCGGTGACATCCAGCACCAGCGAGTTGAGCTTGTAGCGCAGTTCGGCCATTTGCTTGTCCGCCTCGGCGCGCAGATTGCGCACCGGCGGGGCGTCCATCAGCGCCATCACCAGCATGCGGCGCAATTCATCCGGGCTGTAACTGGCACCGGGCAAGACGCCCGCCAGTTGCGTGCGGATCGTGCGCTCAACCTGGTCGAACTCGCTTTCAACACGCTGGGTGATTTGCGCAGCGAGGAAGTCGAGTATGTCGACCTGAGCGGGATCACGCGGGTCGGCAATCACGGTATTCACCATCGGGTGAACAACCCCAAGGCCACTGGCAAACAGGGCGGAGCCGGTGATGTAGTCATCCAGCAGGGCTTTAACATCCGCCGCATCCGGCGGATTGGCGACTTGCTGATCAATTTGATCGAGCATGTCTTCGGCCCGCGCCAGAGTCTGATTAAAGGTGTTGAGCGGTGCGACGATCTGATCACGCACTGTGGTGGTCAGAGCGCCGAGCTGATCGAGCTGGCTGCTGGCGGTGTTCAACACCCCGCTGACACGCTGGACCTCGGTGTCGATCTGCCCCAGCAGGTCGTCAGCTTGGGTCATCATGTCCGCAACCTGGCTGGAGCACACCGAAGTCTTGAGGCGCTCCTCAACTTCACCCAGGCGCTCGAGCAGATCCTGTGCGTTGCGCGAGACCGCCTGCTGCCCATCCTGCAGGGCTTGCGCCAGAGTTTCGTCCTGCGCGGCCAGCTGGATGATCGGCACCAGCAGATCACTGCCTTTGGCCAGATTCAAAACGGTGCGCATCACATCCAACGAGGCAAACAGCTGCGCCACATAACCGCTGGCCTCACCAGTGAGGCTGCCGCCGCAAACCGTGCTGACCACCTGGCTGGCCTGACGCAGCAGACTGTCAATTTCGGCCAGGCTGTACTCGATCTTGGCCACCGCATCCTGTCCTTGCTCGACAACTGACTGAGCACGCGAGACCTCATCGCCGATGCGCCCGGCGACCTGACTCAAGCCGCTGTGCAGCTGCCCGCTGGCCGCCGAAAGTTGGGTCAAGGCGCTGCGAACCTCGGCCGGCACCTGCGGCAACGGCGACGGATCCAGCTGCCAGTTTTCAACTTCGCTGAGCAAGCGCAAACCAGGCTCACGTACGCTTTGCTCGGCCTGATCCAGCAATGACAAGGTCGGCTGCAGAATCTCACTGCGCAGCAAACCGATGACCTGATCCGGCGCGCTGTGCAACTCGGCCAGCCCCTTGGACAGCGTCACCAGGGGATCTTCTCGATAGGGTGACAGCGCGCCAATGGCTTCACCGCCTTCTTCCAAAGATCGTGTCAGACCTTCTTCGATCAGCGTGTCCAGGCCGCGACCGGCGAAGCGGTTCACCACATTGAGCTTGTCTTGAATGTCGCTGAACAGCGGCTCCAGAACCGGCCCCTTGACCACACGCGACTTGATCAGCAGCGCGTCGACTTTGGCCAATGAGTCCGGATTGCCCAGATCCATCTGTATCTGCAGCTCTTGCAGGGCCTGGATATCCGCGCTGGCGCCGAAGCTGAACTTGGTGCGATCCGATTCGATGAAATTGATACCGGCACCGGCTTCAAGCACCAGCAAGTCGATCGACTTGCGCACACCGATGAAACTCGACAGCTCGCGACCATCCAGGCCCATCGGCGCGAAATAGGCCGGCAGGCGGAAGCCGAAGCCGGTGTTGCCCCAGCTGTAACTCACATCGAATTGCAGCGCGCTGTTGTCGGCAAGCCCGGCCATCAGCGCCTGGTTGTTGCGGGCCAGATTCTGACCGTCCAACTCACCGCGCGGCAGCAAGGCCGACGGTGCAGCGACATAGCCGTCCAGTGATAAACCGAAATTGACGCTATTGAATAAGCGGTAGTCCGCTTCGACCGCGTTCCAGAACGGCAGACCGACCAGCGCCTCGCCGTCCATCCAGGCGAAAGCCGCCTCCTGCCCGCCCGCGAAATCGGTGCAGCTCAGCAAGCGATCATTGGCGTTGCCGTCCACACAATTCAGACGCGCTTTGGACACCTGGGTGGCAAACCCGGCTTTGTCTTGTGTGGCATCCAGGGCGAACTCACCCAGGCCACGGCTTTGCTGGAAGCGCACATAGCCATCAGGTGACCAGCCGATCTGCATGGCAATCGGACGATCCAACGCCAGCGCATGGACACTCTGGCTGAGCGTGGCGAACAAGGGATCATCGCCACATTGCGCGGCGACATCGCCACTGGCATCGGTGAATTTCAGGCTGCCGATCACGCTGGGCATCTGCCAGCTGCCCAGGGCTGTCGGGCAGTTTTCGTCCACCACGCCGTTGCCGTTGTCGTCGCTCTGATCGCACAGCTCAAAGACCAGGCGCCCCTGGCCAAGATTGGCCGCACAATCAATCTGCAACCCGGCAAACAGGATGTCTGAAATCTGCGCGTCACCGGCCAGATCAAAACCACCGTCCAGCCAGGTGGTTTCGTCGATCTGATTGTCGACCGCGCGGATGGCGAAGCGCGACATTGCCATGTCGTATCCGGACAAACGCAGTGTTTGCCCCGCACCGCCCAGATTGGCGTTGAAAACACCGGTAAACCCGCCCGGACGCAGCACATACTTGGTCGCTACGCTGGCGCTCAAATTGCTGATATCGCCGCCGGAATCCACACGCAAGGCTTTACCGGCCAGACTGCGACCGCCGCCAAGTTGCGGGACGCCGGTTGCGTCCGAGTAAATCTGCGGCCCCACGCTTAAGCCGATAGGGGCATAGTTACCCAGGCGATAGGCCTCGCTCCCAACCGGATGAATCTCAAGGCCGTTACCGCCGAAATTCAAATGCGCATTGAGCGCGCTGACAACATCAGACTGTGCATCAAAGCGATAACCCGCCAGCGCTAAGGTCGCGCGATCGCCGGTCATCAGGTCATCGGGCCGGGCAAACGCAAAACGCCCCTCGCCCTTGCGCCCGAAGGCAGGTTGCTGCGTCGCCTGGACCAGCACATCACCGACCGCGAATCCCTTGTCATCGCGGATCAGCTGGCCGCGAACCTCGTAGGGCAAAGCCGTGCCGGCCAAACAACCCGCGTCACGGCAATCGGCACTTTGATCGAAGCGGTAGGTCACAACCGGACTTTCCCACTCGTAAAAGCGCGTCTCGCGCAGATACACACTAAACGCATCCCAGCTGATCTGGCCCGCAGGCACGCTGATCCGCCCGTTTCCGCCAGCAAAGCTCAGGGTGCCGTCCAGGCCTTGAGGCGTGAGCTTGAGACTGCTGCTGACACTGCTTCGGTACAGCACATCATTGCTCGCCAAAAGGCTCAAGTCATGGCGCGGATCTTGACTCGACATCGCGCGGTGCTGCAGGAAACGCAGACCATTGACACTGAGCTGGGCGCCATTTTCAGTTAAACGACCACCGTCGATCCGCATACCGAACGGCAGCCATTCCGTCATCAGCGTCAGCGGGGTCGCCGTATTACCGACATACAACATCGGCAACAACACCCCTGGCAGCTGCGGCAACTCCGTGCCATGGCCATCCGGCAGCGGCCACAGCGATTCAGCCAGGTCGATATCCGCATCGGTCGCGGTGATGGCCGAGCGGCCCGCGTTGGGCGTCAGCGAAACACAAATCTGGCCGTCCAGCACATAGGGTGCGTCCGCCGCTTGCGGGTCGCTGCCCAGGGCACGCAAGGTGGCATCGTCAAAGCCCGGCTGATAGGTCAAATAGCGACCATCGAGCAACACATCACCGCTGGGGCACAGAGCGCCAGGCGCATCGTCAAGAACAATGTTGCCTGGCAGCAAGGGCAAGCGAAGATCACCGAACTGAACCTCGTCTTCCAGAGGTATCAGCAAGGGCAATTCGGCCACGATGGGCGCATCCACAAAGGCGCCGTCCACCTGCAGGCGCAAGCGATAGCCGGGACTTGCCCGCGCCACATCGAGCAGATCCTGCAAGGCTTGACCCGCCAGGCTGACCAGAATCTGAGGTGCATCGCTCAGCGGATCATCAAGATGCAGCACGTCAGCGCCAAAATAGGCGTAGGTACCCATTGCCGCCTGTGCCTGGACGCTCTGCTGAGCATCGACCACGTATAAGGTCAGTTCCACCGGCCAATCACGCATGCGCGCGGCGCAACGATTGCCCCCACTGTTGCAGCTGGTTTGCAGCACGATGGCGAGTCGCAATGCCAACTCGGCGTCATCGCCCACCAGCCCCTCCAGCGCATTGACCGGGTTTTGGCATGGTTCATCGCGCAGCTCCGCGGCGGCCCCGGCGGAGACAAAACAGGCCCGCGCCAGGTCCACACTGGTGCTGTCATCACGGCGCAAACCGGGCGGCTCTTGATCCGTGATACCGGCACTGGCAGAGGCATTATTGATGCTCTCATCGCCATCAATCTGCACCTGAAATTGCTCGCCCCCTTCGCTGACATCATCAATCAACAGGGGAATGAAGACCCGTACATCACGCACATTGGCCGGTAACGTGACCACGCGCGAACCACCGACAAAGTCGATGCCGTCCAGCGCGCTACCCGAGGTGGCGTGCAGATTGATCTGACGCTCGTCGCTAAAATCACCGGACCGGCGCACCACCATGACAAGCTCACCGTAGGATTCGAACGCACTGGTCCCGGCGATACTGATCCCCGGTTGGGGCTGCCAACTGCAAATCAGGTTGCAGACCCACACCATGTCGTCCGGGATCTGCAAATTCGGCAGCACAATCTGTCCCGCCAAGCGAATCAGACGCTCGAGCTCCCGAGCGTCCCATCCATTGAACAGATCAAACAGATCGACAATGTCGATCTTGCCCTGGCCAAGCTGCTTATTGATGACTTCCCAGGCAACCGGCATGCGCCCCGACAAGCGCTGCTCGTTCATGAGTGCGGCTGACAGCAACAGCAACGACAGATGCGGATCGCTCAGGTCTGCATCGTCCTTGATTTTGGAAAAATCCAGGGTGTTCAGATCCACACCGGCCGCAAACCCCAAACCGTTGCGCAGCTTGTTCTCCACCAACGGTAAACGTTGGGATAGCGCCCCGGCACCGCCGGAAAACCCCGGCGGCGGCTTCAACGCCATACCACGCATGATGTGGGTCAGGATGTTGATGTTCTCGGTCTGCGGGCCGGCTACGCGGAACAAGGTGTAAAGCGGTGTCTCCAGTGTGATGGTCTCTCCGCTCAACTCATCAACGAACTGCCCCGTTGCTTCCAGTTCAATCAGCGCCCCAACGGGGGCCTGCATTTGATAGCCACCTTGATTGTTAACGCTCACCGGCAACTGGCGCACGCCGCCACCCTGCTGATTGAGTTGCCGCGCATTCATATTCAGCTGATTGAACAAGCCCTTCTGCACTACCCCCGTGATCGGCACATAAGTGGCCGCGGTGGGCGCCGGGCTGGGTGTGCCTAGCGGTGTCGGGCTGGGAGTGGCCGACGGAGACGCAGTAATCGTGGGCGCTGGACTGGGCGTGGCGCTGGGCGTTGTGCTGGGACTCGGCGCTGGTGTGTTGCCCGGGGTCACCGCAGGACTGCCCGTGGGCGTCGCGGTCGGCGCCGGGCTTGTATCTGGTGAGGGGCTGGGGCTTAGCGTGACAGCTGGCGACGGGCTTGGGCTCGCGCTGGGCGACGGGCTGGGCGATGCCGCCGCCGTGGGGCTGGCGCTGGGTGAGACCACAGGCTCACCGCTGTCAGAACCGGAGGAGCACCCGACCAGCCACAGCATCATGGCAGCCAGCGCCAGATTGCGCGGCACCCAGCGCGCCTTCAGTGTGTTCTCAACCGTATACCGGGCGTCCCGCGTCAGCCAGTGCATTGCACGTCCTCGTCATCAACCAGCCGCGATCGTTACGGCCCTTGTCTTTTAAGTACGATGACATGCGTCCTAACGGACAGTCTCAGTGAATTTCTTCACCCAGGACGTGATGCAACCACGCTTTGGCCTTGACCCAGTCGCGTCGCAGCGTGCGTTCCGTGATGTCGAGCAAGGCGGTGATATCGTCGTCGGAGTAACCGGCGAAATAGCGGCATTCCACCAGCGCGGCAAGCCGCGGGTTGAACGCTTCAAGCTGCGTCAAAGCCTGATCGAGATTAACCAGGAACTCATCACTGGCCGCTTCACCCACATCATGCTGATCGTCCAGGCTCACCGCGCTGCTGGCCCCCTGGCGCTTGGCCGTCAACCAGTAGCGTGCTTCATCCACCAGAACCTGACGTATTGCGTGGGCCGCGACCCGCAGAAAATGCTGGCGACTTTCCCAACCCCCGGAATGACGCAGTTTGAGGTAGGCCTCACCGACCAGCGCGGTGGTGTTCAAGGTGTCCCCGACCTGGTGCTGGCGGCGCAAGGTGGCGGCCAGACCTTTCAGCTCGGCATACAGCTGTCGCGTCATATCCTGCAGTTCGACTGACGAGCCAGATTGGGCCATGGGTACGCTAGAACGCATCGGGTGGATGTCCGTGCAATGCTAGCATCTCGTACTGAGAAGTAACGCGACTTGGATCACGAAATATGCCCGCGGCAGTCTCGCTTAGCCCACAGGAATGGCAAGAACTCGAAAACGCATTCGACGCGGTCGCAGACCTTCCTGATGCCCAACGTGAACAACGCCTGACCGCCCAGCTGCAGGAGCGCCCGGACCTGTTGCAGCACGCCTTGGGCTGGTCGCGCTCGCTGGATCAGGCTGACGACTTCCTCGAACCACCCGCGCAAGCCGCAGACAAGCCCTACACGCTTGCGCGCGATCAGCAGATTGATGACTGGCAGATTCTGGAGCCGCTGGCCCATGGCGGCACCAGCGAGGTCTATCTGGTCAGCCGCAACAGCGAAGACTTTCAGCAACATGGCGCGCTGAAGCTGCTGCGCAATGGCAGCCTGGGCAAACAGTTCAAGCGAGAGCGGCAGCTGCTCAATCGACTCAGCCACCCCAACATCGCGCACTTTCTCGACGGCTGCACCACCGCCAGCGGCCACGCCTATACGGTGGTCGAGTATGTGCCCGGCCTGAGCCTGAGCGAGGCCTGCCATCAGCAGGATCTGAGCCTGACGCAACGCCTGCAGCTGTTTCTGAAAATCTGCGATGCCGTGCGCCACGCCCATGCACAGCTGATCGTTCACCGTGATCTGAAACCCGGCAATGTGCGCATTTCGGTGGATGGCGAGCCCAAGCTTCTCGACTTTGGTATCGGACGCTTGCTCGACAATCCGGATGATCTGGAAACCACCCAGGTGCTGTTCACGCCGAGCTACGCCGCCCCCGAACAGATCGAGCAAAGCCCGGTATCGGTCGCCACGGACATCTACGGACTCGGCGGCGTGCTGCATTTCATGCTCTGCCACCGCGCGCCGTGGGGGCTGGACAAAGCCAGCTTGCCGGTCGCCATCGAACGCATCCTGGATGACGAACCACCCAACCTGCTCAGCGGCCTTGCAGGTGAGCAGGCGCCGTTTTCACGCCGTCTGTTGCAGGGCGATCTCAACCATATCGTGCAGAAAGCGATGGCGCGTGATCCCGCTCAACGTTACCCCAGCGTTGATGCATTGGCTGGCGACATACAAGCCTTTCTGGATTACCGCCCGATCCAGGCCAGCGGGCACACGTTTGGCCAGCGGGCCTGGCGCTTCCTGCGGCGCAATCCGTGGCAAAGCGCCACCGGGTTTACCCTGCTCAGCGCGCTGATCGCGGGTCTGGCACTGAGTCAGTTCCAGACCCAGCAGATTGCCGCCGAGCGTGATGCCGCTTTGCGCTCGGCCGAGCGCGCCCATGCCGTGCGCAGTTCGCTGTTTCAGTTGCTGCACGCCAGCCAGTCCGACGACCAGGCACTCACCGGCTCGGACCTTTTCGAAAACAGCATCAGCGACATCCGCAAGGTTTATGCGGATGACCCCGGCACCGCCGCACAGATGCTCGCCGGGTTCGGCCAGCTGTATTTCATCAACAATGACTACACCCGGGCCGAACCCTTGCTGCGCGAGGCATTGGCACTGGCCGATGACAGCGCGGTCGGCAGCTGGCCGATGCCCGAAGCGCGCATTGACCTGGCTCAGACCTTGTTCCGAACCGGCAACTACGCAGAAGCGGCGAGCTTTCTTGAGCAAGCACTCAGCGTGATGCAACAGGACCCCATGCGCTGGCGTCACGACCTGATTGACTCGGCCTCCCTGAAGGCCCAATTGCTGCGTAATGAGGGCAACATCGAGCAGGCCATCGCAGTGCTTAGGACGGGCTTGGACCAGCAGCTGGAATTGGCGGGTGAGAACAGCACCGTGACCGCAATCCTGGCCACCAATCTGGCCACCAACTATCTCTATGCCGGTCAACTTGAGCAGGCTCAGCAGGCATTTCAACAAGCCTGGGACTACTGGACGCTGACCCAGCAGACCGAATCACCCGATGCGCTGAATCTGCTCAACAATTGGGGCCTGGCTGCCCTGCGTGATGGCGATTTGAACACCGCACAAACGCGCCTGAACCAAGCCCATGAATTGAGAACCAAGCTGTTCGGCCCCTCGGCCGCGCTGGCCGCCCTGAAAAAGAATCTGGGCGAAGCGTACTGGCACCTGGGCGACCACTCGGCGGCCCTGCAGCTGATGTCCGAGGCGGAATCGATGACCGTCGAATTCGTCGGTGCCGCCTCGCCTCTGCATATCGGCATCAGCAGTTACCTAGCTGATTTGTATCTTGAAATCGGTCGCGCCGACGACGCAAGCCAGGTCCTGCAGCGCTGTTGTCGGGACATGACAGCACCCTACTCGCTGCTGCAGGTCCGCGCCCACGCGGTTGCACTGAGCACCGATGCGCTGGTTCAGCGACAGCCGGCCAGTGATGATGCGTTCACGCGCACCTTGGCCATGATCACGGACAGCGGCCAGACGGCCGATCTGGTGCGGGCTTTCGTGCAGGAAAAATGGGCCCAGGCCCAGCTGGGCGACACCACCGCGCTTGAACATCTGGCCGCGTCGGTCGCGCTGCGTCGTCAGGCTCAGGGACCTGACCACTGGCAAACACTGGCTGCGCAGCTCAAGTGGGCCCAGGCGCTGGCCCTCAACAATCGGCGCACACAGGCACGCGAGCTGGCCGATGCGGCCGTGCTCGCCGCGCGCCGGCGCTACGGCGAGAACAGCGCGGCGGTTGCCGCCCTGGAAAGTCAGAAACCGCGGTTTTAAGTGCTAATCAGGCGGCTCGTGGTGGCGTCAGCACGGGCGGCGGCGCATCCGGCTCGAAACCCGACCAGTCTGCTGGTGTCAGCGCGGCCATACCATGCGCCTGGCGCGCCTCATCGCAACGCGGATTGTGCAGACCGTCCTCGAAACTCGGTGGATACTCGCGGCACACGCTGGCCCGTCGCGGGTGAATTGAACAGCTCACCGCCACACCGACCTCACCCTGCAACGCAATGCAACGGGCGGGCTTGCGCTCGGTGCCCCGCATCACGCGCAAGTGGGGCGTGAGCACTTGAGTCAGCTCCACCGGCACCCCGCCGGGCGTCGCGTCATCGGCTTCAGCCCAGTAAAACGACGCGCGATAGTGGGCGCAGCATGCCCCACACCGCAGACACGGATGAACCCATGGCGCCCCCGGCGCCTCAAATATGGCGGTAACCAAGCAGTTGCGATCTCACGCTAACCGACTATTCGGCGGCGGAATTTTGCGCCCGCCGATTGGAAAATCAAGCCACCCGGGGCAAAAAACCACTAAAAATAATCCTTACGGACGGTTGTAACTTATGTTCAGTTCGTTAAGACTGCCGTGGCCCGGAGAATTTGGGGCATCCATCTATTAGGAGACAACATGTCAGACACCGTATCCAAGAAGGACATCGTGGCCGCCATGGCCAAAGAAGCCGGCATTTCGCAAAAGGATGCCGCTGCTGCACTGGACGCTTTCACCAGCTTGGTGGGCAAGAGCGTCAAGAAGAACAACCGTGTTTCGATCATCGGCTTCGGCTCATTCAGCCTGAGCAAGCGTGCTGCACGCACCGGTCGCAACCCGGCCACCGGCGAAACGATCAAGATCAAAGCCAGCAAGTCGGTGTCCTTCAAGGCCGGCAAGGCTCTGAAAGATTCGCTGTAAGGCGTTACCGTTGCGACCGGTTGCCAAGGCGCCGGTCGCAATGTTTTCCCGTTTACCAGGAGCGATGGAATCATGACCCTACACATTGAACTTGCGCCCCTGCTGTCCATCCTCGCGGGTGTGGCCATCCTGATCAAACCGCGGCTTTTGAATTACATCGTCGCCGCCTATCTGATCGCAATCGGCCTGATTCAGATCCTCGGCATCCGCCTGAGCTGACTGTCACACAAGTAGTAAATATTCACGCTCTGCTGTGATCGCGGGCCGCGCGCACGGCCTGAGCGGCTAGACTCCTGCATATAAAAATCATACGTGCCGACTGGGATTCGGCGCGCAGGAGAGCCGTAATGAAAACCCGTTCCATTCTTTCCATGGCCGGCGCCACTGTGCTGCTGGCGGCGTGCAACGCCAATTCACCATCAGCAGGCGGCGATGGTTCCCTGTCACCGCTCGCCAAGGACCGCTACGCCCTGGCCGGCGGCTGCTACGCCATGCAATCCGTGCGCACCGGCGACTATGTCGCCAGCGTGGATGGTGGATACAAAGCCGCGGCGGCTGATCCGATCAGCGGTGAAGCTTTCTTCATGCAGGCAGCAACGCTTGGCAAATACTTGTTCTATGCCACCGACCGCTCGGCTATGAGCGCCAACGGTGAGGCCGTGCAAGCCAGCCAAGCGCTTAGCAACGACGCGATCTGGACCATCGACTACGACGCCGGCAGCGATCACTTCAGCGTTGCTTCGGAAAGCGCTGGGCAAAGCCTGATTGCAGCCGAAGATGGCACCCTGACACTGGGCAGCAGCGACAGCGACAATGCGGCGTTCCGCTTCGTTCCAACCAGCGAACCGTGCAGTGAATACCCGGAAATGCCCACCGCCGTGAGCGGCGAGACCTTCAAAGGTCGTGGCGTGGATCAACCTGCAATCGGTTTTGCCGACGTTCACACACACATGGGCATGTCCAGCGAGATGTCCTATGCCGGCGATGTCGGCCCTTCAGCCGGCGGCGTACTTTACGGTGAAGTGTTCCATCGCTTTGGTGTGCCACATGCGCTGGAAGACTGCGCCGATTTTCACGGCCCGCAGGGTATCCGTGACGCCAACAACATTCTCGAAGGCACACCCGTAGCCACCCACGACACCCAGGGCTGGCCGACTTTCGTTGGCTGGCCGCAGCGCAATTTCCTGACCCACCAGGTGATGTATTACAAGTGGGTCGAGCGCGCCTGGTTGTCCGGCCTTCGCCTGATCGTCAACCACGGCACCAACATCGCGGCCCTGTGTGAGGTCGGCAAGCTGTACTCACTGACCCCGACAGCGGACTGCAACGACGCCAGCGTGTCGACCAAACAGGTCGAATATCTCTACGAAGTGCAGGACTACGTCGATGCACAGAATGGCGGCCCGGGCAAAGGCTGGTTCCGCATCGTCAAGAGTCCGCTGGAAGCACGCGAAGTCATCAACGACGGCAAGCTGGCCGTGGTACTCGGCATCGAGGTGGCCCAGGTCTTCAATTGCGGTGTAACCATGCTGCCCGGCGATATCGAAATACGGCAGTGTGACGAGCAGCAGATCAGCGAGGAGATTGATCGCTTGTGGGAACTGGGTGTGCGTCACATCTATCCCTACCACGACATCGACAGTTCGCTGGGCGGCGCCGGCATCTTCAGCGGCGATGTCATCAACTTCCTCAACTTCCTCGACACCGGGCGTTTCTGGGAAACCACCGAGTGCCGTGAGCACCCAGAAGACGAGCCCGCTGTACGTTACCCCGGCACCGAAATGACCACGGCCATTCCGGGCACCGGCAACGACCCGCTCACCGCGCTGCTGCTGGAAGTCACCGGCGGCACCCTGCCAACCTACCCACCGGGTAAACGCTGCAACGCACGCACCGTGACCGATCTGGGTGAATACGCGCTCAACGCGATCATGGACAAGCGCATGGTGATCGACATCGACCACGCCGCCTATCACAGCAAAGACATCATGCTCGACATCGCCGAGCAGCGTGACCCGCCCTACCCGATGGCCTCCTCGCACGATGCCCATGGCGGGCTGACCAGTGATCAGGCCATTCGCATGCTCAAGGCCGGCGGCACCATCTACCCGTACAAGGGCAATGGTATAAAGCACGTCGAATTCCTGGAAAAACTCAAGTTCTGGCGTGAACGTGCCGGGGTTGAGAACGAGCAGCTGCTGGGCCTGGGCTACGGTGCAGACGCCAATGGCTTTGGTGGTCACCCTGGCCCGCGCGGCGGTGATGCGGTGCCGGTGGAATACCCCTTCACCTTATTCAGTGGCGACGACTGGGGCGGCCTGTTCAGCGGCTTCGCACCACTCACTGTAGACCTGTTGAGCATCCCTGAAAGCGGCAAGTTCTGGCATATCGACGAAGTCGGCATGGCCCACTACGGCCTGGTCGCGGACTTTGTCGAAGAAGTGCGGCTTGAGGGCGGCAACGAAGCCCTGGAGGCCCTGTTCAATTCAGCCGAAGCCTACATCCAGATGTGGGAACGGGTGTACAACCGCAACTGACATGCGTTCAGCCGGTTTACTCGTCAGCCTTTCGGCGCTGCTTCTGGTCGGCCTGTGGTGGGTGATGAAACCCACCACAGGCGAGCACTCACAGGCCCGCGGCGAGCCATATGAGTTCCACTTCCAGCTGCATCCGGCACAGACCGAGGCGCCACGCACGCTGAGTGTCTATCAGGGCGACCAGATCAGGCTGAGCGCGCAAAGCTCAGCCATGGCGCACCTGCATCTGCATGATTACGACCTGCATCTGTATCTGGCACCGGACTACCCTTCACAGGTGCACTTCGTGGCCAACACCGTCGGCCGGTTTGAACTGGAGTGGCACGAAGGCGGCCAGCGCTTGGCCACACTGGAAGTCTACCCACGTCCGTGATCCGTACCCTGGCTGTTGTGCTCGCGCTGGCCACGCCGGCGCTCGGCCATGCGCATTCCTTTGGCGAGCCCTATCGCCTGCCCATGCCCTACTGGATGTACATCTACGGCGCCATGGCCGCACTGGCCCTGTCATTCCTGGTCATGGGCTTTTTCCTAACCCGCGCAGACGCCCAGCTCAAACCACCACAATACGCCTTCGGCGACAGCGTGCTGGGCCGGGCCTTGCAGGCCTTGCGCATGCCTTTGCTTGTCCTAAGCAGCATGGCCATGCTGCTGGCCATCGTCACCGGCCTATGCGGCACCATCGATCCCTACCGCAATTTCAACATGACCTATTTCTGGATCGTGTTCGCGCTGGGGATGCTTTATGTCAGCAGCCTGCTGGGTGATATCTACGTCGCCATCAGTCCGTGGCGCGGCCTCAGCACGCTGTTCAGTGAGCGCACGTTGGCCCAGGGACGCATCCGCTATCCGGCCGAGCAACTCGCCTACTGGCCGGCGGTGGTCCTGTACATGAGCTTCATCGCGCTCGAGCTGCTGGGGCGCACGCGACCGTTTTCGCTGTCCTTGATACTGCTGGCCTACTGTGCGCTCAATCTGTTCGCCATCTGGCTGATCGGCGCCCGCGCGTGGTTTCGCTATGGCGAGTTTTTCGCGGTGATGTTTCGTCTCGCCGCGCAGCTGGCGCCGATCGCCTACGCACCGAACCAATCCGGAGCCCAGCGTCTGCGCCTGCGCTGGCCGCTCAGCGGCCTGCTGCACCAGCGGGTCGAGCACCTCAGCCTGCTGGTGTTCATATTGTTCATGCTCTCGTCCACCGCCTACGATGGCCTGCGCGAGACCAGCCTGTGGTTCAACCTGTTCTGGAAAGACCCATTCGGCTGGATCAGCCCCTGGCTGGGCCAACCGCCGATCTATGCCTATGTGGCTTTGCGCCCTTGGTATGTGGCCTACGAACTGCTCTGGCTGATCGCATCACCATTCATCTACCTCGGATTGTTTGTGCTGTTCCTGTGGCTGGGCCGCATTGTCACACGCAGCGCCCTGCCCCTGTCCGAGCTGGCCCTGCGCTTTGGTTACAGCCTGCTGCCCATCGCACTGGTCTATCACGCGACGCACTATTACACCCTGCTGCTCAATCAGGGGGTCAAAATTCGCGCCCTGGTCTCCGATCCGTTTGGCTGGGGCTGGAATCTGTTTGGCTCGGCCATCAGCGGTCGCGTACCCATCATTCCGGACATGGGCGTGGTGTGGAACACCCAGGTGTGGTTGATTCTGATCGGTCACGTGGCCAGCGTGTATCTGGCTCATGCTGAGGCGCTGCGCAGCTTCCCCAGTCGCACACAGGCAACCTTGAGTCAGATTCCGATGCTGCTGCTGATGGTGCTGTTCACCGGTATCGGCCTGTGGATTCTGGCCCAGCCTCTGCAGGGCTAGGCGAACCGCGCAATAGACACACGACTCAGGAGGTGGCGCGTTTGCTCCCGTTGGCGCGACGTGAGCTGGCCGGCTTGGACTGGGTCTGCTGGCGCCGTTCACGGTAGCGATCGAGAATGCCACGCCCACGACCGGGGCCCTTGGAGCGGCTGCTGCGGGTATTGAGCAAACGCCGCACCATGGCCTTATCAGCCGTGTCGAGATTGAGATAGCCCTCATCCAGGCAGCGCTCGATCAGCTCATGGTGATCGTCATCCAGATCGGCGCAAACCAGCATCTGTTCCAGCGCCGAATTCATCTCCTGAAGATCATCTTGATCCATTGTCGCCTCCTTCACCGATGCCACAATTGGTATCTGTGGTGATACTCCTATCCATCGACCAGTGCAAGTCCTTCACACCTCGGTCGTGGCGACACCAGCTTCACGCTACATGGGTTCAGGCATGCTGCCGATCCAGACCCTGACTCGGATTGGGTGAGTGCGCGCGCTCACCTGGCCTAGCTGGCCGAGGCCAACTTGAGCCCGGCGATGCCGGCGACCACCAAGCCCAGGCTCACCAGTTTGAGCGGCGTCACCGATTCGCCCAGCCATAGGATGCCGACCACCGCCGTGCCGACCGCACCGACCCCCACCCATACGGCATAGGCGGTACCCAGCGGCAGCTGACGCAAGGCCATACTGAGCAGATAGAAACTCAGCCCCATGGCCACCAGGGTGATCAGCGAAGGCAAAGGCCGGGTGAACCCTTCGGTGTATTTCAGGCCGACCGCCCAAACCACTTCAAACAAGCCTGCAACCAGCAGAATGAACCAGTTCATATGTATCTTCTGGATTTTTGCAGGGTCGTCCCCGCGACTACCAGGCCACGCTCAGGTCGTCCTGAGCGGCGGTGGCCTTGCGCCACACCTGTCTTAGACCGCAGCGGACACACAAGGTGCCCGCGCAATCCGCCTAAACAGTGTTTCAGTCGGCGTCGAAATAGCTGCAGCAGTAATCCGTCACCTGGCTGACGCGCAGCTGAAACTTGGCCTTGGCCGGCACCTCGAACGCATCACCGGCCGCAATCTGGCGCCACTCCTGATCGGGCAGTTTGACCTCCAGCTCGCCGGCCGTGATCTCCATCAGCTCACGCACATCGGTTCCGAATTCGTACTCGCCCGGCATCATCAAGCCCAGGGTCTTGCGGCTGCCATCGCTGAAGATCAGCGTCCGGCTGCTGACCCGGCCATCGAAATACAGGTTGGCCGCGCGGGCCACGGATACGTTGTGAAAGTCTGACATCGCTTGTCCTTGTGGTGTCGGAACGCCACGCGATACAGCGTGGCGGCGGGCGTTTCTACCACAGTTGCCGCCCTGCATGTTGTGCACGCGCAAAGACGGCGACGGAATTCGCAGCAGGCCGCATTCAACACTCGAGCAGGCGGCCCAGCGCATACGCGGACCGCCTCATTCCCGGGTGACCTAAGGACATCAAAAATGCCTATCTCCAAACTGCCGCGCGCTGCGGCAATCCTGCGTGCGCTGTTGCTGGCCGCGCTGTGTGTTCCGCTGTGGGCCTGCAGTGACAGCGGCTCGGGCAGCAGTGAGGATGACGAACGTCCGAGCGCGTTCATGCTCATCGGCCAGAGCGATTACAGCGAGATGTTTTCCAACCGTGGCGGCACCACCGACGCGCTGGGTCTGGGGCAACCGCTGGGCGCCATCGCCACCGACGGTGAACATCTATACATCGCGGATTACAGCAACAACCGGGTTCTGGGCTGGAACAGCCTGCCGCTCAGCTTTGACGTTGCGCCTGACTTCGTCCTCGGACAAAGCGACTTCACCAGCAACAGCGCCGGCACCGGCCGCCAGCAGATGGCCCTGCCAGCCCATGTGTCGATCGGCGACGGCAAGCTGTTTGTGACCGACGCCGGCAACAACCGCGTGCTGATCTGGAACAGCCTGCCGGAGCAAGCCCAGGCGCCGGACCTGGTGCTTGGCCAGACCAGCTTTGATGACGGTGAACCGGGCCTGGCCGCTGACCGCCTGTCGTTTCCGGTGTGGACCCAGTATGCCGCCGGGCGTTTACTGGTCTCGGATCAGCAAAACCATCGCGTGCTGCTGTGGAACAGCTTGCCGGACAGCTCAGGCGGCGCTGCTGATGTGGTCATCGGTCAGGCCGACTTCGCCACCGCCGAAGCCGGCGACGAGGACACCGGCCTGACCAATCCGGCCGGTCTGTGGAGCGACGGCTATCGCCTGCTGGTTGCCGACAGCGGCAACAACCGGGTGCTCTACTGGTCGCAGCTGCCGCGCCAGTCCGGTCAGGCGGCCACCTATGTGGTGGGCCAGTCCGACTTCGCCCGAGTCACGGCCGGCGCCAGCCAGTCGGCTCTGCGCACCCCCTACGGCTTGGCTTCGGATGGCAGTCGCTTTTACGTCGCCGACGCCGGCAACAACCGGGTGCTGGAATTTGATGCCTTTCCGATCGCCAACGGTCCACTGGCGACCGATGTATACGGGCAGAACAGCTTCACCACCATCCTCAAGAACGACATCGACCTGGATGGCGTCAGCGACGACGAAGCATCGGAGCAGACCCTCAACGCCCCCACCGGCATTTTCCTGCTCAACGGCGTGCTCTATGTGACGGACCGGAACAATCATCGTGTGCTGTTCTTCCCCGGCTAAGGCCCTGCTTGTGCTGATCGCCCTGGGTATCAGCGCATGCAACAGCGTGGGCGCAGGCACCCAGCCCACCGGGCTGGTTGTCGGCGGCCCTTCCGGCGAAACCAGTGTGGACATTGCCGAATGCTCGATCTTCAACCTCTACGCCTACCTTGAGGTCAATGACGAGGTGGACACCACGGCGGATTTCTCCAGCCGGGTTGACTGGAGCTCCGACAACCCGACGATTGCCGAGGTCTCCAATGGCGATGTCGTACCCGAAGGGCTGAGTGACGGACAGGTCTATCAGCGCGGTGTGGTGATCGCGCGTCAGCCCGGCGCCGCCACCATCCGCGCACACTATCTGGATTTCAGCGCCACCATCGTGATCAATGTGTCGGGCCTGTCCGCTTTGAGTATCGAGCCAGCGCTGACCACCCTGGCCGCGGGCACCAGCCAGCAGTTTGTGCTGCAAGGTCAGGTCGCCGATTCGGTGGAAGCAGTGGACTTCAGCGCCAATGCGCAGTGGAGCTTCACCACCCCGACCACCAATCTGCGCCTCAGCGACGATGCCAGCGGCACGCTCATAGCCGGCAGCAGCGGCGACAGCACCACCACCTTGCAGGCTCGCCTGTCCGAATGCGGGCGCCACACCAGCACCCAGCTCAAGGTCGCCACACCCAGCGCCTATCGCATCGAATATGACAACGGGGATAACCCACGCCTGCCGCTGGGCTACAGCGAGGCGTTCTCGGTGTGGGCCGATTTCAACTCGGGCCAGCGCCAGAATCTGAGCGCGCAGATCAGCACCGACCTTGACGACGATGACCCGCTGCAGGCGCTGGTCGCACAATCCTCACTGCCGGGCCAGGAACGGGTGCTGGTCTACACCCAGGCGGAAACCGCTGATCAGGCTTTCGAGATCAGCCTGCCCGGCGAAGATGAAATGCGCCTAATGAGCAAGGCCTGGACGGTCAGCGAGCAGGATCTGCAGGCCATCAGCAGCCCACAGACCGAATGGCAACTGGTCTTCCCCGACACCGCCCAGCTTCAGGTCATGGGCCAGTTTGACGATGGCAACGTGCTCGACATCAGCCGCCATGTTGACTGGAGCTCCGCCGATGACAGCGTGCTGAGCGTAAGCGACGTGGCCGCCAACGCCGGGGAAATCGCCGGCGCCAATCTCAATGCCCGCGTCGAGGTGGAGGCTCTGGCCCCGCAGAATGCTGACCTCGATCCACTGCGCTTTTCCATCCAGCTCAGCGCGGCGCCGTGATCGCCCGGGCCAGGTGGCGGGCCCACAGCGCATAGGCGCGCGCCCCCGGGTGGAACCCGTCAGTGGCCATGAACTGCGTGTCCGCCGGGTAGTCAATCGGCACACAGCTCACGGCCGCATGCGCATCAGCAAGGCGGCGCATGTCACGATTGAGCGCCTGAGCACGCAGCCCCAGCCACCAGCGCAGGGGCTGCGGCAAAGCCGGGAAACGGTGCATGGGCGGCACCGGTGTCAGCACGACAAGAGGGCGCCCAAAGCGCCCTTCAAGCAAGGCCACCAGCGCACGCAGATTAGCGCGCCAGCGGCGTCGTGAGGTCAATGCCGTGACATCATTGACCCCGATCGAAACCACCACCACATCGACCACCTGTGCCGGCGCATCAGCCAGCGCATCGAGCAACTGCGCCGAGGTATCGCCGCTGCGTGCCAGCAGCTGCCAGCTCACCGTGTGGTCTGCCGCCAGCGCCGCAACCAGTTGTCCGCTTAGCGCCTGCTGCTGATCTGCCACGCCCACGCCCGCCGCAGCGGAATCTCCCACGATCAGCAGACGCAGGGCCGCGCCCTGGCCGGTCGTGCCTATACGCGCCCCTTGAGGCTCCGGCAGTTGCGGCGTGCGCTGGCGCACACGCCGCCCCTGCAGATACAGCATTGGCCCGATCAGGGCCAATGCAATGTGTTGTTTCACTGCGCTTCATTCCGGCACGATCAAGCGCCTGACTATAGGCGATTGCCGGGCGCAGGCTATACCGCTCGGCTTGGTCTGCGGCGGCGCCAGATCAAGGCAGCGCTCAGGCCCAGTAACCACACCCCAACAGCTCCGGCACCGCGTGTATCGACGCTGCGCGCGGCGCTGTCCTCGGCCAAGCCGTAGTCCGATGCCCGCTGGGTCGGGTGCGGACCGGTAAACACCTGTTTGTTGGGATCCCACGGCGATTCACCCCAGCCGCGCTCCAGAATGGTGATGTTGTCGCCCTGGATTTCGACATAGGCGTAGGACACATTGTCGGTTTCATCCGACTCGATCACGTTGTTGTATTCGTCCACCACCGCGTTGATTACGTAGCGGCCATTGCCCTGTCCGTCGAATTCCACATATTGGCCGGGACGCTGCCAGCGATACACATCGCCCCAGCCGACCGATAGACCGACAAAACCATCGGTGACCGAAAAGCAGCTGCTCAGCGGGCTGTCGCCGCCAGGCACTTCGGTGCCCTGAGCGAAGGCCCGCCAGTCACCCCACAGCTGATCAGCCGGGCAAAAGCCCGACTTGGTCCCGGTACCGACGCGATGGAACTCGCCGCTAACCGGATCGGTGACCAGGGCCAGGTAGTAGCTCAGGATGTAGTCATCATGAAAATGCGCATGGGTGGGATGGAAGGAGTAAGTCCCGGCCTCCACATATTCAATCGAACCATCGCTGTAATGCACCGCCTGCTTCATATCGCCCACCACCAGGCGTGAGAAGGCTTCCTCCGGATTCAGTTCGGCATTGCCGGCGATGAAATCCTCAAGCAGACGAAAGCGCATGTCGTAGATGCCCTCGCCGATGTTGATCGGCCCGGAGGTCAGGCGCAGGCAGTGCTTGGCATCGGCGCCACCGGCCTCGGTCGGCAGATACTCATCAATCGAACAGGAAGCCAGCGTGATGCCGGCCACCGAGGCCGGCGGGTTGATGGTGTCCGGCGGATAAATTCCGTTAAGCGGATTGAGCGGCGCGGTAAAGGTGAACTCGTACGGCGGCACCGTGCGCAGGTTCGGATACAGCGGACGACGATTGGCCTCGCTGGTGGCGATCACGCTCTCGGGGGTAACCGATTCCAGCTTGGCGCGTAGCCGGTACGAGGCGCGATCGACATCCTCGGCCCGCACCACCACGGTCCACACACCGGCCTGCGGGTTGTCGACCTGGGCTTCGGAGTTGAACTGATTGCTGGTGCTGTCGCTGCCTAGAAGCTCTCCGCTGGGGTCATAGATTTCCAGCGCAAAGGTGTCGCTGCGCTCGGGTGTGGCGATGCCCACGCGCAAACGCGCACCACCCGGCACAAGCTCCAGGCTGTAGGTCTCGCAGCTGTCCTCATCACAGCTCATGGAACGCCCGTCAAAGGTGCGGGACTGATGCCAGAAATAGGCCTCATCCAGTTCCAGACGGCCATCGTCCGCTTTGGTCGGTTCGTAACGCTGGGCGTAGCTGATCTGCTCCGCCTTGCTCAGCACCACATGTTCGCCAGCCGGATGATGGGCCGCGGCCGCCGGCAGCCCGGCCAAGAGCAGCAAATACGAGGTTGCGGTTTTCATGTTGATCTCTTCGTGCGTGGCCTTACAGGCCGGTGAGCTCGTACAGCGCCTGCAGGTAAACCTCCAGCGGTAGGTCTTCCGGCGCCGCCGAAGTCGCGGTCATCAGGGCCTGCTGCAAACTGGCATTGAATTCGCCGATCAGCGGCAGATCGGCCAGCGGACTGGCGACCAGATCCGGCGGCTTGCGGTGGTGGGTGGCCTGCTCGTAGTCGTAGGCGATCGCCAGCGCGGTGGCTTCATCGAACTGGCGCACGAAGATCTCCATGCCACGCGGCACACCAACGGATTCATCAAAGCCCACCGGCACCACCACCGAGCCCATCTGAGTGGTCGAACCGAAATCGCAGGTCCGCCCGCCGGTCGGCCCCGGCGACAGGATCAGGGCATCAAGACGAATCGGCTGACCGGTGGCATCCAGCACCGGCTGGCCTTCGGCGTCGGTCAGCTGATCCATCATCGCGGTGACATAGTTGCGCTGCGCCACGATGCCATCGAGCTGCTCCTGGGTCGGCTCCAGATCCGGATCATCGACCGCCACCAGTGCAAACAGCGGCGCGGTGCGCGGCCCCACCCGCAAGCTTTCGAGGATGCCCTCATCCAGCGCGCAATCGGCCCGCCCGTTGGCTTCGCTGCTGAACGTGCTGGACACGCAGCGGCGCGGGCTGTGCCCACCTTCTGCCTCGAACTGCCGGAAGTAATCGTTCATATCGAAATGCCGTGAACCCGCACCCACGTTTTCGAAATCCGGCAGATAGACGTCGTGAATGTAGGCCCCCATCTCGGCCATCTTGGCCACCGCTGCTTCGATCAACTCGCCCTGTGCACCGGTGCCGGCGGGGCTCTCGAGCGAACCGATCTGACGGGCGATGCCGATGTGCCGGCCTTTGACGCCATAGGCCGCGCGGTCCAGATAATCGGCGTAGTTGGCCGGACGCTGCGCTGCCGGGAACGCGAGGGTCTTGGGGTCACGCGGATCAACTCCGGCCATCGCCGTCAGCATCAGCGCGGCATCGCGCACATTGCGGGTCATCGGGCCACCGGTATCACGCGCATGCGACAGCGGAAAAATGCCGTGCTGTGAAATCACGCCCAGACTCGGACGTACGCCGACCAGCCCGTTGACCGAACTGGGATGCCGGATCGACTGGCAGGTGTCGGAACCGGTGCCGCCCAGCGCGTAGTTGGCCGCAATCGATGCGCCCGTGCCGGACGACGAGCCGGCCGGACTTTCCGCCGTGTTGTACGGGTTGGTGACCTGAATCGCGCGAGCCGAAAACCCGGTGGTGAAGAAGGCAAATTCGTCCTGATTGGCCTTGCCCAGAATGACCGCCCCGGCGGCGCGCAGCCCTTCCACCGAATCGGCATCCAGCGAGGCCTGATGACCCAGCATGGAATACGAACCCGAAGTCGAGGGATGATCGTAGGTGTCGTAGTTGTCCTTGAGCAGCACCGGCATGCAGTGCAGGTAACGATCACCCACGCCCTCCTCGGCATACAGCGCATCCAGCGCCCGCGCCTGATCCAGCGCATGGGCATTGATGTGCAACACACCACGCACTGGCAAGCCGCCACTGGGCTGCGGGAAATTGTCGATCGCCAGGATGCGGTCAATGTACATCTGCACCAGGGTTTCGCAGTTCAGCACCGAGCCATCGGCGAGCAGAGTTTCACCGGCCAGGGCCTTGTGCACGCTGGCCATGTCGGCTTCGATAAGTTCGAACACCGCGGTTTCGCCCTGCGGCTGGCGCCCACCATCACTCTGACACGCGCACAGCGCTGCAACCGCGACGCCCAGCGCCGCGCGTTTGAAATTGATCACTTAATGAGATTCCGGTTGTTCCAGTGTGAGCACACTGTGGTTGTCGGCGAGCATGTCGGAGGGGGTCTGCGCCGCGCAGATCTGACGCTCGCGGCTGGCCCGTTTGACGAAGAACTGAGGTGCCAGGGAATAGCCGCTCAGAGCGCACGTCGTCACCGTGTCGTCGCCGTCAAGTTGCGGCGGTTCGCTGGCCGGCAAGGTGATCACCTCAGGGTGATAGCGTTGCGCGCGACCGCCCGGGTCGCTGGCGGCTGCGGACAGGCTGAGCACGGCAGCCAGTGGGGCCCAGAGCAAAGCGCCGGGTGTTGATACATAAGGCATGAGTTCACTTCCACTTCCACGGTAACGGGATCGTCCCGGCCGGCCATTCACCGAATCCCCACGAACGGTGGGACCGACCGGGACGCTCCACTCCCTGACGCTGTGGTCCGCGCTGATCGCGGGACGCGAACCACTCAGGTTCGCTGCCGACCATGGCGTTTTTTCCCCGAGCCCCCGCCGAGTACTTCGGTCATGGTGCAAACGCAGTGGGTTGGCAACTGCCATGGCAGATAGCACAGAACGTGCCAGCTTCCGTACGCTGGACAGTGCACCTTATTAAGCGCTATGAACGTGCTGCTGATGGCAACGCTTCAAAACTGTGCACCTGTGCATAGTGATGAAGCCCCATCATGGAACACGCCGGCGAAACTGCGTCATGGCTGTGCATGATGTTTGGCGCGGTTATTGCTTCGTCGTGGCTCGACACTCGCTCAGGATCACAACGAGGACCGCGCCGCATGTCGATTTCCGTGGCATTGATTCACCGCACTGAATATGCCTATGACCGTCAGGTCAGGATGTCACCGCAGGTTATCCGCCTGCGACCGGCACCGCATGCGCGCACGCCGGTTACGGCGTACAGCCTGCGGATCAGTCCTGAGAACCATTTCCTCAACTGGCAGCAGGACCCGCAAGGCAACTGGCAGGCCCGCGTGGTGTTCCCCGAGCCGGTCGAACATTTCCATGTTGAGGTCGAAGTGGTAGCCCGCCTCGACGTCTTCAGCCCCTTCGATTTCTTTGTAGAAGACAGCGCCGAGCATGTGCCCTTCCAGTATGCCGATGAACTGAGCAGCGAGCTCGCGCCCTACCTGCGCTGCAGCAAGGGCGGCAAAGCCTTCAACGCCTACCTCAAGGGCATCACCCTCAAAGGCCAGCGCACGGTCGACTTTCTGGTCGAGATCAATCAGCAGTTGCAGCACGCCATCGACTACCGCATCCGCATGGAACCGGGGGTGCAAACGCCGGACGAAACCCTGACCAAGGCGTCCGGCTCCTGCCGTGACAGCGCCTGGCTGCTGGTGCAGCTGCTGCGCCATCGTGGCATCGCGGCACGTTTCGTATCCGGCTACCTGATTCAGCTCAAGGCCGATGTCGAAGCCCTCGACGGCCCCTCCGGCACCGATCACGATTTCACCGATCTGCACGCCTGGTGCGAAGCCTATGTTCCCGGCGCCGGCTGGATCGGCCTGGACCCCACATCCGGCCTGCTCGCCGGTGAGGGGCATATCCCGCTGTCCGCCACGCCGGAACCCGGCAGTGCGGCGCCGATCAGCGGCGCTGTGGACGAATGCGAGGTGAGCTTTGCCCATCACATGGCCGTGACACGTCTGGCGGAATCGCCACGCGTGACCCGGCCTTACAGCGAGGAGCAGTGGAACGCCATAGACACCCTGGGCCAACAGGTGGACGCCGACATCCAGGCTTTGGACATGCGGCTGACGATGGGCGGCGAGCCCACCTTCGTTTCCATCGACGACATGCAGGGCGCAGAATGGAACACGGCCGCGGTTGGTCCGGCCAAACAGCGACTGTCAGCCGATCTGGCACAACGTCTGCAACGCATCTTTGCCCCCGGTGGATTGATCAGCTTCGGTCAGGGCAAATGGTATCCGGGCGAGTCCTTGCCACGCTGGGCTTACAGCATCGTGTGGCGGCGTGACGGCGAGCCGATCTGGCGCGACAGCCAGCGCCTGGCCCCCTATTCCGAAGCCGCCCAGCCCGATGTCGAGGATGCGCGCGCGCTGATGCAGGCGCTGACGCAAGCCCTGCATATCAGCCCGGACTGCATCGTCCCGGCCTACGAAGACCCCCTGCACTGCATGGCCGAGGAAGGCCAACTGCCGCCGCATGTGGAGGTCACCGACGCCGACATCGATGACCCCGAGAAACGGGCCCGGCTGACGCGCATTTTCAGCCAACCGCTGAGCGCGCCACGCGGCTTCGTGCTGCCCATACAACACTGGCAATCCGATACACGCGGGCGCCACTGGCTGTCCGAAGTGTGGCAGTTCCGCCGCGGCAAACTGTTTCTGATACCGGGTGACTCCAGCATTGGGCTACGCCTGCCGTTGGAAGCGGTCGGCCTGCCCGCCGGCAGCAGTATTGAACCCCTGATCGCCGACGATCCAACCCGCCCACGCCCACCGCTGCCCCCACGCATGGGGGCCGAAAGCCCGACCAGCAGCGACAATCCACAACGCCCTCCGCCCAGCGGTGGCGGCAATCATGCACCGGGCAGCATCCGCACCGCTCTGGCCGTGGAACCTGGCCAGGGTGTGCTCAGCGTGTTCATGCCACCGGTGCGCCGCGCTGAAGAATATCTTGAGCTGGTCGCCACCATTGAGCAGTGCGCCGCCGAGCTTGATCAACCGGTGCGCATCGAAGGCTACCCGCCACCGTTCGACCCGCGTCTGGAGCAGATCAAGATCACGCCCGACCCGGGGGTGATCGAGGTCAACATCCATCCCGCTGCGAGCTGGAACGCGCTGCGCGACAACACCACTCAGCTGTATGAGGCCGCGCGCCGCGCCCGCCTGGGCACGGAAAAATTCATGATCGACGGCAAGCACTGCGGCACCGGCGGCGGCAACCACATCGTGGTCGGCGCCGCGACACCGCTGGACAGCCCGTTCCTGCGCCGCCCCGATCTGCTCGCCTCGGTGATTCGCTACTGGCAACGCCACCCCAGCCTGTCGTATCTGTTCGGCGGTCAGTTCATCGGCCCGACCAGCCAGTCCCCGCGGGTGGATGAAGCACGCGACGATCTGCTTTATGAGCTCGACATCGCACTCAAGGAAATTCCCATGCCGGGGCAGACACCGGCACCGCCCTGGCTGGTCGACCGGGTGTTCCGCAACCTGCTGACCGATCTCACCGGCAACACACACCGGGCGGAAATCTGCATCGACAAGCTGTACTCGCCAGATGCCGCCACCGGACGACTGGGCCTGGTCGAATTTCGCGCCTTCGAGATGCCTCCGCACGCTCAGATGAGCCTGGCCCAGCAGCTGCTGGTGCGGGCGCTGCTGGTGTGGTTCTGGCGCGAGCCGTATCAGCGCCCCTTGCGCCACTGGGGCAGTGATCTGCACGACGCCATGCTGCTGCCCCACTACCTGCGCGAGGACATCGACACGATTGTGGGCGAGCTGCGCCAAGCCGGCTTCGCCTTCGACCCGGCATGGTTCGCGCCGCACTATGAATTCCGCTTTCCACGCTACGGCGAGGTGCGCATCGGCGAGACCACGCTGGAGCTGCGCGGCGCGCTGGAGCCATGGCCAACCATGGGTGAAGAGCCTGGTGGCGGGGGCACCGCGCGGTATGTCGACTCCTCCCTGGAACGCCTGCAACTGAGCGCCCGCAACCTCGACACCAGCCGCTACGCCGTGCTCTGCAACGGGCGCCGTCTGCCCCTGCAATCGACCGGCATCAGCGGCGAATATGTGGCCGGCGTCCGCTACCGCGCGTGGCAGCCATGGTCCTGCCTGCATCCCACGGTGGGCGCCCACAACCCGCTGGTCTTCGATCTGGTTGATACCTGGTCGGGCCGCGCCATCGGTGGCTGCACCTACCACGTGCATCATCCCGGAGGGCGCAGCTTCGACACCTTCCCGGTCAACGGTCATGAAGCGGAAAGCCGCCGTCTGGCGCGTTTCTTCGCCTTCGGTCACACCCCCGGTCCGGTGCAGCTTCCTGCAGCGGAACTCAATCCCCGCCACCGCGTCACACTGGACCTGCGGCGACAACACACAGGAGCGTTCTGACATGGGCGTGCCGCGCGCGTTCAACGCGTTGAAAATGGATGGTTTCTACGACGAGCTGGTGTCACCGGCGCGGCGCAACGAACCGGTGTCCTCCCGCATACTCAAGGTCCTGTCGCAGCTCAGCCAGGATGAGCTGGATCAGCGCCGCGAAGCGGCCGAACTGGCCATCCGCAGCATGGGCATCAGCTTCACGGTGTACAGCGAAGGTTCGACCATCGACCGCGCTTGGCCTTTCGACATCATCCCGCGGGTCATCCTGCTTGAGGAATGGCAGCGCATTGAACGCGGGCTGAAGCAGCGGGTCAGCGCCCTCAATCGCTTCATCAGCGACATCTATGCCGACCAGCAGATCATCAAGGACGGCGTGTTTCCATCCTGGGTGCTGGAAAAGTCGGTCAATTTCCGTCCCGAATGCGTCGGGGTCAAACCGGCCTTCGGCGTCTGGTCGCACATCTGTGGCTCCGACCTGGTGCGCGGCAAGGACGGCACCATGTACGTGCTTGAAGACAATCTGCGCGTACCGTCGGGGGTGTCGTACATGCTCGAGAACCGCGCCATCATGAAGCGCATCTTCCCCGAGCTGTTCGAACACCAGGACATCCACCCGGTCGGTGAATACCCCGGCCAGCTGCATGCCACCCTGGCCGCACTCAACCCCAACGGCAGCCGCCATCCCACCATCGTGCTGCTGACCCCCGGAATCTACAACTCGGCCTACTTCGAGCATTCCTATCTGGCCCAGCAAATGGGGGTGGATCTGGTCGAAGGCTCCGATCTGGTGGTGCAGGATGATGATTGCGTGTACATGCGCACCATCGGCGGCCTGCAGCGCGTGGACGTGATTTACCGTCGCATCGACGATCTCTTCCTGGACCCGGAGGTGTTTCGTCCCGACTCCGCACTCGGGGTTCCGGGTCTGATGCGCGCCTGGCGGGCCGGCAAGGTCGCGCTGGCCAATGCGCCCGGCGCTGGCGTGGCCGATGACAAGGTGGTGTACGCCTTTGTGCCGGACATCATTCGCTACTACCTGGGCGAGGAGCCGATTATCCCGAACGTGCCGACCTGGCAATGCGCGCGACCGGATGATTGCGCCTACGTGCTCGACAACATTGCCGAGCTGGTGATCAAACCGGCCAACGAATCGGGCGGCTACGGCCTTTTGATCGGCCCGCATTCCACCCCCGCACAACGCAAGAAGACCATCGCCCAGGTGCGCAAGGACCCACGCAACTGGATCGCCCAGCCGTGCCTGAACCTGTCCACCACGCCGACCCTCACAGCCAAGGGGCTGGCGCCGCGGCATGTCGATCTGCGCCCGTTCATTCTGTCAGCCGATCAGCAGTACGTGACCAATGGTGGTCTGACCCGGGTGGCCCTGCAGGAAGGCTCGCTGGTGGTCAATTCCTCACAGGGCGGTGGCAGCAAGGACACCTGGATTGTTGATGCCCAGGCCCTGGGCGAAGCCGGAGACCGCGCATGATGCTGTCGCGCATTGCCGAACGCTTCTACTGGTTCGGACGCTACCTGGAACGCGCCGAGAACACGGCCCGCCTGCTGCTGAGCTACTCCGATATGGTGCTCGACCTGCCGCTCAAATCGCGCGTCAGCTGGTATCAGCTGGTCGAGATCACCGGCTCGCAAACGACCTTTGACCAGCATCATCGCAGCGCCGGTGAAACGGTGGTGCTGCGCTATCTGATCGAGCAGGACATCAACCCCGGCTCGATCCACTGCTCGCTCAAGTTCGCGCGCGAAAACCTGCGCACCATCCGCGATCGTGTGCCGCGCGAAATGATCGAGAGCATGAACGAGCTGTGGGCTTATTTCGGCAGCGAGAGCGCCGGATCGGTGCGCCGCAGCGCCGCGCGCATGCGCTTTCTGCGCGGCCTGATAGACCGCTGCCAGACCGTGCGTGGCCACGTCCGCGGCAGCATGTGTCGTAATGATGCGTTCTATTTTCTGGCCATCGGGCGCATGCTCGAACGCACCGACATGACCACCCGCATCATGGACGTGCGGGTCGACGACCTGCTGCCCGACGAGGTGGACAATCTGCCCGCCTTCGATGCACTGCAATGGATGAGCGTGCTGCGCTCGCTGTCGGCCTACCAGATGTACCAGCGTGAGATGCATGGCCAGGTCAAGGCCAGCGCGGTGATCGAATTCCTGTTTCTGAACGAGACCTTTCCGCGCTCGGTGCACTACGCACTGGATTCGGCCCGCGCCTGCGCCCAACGCCTGCCTCGCAACACGCCGGTCATCGAGGCGCTGGATCAATTGCTGGCGCATGTCGGCGAATTCAAGGCCAAGCTGCTGGCCAGCGATCCCACCACCCTGCGCGAAACCATCGATGACATTCAGGCGGAAATCAGCGATATCGACCGCCTGTTAAGTCATAATTACTTTTTGCACGACGCCGCGCAGAGTCAGCAGCAGTAATTCGGGGTTGCCACCTTTGGGTCCACTTTTTGATCGCTACACGCGGGCCTCGAGCCGCTTCGACGAACTGACCGGTGACGACGGCCAGTTGCGACCGCACTGGCAGTATCTGGCCAGCGCCCTGGCCGAGCTGGAGCGCAGCGATCTGGCCGAACGCCAGAACGAAATGCGTCGCCTGCTGTTCGAGAACGGCATCTCCTACAACATCTACGACAAGGACAAGGTCCGCACGCGGGCCTGGCCGATGGATTTGCTGCCGCTGGTCATGACCAGCCGGGAGTGGCGCGAAATCGAGGTTGGCGTGGCCCAGCGAGCCGAGCTGATGCGCCACATCATGCACGACATCTATGGCGAGCAGATGCTGATTCGCCATGGCCTGCTGCCAGCCCAGCTGGTGTTCGGACATCGCGGTTTTCTGGCCCCCTGCACCAGCACAGCCCTGCCCCTGGATCAGCAGTTGATCCTGTACGGCGCCGATCTGGGTCGCGATCCGCAAGGCAACATCTGGGTCACCGGTGACCGGACCCAGGCGCCCTCGGGGATCGGCTACGCGCTGGCCGCACGCACCGTGAGTTCACGCGTGCTGCCAAGCATCTTCCGCGAATCCAATGTGCATCCGGTGCTGCCGTTCCTGCGTGATGTGCGCAGCCGGCTGATTCAGCTGGCCGAGGATGAACTTGACCACATCGCGCTGCTCACCCCGGGGCCGGCCAACGAAGCCCATGCCGAGCATGCCTATCTGGCCCGTCAGCTGGGCCTGCCACTGGTCGAAGGCAGTGATCTGCAGGTCACCGGCGGCGCCTGCTATCTGGTGAACGGTGATCAGCGCAAACCGATCAGCGTGCTGCTGCGGCGTCTCGACGATGACTACTGCGACCCGCTGGAACTCAACCGCCATTCCCTGCTCGGCGTGCCGGGCGGCCTGCAGGCGGTGCGCAACCGGACCTTGAGCTTTGCCAATCCGCTGGGCAGCGGAATACTCGAAAACCCGGCCCTGATGGCATTTCTGCCGGCCATCTGTCACTTCCTGCTCGGCGAGGAACTCAAGCTGCCCTCGCAAGGCACCTGGTGGTGTGGCCGGCCAAGCGACTTCGACTATGTCCAGGCGCATTGGGAGGACATGGTGATCCGCACCTTCCAGCCCAATCGCAAAAACCCAGCGCTGGCGGTGTGCCGGCTCAGCGAGAACGCCAAACGCGGACTGCTCGATCGCATTCGTGCGCGGCCCGAGCACTATGTGGCGCAAAGCATCAATGCGCACGCCAGCGTGCCGCTGCTGGCGGGTCACGAGGTGGTCAGCCATCCGGCCGAGCTGCGCACATTCGCGGTCAACGCCAAAGGCGGCTTCCGGGTCATGACCGGCGGGCTGGCACGGGTTGGCAGCAGCCCCGACAGCTGGCGCTTTTCCAGCCAGCTGGGCGGCGTGAGCAAGGACATCTGGGTGCTCGCATCCGAGCCGCAACGCTACGCTCAGACCTTGCCGCAGTTTCTGCCGCGCTTGCACTCCGGCGCGACCAACCTGCAGCCGCATATCTTCGAGAAGCTGCTGTGGCTGGGCCGCTACACCGCCCGTGCCGAGTTGCTGGCGCGCATGTTGCGCATGAGCTTCGAACGTCTGGCCGACGCCCCGCCACAAGCCCCGGATGCTCTGACCCACAATCTGCTCAAGGCGATCACCTGGCAATCCACCCTGTATCCGGGTTTTGTCGGCCCGCTGGGCGCCGCCCAGCTGGATGATCCGGTGCCCGAGCTGCTGCGTGTGACCTACACCGATCTGCCCGGTGGTCTGCGTCACGACATCACCGCCCTGGCCGGTTCGGCCGACATCCTGCGCGACATTCTCGGCCAGCAGATTTTCCGCACCCTGACCCAGCTGGAAATGGCCCTGCAGTTCCCCGGTGATTTCAGCACCGCCCGTGCTGCGGTGGACACCACCCTGACCCAGCTCAACAGCCTGCAGGGTCTGTTGTGGAGAACCCTGACCGAGGACCGCAGCCGCTCGATGATCGAGGTCGGGCTGAGTCTGGAACAGGCCCTGGGCATGGTCCGGCTGGTGCGCTCCTTCAGCACCGAAAGTGGCCCTGCCGCGCTGGCCAACGCGGGCAGCCTGCTGTTCGAGCTGACCAATACGCCAAGTGCGCTGACGCCCGATGTGACCGCCTCGCCGCACGCCAGCGTGCTGCGCAATCTGCTGCTGTCAGATGCCAATGCCCAGTCACTGCGCTATCAGCTGATGATGCTCGAACGCCTGCTGCGCAGCCTGCAGTCGCCCGGCCACACCGACCCGCTGGCCAGCGAAATCACAACCCGTCTGACCCAGCTGGCGACCTGGGAGCCAGAGCAACGTGTCGACCCCGACGGGCATCTGCTGGATGACAGCCTGGTTGAGCTTGACCGCTGGTTGCGCGAACTGGCGCAGGGCATCGAGCAGCGCTATCTGCCGCGTCGTCCGATGCGCCAGACCCAACTGGTGGAGGTCGCCTGATGCGCTACCGTCTGCGCCACTACACCCACTACAACTACGCCGAAGCGGTTGACCAGGCACACAACCAGGTACGCATGATGCTGCGCGACGTGCCCTATCAGCGCTGCATAGAGCGCGGCATACGGGTGCGCCCTGGGCCGCGCTACGCCAAGATGCACATCGACTATTTCGGCAACCGCGTGCTGTATTTCGAGATTGATCGGGAGCACCGCGACGCGCGCATCTTTGCCACCCATATCGTCGAGGTCAATCGTCCGCCCGGCCCACCACCAGAGCAAACTGCGGCCTGGGAACATGTCGCCGCACGTTTGCACGGGCTGGATGACGAACAGGCCCGCAGCCTGCAGATGTATCGCCTGCCCTCGCAGCTGGTGAGCATGCCCGAGGGCATCGCCGAGCTCAGCCAGCCCCATTTCAGCACCGGGCGGCCGATACTCGAGGCGGTGCAGGCCTTGTCCAAAAGTATCTTCGAGAACTTCAAGTTCAACCCCAAGGCCACCACCATCGCCACCCCGGTAGCCGATGTGCTCAAGCAACGTCAGGGCGTGTGCCAGGACTTTGCCCACCTGATGATCGCTGCATTGCGTCAGCGCGGGCTGGCCGCACGCTATGTCAGCGGTTATATCGAAACCCTGCCCCCGCCGGGCAAGCCGCGCCTGGTCGGCGCCGATGCGTCGCACGCGTGGGTCAGCGTGTGGTGCGGCGACGATGGCTGGCTCGACATCGACCCAACCAACAACTTAACGCCGGGCGAGAATCACATCACCACCGCCTGGGGGCGTGATTACGACGATGTGATCCCGCTCAACGGGGTGATCTTCGGCGGCGGCGACGAATCCAGCCTGACCGTGCGCGTGGATGTGGAGCGGCTGCCGCCCGCAGCCAGCTGATCAGCCGGTGTTGCGCATGCCTGCGGCAATCCCGTTGATGGAGCGCAGCAGCGCCTCCTTCCACACCGGGTCGTCCGGGCGCTGACGACAACGCTGGATGAGCAAGGTCTGTATCGCATTGAGCGGATCCAGATACGGACGCCGGCGTTCCAGCGAGCGGGCCAGCACCGGATCATCGCCGAGCAGTTCCTGTTGCCCAGTGATCGCCAGAATTTGCTCGCGGGTGCGATGGTATTCGGCCCGAATCGCCTCGAAGATCGGCCGCGCCTGCTCCCCTCCCATGGCCGCATAACGTGCCGCGATATCCATGTCGGCCTTGGACAGCCCCATCTGGGTGTTGTTGAGGAAATTGGCGAAATACGGCCATTCGCGGGCCATGTGGCGCAGGCGTGACAGCGCTTCGGGATCCTCACCCGTGATCTGCTCCAGCGCGCTGCCCACGCCCAGCCAGCCGGGCAAGGTGTGGCGCGATTGGGACCAGGCAAAAACCCAGGGAATGGCGCGAATCGAGGATTTTCCGCGCTCGGCCTGGCGCCGATGGCTGGGCCGCGAGCCGATGTTCATCGAACCGATGTCACTGACCGGGGTGGCTTCGTAGAAGTAATCGAAAAAGCCATCGGTGTGCTCGGTCAGGTCGCGGTAGCAGCGCTCGCCAACCTCGGCCAGGCGGGCCATGGTGTCAAGAAACGGCTGCGGTGCATCCTCGGCCTTCAGGGCGTGCTTGATGACACCCGCCACGCCCACGGTCAGTTCGTAAACCGCGGTCTCCGGATTGTTGTAGCGGTAGAAAATCATCTCGCCCTGCTCGGTGAACTTGATGCGCCCGTTCACCGTGCCGGGTGGCTGAGCCAGGATCGAGGCGTGTGTCGGCCCGCCGCCGCGCCCGACCGTGCCGCCACGGCCATGGAACAGCAAGCAACCCACACCCTGCTCCTGACACAAGCGCGTGACCTCGCGCTGGGCGCGGTACAGGTTCCAGCTTGAAGCCAGAATGCCGCCGTCCTTGCACGAATCGGAATAGCCGAGCATGACCTCCTGATCTCCACCCGAGGCGTCGAGCATTTCGCGGTACAAAGGATCGCCCAGCAGGGTCTGCATCACCGGCCGGATGTGGGCCAGATCCTGGATGGTTTCGAACAGCGGCGAGATACGAATGCGGCACACCGCGCCATCGGCGTTCCAGCCGGTCAGACGGTAAACCGAGGCCAGCGCCATCACCTCCAGCACGTCGCTGGCCGCATGCGCCATGGAAATCACGTAAGCGCCAAAGACCTCGTCGCCGAACACGTTCTGCGCCTGCGCCATCATGCGGATCGGTTCCAGCACCTGGCGCACAGGCTCGCTGAAAAACTCCATCGGCGGGGCTTCGGGCGGCTGGCGTATGACCCGGCCGAGGACCTGCATACGCAGGGCTTCATCCAGCTCTTCGTAGTCGTCACAAACCCCAGTTTCGCGCAGCAGGGCCGCCACCGCTTCTTCGTGCCGCGGCGATTCCTGACGGATATCCAGCCGCGCCAGCGAGAAGCCGAACGCTTCGGCGGCGTAGATCAGATCCTTGAGACGGCGGTCGGCGATGTTGGCGTCACCGTGGCTGCACAGGGACGCGTGAATCAGCTTGAGATCATCGACCAGCGCCTGGCTGCTGGGATAGCCCCCGGATGCGCGGTGCGAACGCCGAGCCCGGTTCTCCAGTTCCTGCTGCACCTGCCGACTCATCGCCTGCAAGCGCTGGCGCATCAGATACAGCTTGCGCCGGTACGGCTCCTGACTGAAACGCTCGGGCAAGGCGCCGGTGCGCTCCAGAAAGGCCTGCTCGTCAGCGGCCAGGGCCTCTTCAAACGCCGGCGTCGGCGTACACCAGCGCCGCGCATGCGAAAGCTCATCCATCAAGGCATCGGTTTCGCGCAGGTAAAAACCCAGCACTTCCCGGATCTGCATGCGCAGGGCATACCAGGTGGTGTGCACGGTCACGAAGGGGTTGCCATCACGATCACCCCCCACCCACGAGCCGAAACGCAGGAACGGCGGAAAGCGCACGGTCTGCTCAAAGTGACGCCCCAGCGCGCGTTCAAGATTGCGACACAACACCGGCACCGCAGCAAAGATCGACTGATGGAAGTAATGCAAGGTGTTGCGGATTTCGTCTTCAGCGGTGGGGCGCTGACCGCGCAACTCCTCGGTCTTCCACAGGATCTGAATTTCCCGACTGATCGCATCCAGCACCTCCGGCGACTCACCCAGCTCCAGCGCCTCGTTGGAGGTGAAGATGCGGCGCAGGGATTCCATCACGGTGCGACTTTTGGCTTCGGTGGGATGTGCGGTAAACACCGCGTTGTAGCGCATCTGCCCGAGCAGTTGCGACATCTCGCGCGCATCCATGCCGGCCTCGACGGCGCAGCCCAGCGCTTCGTCGAACGAACCCACCCACAAACGCCCGCCACCCTCGACCTGACGGCGACGCCCGCGGTGCTGACACAGCTCATCCGCCACGTTGACCAGCTGGAAGTAGATGGCAAAGGCGCGGATGACCTGCATCAGGGTTTCTGCATCCAGCGACTCGATCAGCGAACCCAGTGCATCCAGCGTGTCGGCGGCGTTTTCCTGTCCCGCACGCAGGGCTATGAAGCCGGTGCGCAGCTCCTCGACAACTTCAAACACCCCGGGACGGGCATGTTCGGCAATCACATTGCCGAGCAACTTGCCCAGCAGTTTGACCCGCGCACGCAGGGTGAAATCCTCGGCATCGACGGCCATGGTGTTCATCAACGCAACTCCTCAAGAGCAGAACCTGGATCTTCCCCGCCATCACCGGCCAGCGGATCGGCGGGGTGTGAGGCCTGAGCTGGACGGCCGCAGGCAATCGCCACCGCGCGGCGCGCCCGCTCGGTGATGGCCGCCCAGTCACGCCGGGCAATGAGATCATCCGGCGCCAGCCAGCTGCCGCCGACGCAGGGCACATTGGGCAGCGCCAGATAGCGCGCCATATCGTCCTCGCCGACGCCGCCGGTGGGACAGAATTCGACATCCGGCAGCGGGCCGGCGAAGGCCTTGAGCGCATCCACGCCACCGGCCGCCCGGGCCGGAAACAGTTTCAGCGCGCGAAAACCTGCGTCACTTGCACGCATGACCTCGGTGGGGGTCATCACACCGGGCAACAGCGGGATCGGACGCGGCGCCTCAAGCAGCGCCGGAGGCAAGCCGGGTGAGACCGCGAAAGCCGCACCAACCTGCGCGCTGGCCAGCAAATCCGCAGCGCTGCGCACGGTGCCGGCCCCGACCACCACACCGGGCAGCTGAGCCATGGCCTCGATCGCGGCCAGCGCACAATCGCTGCGCAGGGTCACCTCAAGGTAAGGCAAACCACCCTCAAGCAGGGCCTCGGCCAAAGGTTGGGCGACCTGAAGATCGCGCACAACCAGCACCGGAATAACCGGCGCGCCATGCATCACATCCTGAATCCTCAGCAAACTCATGCCTCTCCCTTCGCTAGAACACGCTGGCTGCGCCAGCTTCCGCGCCGTTGTTGGCCTGACGCAGATGCCCGAACATCTCGCGTCCGTAACCGGCTGAACTGGGCGCCACCGCTGCCACTTCGCGGCCGGCCCACAGGTCCTCTTGAACCAGCGCACTCAAGGTGCCGGCTTCGGCATCCAGGCGAATCAGATCCCCGTCACGCAGCTTGCCCAGCGCCCCACCCTGCGACACCTCAGGGGTGACATGAATGGCCGCAGGCACCTTACCCGATGCGCCAGACATGCGCCCATCCGTCACCAGAGCCACCTGAAAACCACGGTCCTGCAGGATACCAAGCTGCGGGGTGAGCTTATGCAGCTCGGGCATGCCGTTGGCACGAGGCCCCTGCCCCCGCACCACCGCGACCAGGTCGCGCTCCATGCGTCCATCCTTGAACGCAGTCAGCAATTCTTCCTGACTGTCGAACACCATGGCCGGCGCCTCTATCAGCCGATGCTGCGGCTTGACCGCCGACACCTTGATCACCGCACGGCCCAGATTGCCGGTCAACAACTGCAGGCCACCGGTGGGCGCAAACGGCCGGCTTAGCGGGCGCAGCACCTCCTCGTCGCCACTTTCAAGCGGCGCGTCCTGCCAGCGGACCCCGCCGTCATCGGCCAGCCGCGGCTCACGCGTGTACAGCGAAAGGTCACCCCCGGCAACGGTCCGGACCTGGGCATGCAGCAGGCCGCCCTGAAGCAGTTCGCGAATCAAAAAGCCCATGCCGCCGGCGGCATGAAAATGATTCACGTCGGCACTGCCGTTGGGATAAATGCGGGCCAGCAGAGGCACCACGGCAGACAGTTCAGCGAAATCATCCCAGTTGACGATCCAGCCGGCACAGCGGGCGATCGCAATGATGTGCAGGGTGTGGTTGGTTGAGCCACCGGTCGCCAGCAGGCCGACGATGGCATTGACGATCGATCGCGCATCAATCATCTCACCCACGCCAGGCGCCGACTGACGTGCCAGTCGACCGGCCTGGCGCGCGGCTTCAGCGGTCAACGCATCGCGCAACGGGGTGTTGGGATTGACGAAGGCCGCGCCCGGCAAATGCAGGCCCATGACCTCCATCAGCATCTGATTGGAATTGGCCGTACCGTAAAAGGTGCAGGTACCGGGCCCGTGGTAGGCCTGCATCTCTGCTTTGAGCAGATCATCCCGGCCGAGCTTGCCTTCGGCATAAAGCTGGCGAATGCGCGCCTTCTCATCGTTGGGCAAGCCCGATGTCATCGGACCGGCCGGCACGAACAGGCTTGGCAGATGACCGAAACTCAATGCGCCCATCAGCAGGCCGGGCACGATCTTGTCGCACACGCCCAAAGCCAGGGTGGCGTCGAACATGTCATGCGACAGCGCGATCGCCGTCGACATGGCAATCACATCGCGCGAGAGCAGTGACAGCTCCATCCCGGGCTGGCCCTGTGTCACCCCGTCGCACATGGCCGGCACACCGCCGGCGAACTGGGCGGTGGCCTTGACCTCGCGGGCGGCCAGTTTGATCAACCCCGGAAACCGGCCCAGCGGCTGGTGGGCCGACAGCATGTCGTTGTAGGCCGAAACAATGGCCAGATTGGGCCATTGCAGCGCCGCCAGTTCGCTCTGATCCGCGCCCGATGCGGCAAAGCCGTGCGCCAGATTGGTGCACGACAGACGCCCACGGCTACGCCCCTGAGCGCGCATCGCCGCCAGCTTGTCCAGATACGCCGCTCGATCGCCCTGGCTGCGGGCCTCGATTCGGGCCGTGACTTGCGCCACCACACGGTGCAGATTTTGAACCATCCCGGTGCTCCGATATGCACGTTTGATCAGATGCTACGCTAACTCCCGTAGCAAAGACCGCGCCGACCTCGGCCCGGTCATGCGCAGGAGAGATGTGATGGCAGGCGGCGAAAATTTCGACATGGTCATCTTCGGCGGCGTGGGCGATCTGGCCACACGCAAGCTGCTGCCCGCGCTCTACTACCTCAACCGCGACGGACATTTTCTCAGTCACAGCCGGGTCATTGCCTGTGGCCGCAGCGGCCTGGCGCGCGAAGCTTTTCAGGCACATGCCGAGCAAGCCTGCCGACGCTACGTGCGTGCTGCGGATCTTGATGATTCGGCCCTGCAAAGCTTCCTGCAGCGGCTCGATTACGTGCGCGTGGACGCCGCCGAGAAAAGCCACTTTGAGGCGCTGGCCGAAACCCTCAACCGCCAGGATCCGGATCGAACCCGGGTGTATTTCCTGGCCACGCGGCCGGACCTGTTTGCCAGCCTGTGCGAGAACATGTCGGCTGCCGGACTCAACACCGCGGCCTCACGCGTGGTGCTGGAGAAACCGCTGGGCACCGATCTGGCTTCAGCCAACGAGATCAATTGCCGGGTCGGCGCGGTGTTTGCCGAAGAGCAGATCTTCCGCATCGATCATTATCTGGGCAAGGAAACGGTGCAGAACCTGATGGCTCTGCGCTTCGGCAATGCGCTGTTCGAGCCGCTGTGGCGACGCACCAACATCAGCGATGTACAGATCACGGTGGCCGAGCAGGTCGGCGTGGAAGGCCGCGCCGACTACTACGACAGCACCGGCGCCATGCGCGACATGGTGCAGAACCATCTGCTGCAACTGCTGTGCATGTTCGCCATGGAGCCGCCCTGCTCCAATGAAGCCAACGCGGTGCGCGATGAAAAGCTCAAGGTCCTGCGCGCGCTGAAACCGCTGGTCGGCCAGGCCGCCCTCAGCCACACCGTGCGCGGTCAGTACCGCGCCGGAGCCATCAATGGCCAGGCGGTGCCGGGCTATCTCGATGAAGATGGCGTGGCCACCGACAGCAGCACCGAAACCTATGCCCTGATCAAGGCGCATGTCGACACCTGGCGCTGGGCCGGCGTGCCGTTCTATCTGCGCAGCGGCAAGCGGCTGGCCGAGCGACGCGCCGAGATCGTGGTCAACTTCCGCCCGGTGCCGCTGAATATCTTCAGCAAGGACATGGGCAGCCTGCCGGTCAACCGCATGGTTATCCGCCTGCACCCGGACGAAGGTGTGCGGCTGAACGTGCTGGCCAAACAGCCCGGCCCGGCGATGCGCCTGAAACCGGTGAGCTTGCATCTGGACTTCGCCAGCACCTTCAAAGTGCGGCCGCTGGATGCTTACGAACGCCTGCTCACCGAGGTGATCCGCGGCAATCTGACCCTGTTCATGCGCAACGATGAACTCGAAGCGGCATGGCGCTGGGTCGACCCGATCATCGCCGCATGGCAAGACAGCGGCGAGCCGCCGCGCAGTTACAACGCCGGCAGCTGGGGGCCATCTTCGGCCGTGTCCCTGCTCGCCCGCGATGGCATGGTGTGGCATGAAGAGGTGGAAGATGCGCGCTGAAGATCTTGACTGGCACCGCTTCGCCGACAGCCACAAACTGGCCGATGCGCTGGCCAGCCAGATCGCCAGCGATCTGAATCAGGCGCTGGGCGAACGTGGCTCAGCCAGTCTGGCGGTGTCCGGTGGTTCAACCCCGCTGGCCCTGTTCAACGCCCTTTCAAGCATTGATCTGGACTGGTCGAGGGTGACGGTTCTGCCGGTCGATGAACGCTGGGTGGATGAAGACGATGCGCAAAGCAATTCGCGGCTCATACGCCAGCAACTGCTACGGGAGTGCGCCACGGCGGCGCGGTTTATCAGCCTCAAGCACCCGACCAGCCAGCCGCAGGCTGCGCAAGAAGCCTGCAATGCGCGTCTGGCAACGCTGGAGCAACCGCTGGATGTGGTGGTGCTGGGCATGGGCCTGGATGGTCACACCGCATCACTGTTTCCCGATGCGCCGGAACTCGCCGATGCGCTGGCCAGCACCCGCTGCTGCCATGCGCTCAGTCCGGCCAGTCAGCCCACTGCACGCATGAGCCTGACGCCCGCGCTGCTCAACGCCGCGCGACGGCGTGTGTTGCACATCGAGGGTGAGGACAAACGACAGGTGCTGGATGCGGTGCTGGCCGATCCGCAAGCCCTGCGCTACCCCATAGCCATGGCGCTGACGGCGGAGGCCGCCGCGCCGCTGCAAATCTACTGGGCGGCGTAGCCGCCCGCTCTTACGACAAGCCGCCGGCGGCCTTGAGGCTGTCCAGGTCGGTGTCGCTGAAGCCCCAGTCGCTCAGCACCTGCTGGGTGTCGGCACCATGCGGACGTGAACCGAACTGAACCTGCGAGGCGGTGCGCGAGAAGCGCGGTGCCGGCGCCGGTTGGGTCATGCCATCGACCTCGATATAGGTCTGACGTGCCGCATTGTGTGGATGTGTTGCAGCCTCGTTGAAATCCAGCACCGGGGCAAAGCACACGTCGCTGCCTTCCATCAGCTCACACCACTGAGCCTGGGTTTTGGTTTTGAACACCGCAGCCAGCTTGTCTTTCAGATCCGGCCACAGCGCCGGATTGTTCTGATTGCCGAACACCTGCGGATCCAGTTGGGCCTTCTCCAGCAGCAAGGCGTAGAACTGCGGCTCAATCGAACCAATCGAGACGTATTTGCCGTCCTGGGTTTCGTACACATCGTAGAAGTGCGCACCGGAATCCAGGAAGTTGTAACCCCGCTTGGATTTCCACATGCCCATGGCCTGCAGGGAATGGAACATGGCCATGAGTACGGCCGAACCATCGGTCATCGCCGCATCCACAACCTGCCCCTTGCCCGACTGACGCGCTTCCAGCAGCGCCGCCAGCATGCCCATGACCAGGAACATGCCACCACCACCGTAATCGCCAACCAGGTTGAGCGGCGGCACCGGTTTGTCGCCGGCACGACCAATCGCATGCAGCGAGCCGGTCAGTGAAATGTAGTTGATGTCATGGCCGGCGGCTTTGGCCAGCGGGCCAAACTGCCCCCACCCGGTCATGCGTCCATACACCAGTGCAGGATTGCGGGCCAGACATTCGTCCGGTCCGGCGCCGAGGCGCTCCATCACGCCCGGCCGAAAACCTTCAAACAGGATGTCGGCCTTTTCGACCAGCTTGAGCAAGGCTTCAATGCCCTCGGCTGATTTCAGATTCAGGGCAATCGAGCGTTTGCCGCGACGTGCGCAGTCAGGCAAGGCCTGCTTGCCCGACCGCTTCTCCACCGAGATCACCTCGGCCCCCATATCAGCCAGCAACATGCCGGCGAATGGGCCCGGACCAATGCCCGCGATTTCTATGACTTTGACGCCTTTTAATGGCCCCATGGCTCTCTCCAGATCGTGCGTGCGACTGACCGGCTTCCGGTCGGGCTGATCACGCGCCGCTTCGCGGTACCCGTTGGTTTGCCGCGCGATTGGCTGTCAGCGCGATAGGACATCCTGTCCTGACGCACTTCGATTCGCCGTCCAGGCGAATCGCCATCCATCGCACGGCAACCCAACGGCGCGTGCTCTCTATGCCCGACCAAAAGCCGGCCAGTCGCTCCAGCCGCAGTGCCGGCCGGGTTCATGTTTTTGATATGGCATGCCTCTCTGAGGCGATCCGTTCTTGTGCGAATGTAAAGGCGACTCGCTGCACGGCTGCGGGGCGAATGGGGTCAACTCGCCCGGATGGCGAGTTGAGTTCCGCCAGGACAGGACGTCCTGTCGGAACGACCCCACCGAGCCCCGTAGACGGGCAGGCACCGCGCAGCGGCGAGTCGTCAGTCGCACAAGAATGGATTGACTCCCTCAACCTCAGGCAAACAACTCACCCGAAGCCGCCTTGTCCACCACGATCTGCGGTGGTTCGAAGCGCTCACCGTAGGCAGCCGCCAGTTCGCGACACCGGTCGACAAACTTCTGCGCCCCGTAGGTGTTGATGAACTGCAGGAAGCCACCGGTGTGAATCGGCGCACCGATCCCCATGATCGAGCCGATGTTGCCATCTGCCACGGTGCGCAGCACGTTGGTTTCAAGGCATTTGAGCGTTTCGATGACCTGACGGAACATCAAACGATCACCGATATCATCGTCGCTGATCTCGACATCGGCCTTGTAGTACTTGTCCAGCAGCGGCTGCCACAGCTGACGCTGACCGTTTTCGTAGTCGTAAAAACCGCCGCCGTGGTAACGCCCGCCACGCTGATGCTCACCGATCATGAAGCCCAGCACTTCGCTCATCGCTTCACGCTCGCCCCACTTGTCCTTGTAGCCCATCGCCTCCCAGGTTTCCCCGGCTTTACGCCCGAGCTCCAGACTGACCTCGTCGTGCACCTGCAGCGGCCCCACCGGCATGCCGATACCCTTGCCGATGTTGTCGACTCGAATCGGGTGCAGGCCTTCGCTGAGCAGACGCACGCCTTCATCCAGGTAGGTGCCGAAGGTTCGCGAGGTGAAGAACGCCAGCGAGTCGTTGACCACGATCGGGGTCTTGCGAATCTGCATGGTGTAATCAAAAGCCAGGGCGAGGGTCTCGCCCGAGGTTTTCTCGCCGCAGATGATCTCGATCAGCGGCATCTTGTCGACCGGCGAGAAGAAATGAATGCCGATGAAGTTTTCCGCATTGCGACTGGCTTCGGCCAGCTGGGTGATCGGCAGGGTCGAGGTGTTGGAGCCCCACACGCCATTTTCCGGCAGCTGGTCTTCGGTTTCGGCCAAAATCTTGTTCTTGAGCTCGAAGTTCTCGAACACCGCTTCGATAATCAGATCACAACCGGCAAGGTCATCAACCTGGTCGGTCGGCTTGATCAGGTCGAGCAGATCCTGTTTCTTCTGCGGGGTGGCACGACCACGCTTGATGGCCTTGTCCATCAGCATCTCGGAATACGCCTTGCCCTTCTCGGCGGCTTCCATGCTGATGTCCTTGAGGATCACTTCGATGCCGGCCTTGGCCGAGACATAGGCAATGCCCTGCCCCATCATGCCGGCGCCCAGCACACCCAGCTTCTTGACCTTCTTCTTGGGCACGTCTTTCGGACGGCTGGCGCCCGAGTTGATCTGATTGAGCTGGAAGAAGAACGTGGTGATCATGTTCTTGGCTTCCGGCGTGCCGACCAGCTTGGTCAGGCCACGGCTTTCAACCTTCAGCGCGGTGTCGAAATCCAGACGTGCGGCCTCGGCCATGCAATCCAGAATCTCGATCGGGGCCGGCAGCAGTCCACGGGTTTTCTTGACCGTCATGGTCGGCGCCATCATCAGCACCTGCGCCATCTTGGGATGATCCGCGCGCCCGCCCGGAATCTTGAAGCCCTTGCGATCCCACGGCTGTACCGCCGCTTCGGCATTGCTCTTGTTGTCGAGGATCATCTTCTTGGCGGCCGGGACCAACTCATCCAGCGACTCGACCGTGGCATCGACCAGCCCGGCCTTGCTGGCCTTGGCCGGATCGAGCTTCTTGCCTTCCAGCAGATACGGCGCGGCCGCTTCAATACCCAGCAAATTGGTCAAGCGAACCACACCGCCACCGCCCGGCAGCAGGCCCAGTGTGACCTCGGGCAAGCCCACCTGCACCGAACGATCATTCCAGGCCACGCGGTAATTGCAGGCCAGGCAAATTTCGTAACCACCGCCCAGAGCCGCGCCATTGATGGCCGCCACCACCGGAACCGGCAGTTTCTCCAGACGCCGCAACTGATCCTTGATCTTGTCCAGCGAGGCCATGAAACGCGCCTCGTCCTTGCCCTTCTCGAAGGCCAGCAGGCCGTGCAGATTGCCACCGGCAAAGAACACCTTCTTGGCCGAGGTGATCACCACACCGCTCAGCCCTTGTTCCGCCTCAAGCTTGGCCACGGTCTCGCCCATGGCCTGCTCATATTCTTCATTCATGGAGTTGACCGGCCCGGTCATGTCCATGGTGATCGTCACGATGCCGTCGGCATCCTTGTCGTACTTGAAAACACTCATTTTGATCTACTCAATTCGTTGATTCGGCCAACGTGGCTGCAGGTGCGTGATTTTCGTGGGCTGGCAAGGCGGCGCGGCGCGCAGGGAGGGCGCGTATTGAAATACGCAACCGACCGAGCACGGCGCCAACACGGCCAGCACGCGAAAAGCGCGTGCATTCAGCCGCGTTTAGAGGCGTTCAATGATCGTGGAAATCCCCATCCCACCACCAACACAAAGCGACAACATGCCGCGCTTGAGATTGCGCCGCTCCAGCTCATCCAGCACGGTGCTCACCAGCATGGCGCCGGTGGCGCCCAGCGGGTGGCCCATGGCGATGGCGCCGCCGTTGACGTTGGTAATCTCATGATCGATGTCGAGGTCTTTCATGTAGCGCAGGGCGACTGCGGCAAACGCTTCATTGATTTCCCACAGATCAATGTCGTCCTTGGTCATGCCTGCGGTTTTGAGGCATTTCTTGGCTGCAGGACCCGGGCCGACCAGCATGATGGTCGGATCGGTGGCAACGATCGCACCGGCGACAATGCGCCCGCGCGGGGTCAGCCCCAGATCCTTGCCGATGGACTCGTTGCCGATCAAGACGGCACTGGAACCGTCCACAATGCCGGAGGAATTACCCGGCGTGTGCACGTGGTTGATCTTGCTCAGGCTGTTGTACTTGCGCAGGATCACATCGTCGAAACCCATGCCCCCCATCATTTCGAAGGACGCTTTGAGCTGGCCCAGGCCTTCCATGGTGGAATCCGGCTTGATGAAGTCATCACGCTCAAGAATCATCTGGCCATTGGCATCGCGCACCGGCATGACCGACTTGTCGAAGTAGCCGTTGTCGCGGGCATGAGTGGCGCGACGCTGCGATTCCAGCGCGAACGCATCAACATCTTCGCGGCTCCAGCCTTCCAGCGTGGCAATGGTGTCGGCACCGATACCCTGCGGCACAAAGCCGGTGTCGGCAACGAAGCCCGGGTCAGACACCCAAGGACCGCCATCACTGCCCATGGGCACGCGCGACATACTTTCCACGCCACCGGCAACCACCAGGCTTTCCCACCCGGACATGACCTTCTGGGCCGCGCTGTTGACCGCTTCCAAACCCGAGGCACAGAAACGGTTGAGCTGCACACCGGCCACATTTTCGTCCCAGCCGGCGTTTTGAACAGCCAGCTTGGCAATGTCTGCGCCCTGCTCGCCGACCGGACCAACGCAACCAAAAATCACGTCATCGACCTTGCTGGTATCGAGATCGTGGCGTTGCTGCAGGCCTTTGAGCAGACCCGAGGCCAGATCGATCGGCTTCACTTCATACAGGCTGCCGCCTTTCTTGCCTTTGCTGCGCGGCGTGCGTACCGCATCGTAAATATAGGCTTGGTGACTCATGTCCCTTCCCGGTTGTGTACAAGACAGGCCCCGGAGTGTGCGCCCTGCACCTCAACCTAACAATGATGCGATCGCTCAAAAATAGACATTTTACTCCACCAGTCACCGCGGCGGATTGTGCGCGCAAACGGCGCAATGCCACTTAGCTATTGCGGTACTCGAGCATCACCAAGGTGGCATCACGCTTTACCGCATGGGTATCGACATGAATTAGAAACTCTTCCCAGATGGTGGCCTCGGCCTCCTCCAGCGGGCGCGCGGCGGTGATCTCCAGCAAGGTCGAAAATCCTCCGGCATGGTGCGTTTCGAAGACATCGAGCAAGCTGGCGGAGGCCGCAATAATGCGGTCGCCAGGGCTGAGATGATCCGACCAATCGGACAACGGCGCCTCGTTGTACTCGGCACTCAGCTGATAACCCAGCGGCATGCCGACCTGCACGTGGCCGTCTACGCGTTTGACCAGGTACAGATGCGAGCGATTGACGCTGCGCGCCTGAATTGCACCATCACGGCCAAGCTCGACCACACTGCCGTGTATGGTGCGCCCGAGCATGCCACGGGTCATGTAGTTGACCAGCCGCTGGCGCTCATCGCTGGCCGAGGCGGATAAGGTTTCCGCCTGCAGGGCCCAGTCCAGCAGCAGGGCCTCATAGGCGGTCAACACGTCATCACCTTCCACCGTGGCAAACAGAAAGTAACTGTCGGTCGGCGTATCCGGCTCAGCCAGGCGAATGTCCGTGGTGTCGCAGCGCACCGGCCCGGCCCGCAAACGACGAAACTGAACCTGATAGCTGGGGGTGGCTTTGGCTGGCACCCACAGTGAATCCTGGGCGCGTGACATCGCAGCCAGATCAGCCACCGTCTTGCGATTGAGATTGCCGATGCATTCCGCGGCCTGAAACTGACGCCGCATCAAATGAGCCACCCACAGGATGAACGGCGCCCCGCACAGCACGGTACTGATCAGCCAGACATTCTGTGAATGCGTGACCCAATCACGCGAGGGACCCGCCGGCATCTGATGGACATAGACATTGAAAACCAGCCAGATCATCAGGGCAAAGGCCACCGCAAGACCGATCGCCAGGGCCCACATCGCCTTGTGGGAATGAATACGCAACGCAGGCAGGCGCGCCGTGCGCCGGGTCAGACTGTTCATGACCGTCCTTGAGAATTGAACGCCTCCCGCGAAGCAAGATGCGGGCCAGCTGCCCGCAGGCCCCGCCCTAGCCGCGCCAGAACCCAGCGGTCAGCAGCACCAGCACGGTCATGACCTCCAAGCGCCCCATCAACATGCCCGCCGACAGTGCCCACTTGGCCGCGTCGGGTAGGCTGGCGAAGTTGCCGGCCGGGCCGACGATTTCGCCCAGCCCCGGCCCCACATTGGTGACTGCAGTGGCCGCAGCACTCAGGCTGGTCACACCATCCAGACCCAGGCTGGACAGAAACATGGCCAACACGCCGATGGTGGCGAAGAACGCAAAGGAGAACGCCACCACCGACCGCATGATGTCATCGCCCACCACCCGGCCGTTGTAGGTGTTGGGCAGCACACGGCGCGGGTACGCCAGTTGCAGCAACTGACTGTGCAGCAACCGCACCGCCAGCTGAAAGCGGAAAATTTTCATGCCGCCCGAGGTTGAGCCGGAACAGCCACCTATAAAAGTGAGATAGAAAAACGCCACTACGGGCAGCTGCCCCCAGGTGGTGTAGTCATCGGTGGCAAAGCCGGTGGTGGTCACCACCGAGACCACATTGAAGGTGGCCAGCAGCAAGGCACGCGGCGCATCGGCCTGCCCGGTCAGGCTCAGCCAGGCGGCCAGAAATGCGCTGGCAGCCAGCACAAACACCAGGAACGCCCGCACCTGCTCATCGCGAAAAATCACCAGCGGCTGATCACGCAGATGACGCACGTACAGCATGAACGGCAAACCGCCAAGCAACATGAAAACAATGGCCACGATGTGCAGTGACGCCTGATGGAACTGCGCAAACGAAGCATCCGAGGTCGAATAGCCGCCAGTGGAGACCGTGGTCAGGGCATGATTGACCGCATCAAACAGCGACATCCCGAAAACCACGTAGAGCAGCAGGCAGGCCAGCGTGAGACCGACGTACACGCTGGCAATTGAGCCGGCCACCTGACGGGCCCGCGGCATGGCCTTCTCCGACCAGTCCGAGGATTCGGTCTGGAACAGACGCATGCCTCCAACCTGCAGAAACGGCAGTATGGCCACGCCCATGACCACAAAGCCGATGCCGCCCAGCCATTGCAAGATCGAACGCCACAGCAAAATGGCCGGAGCGTGCTGATCAAGTTGGACCAGCACCGTCGAGCCGGTGGTGGTGATCCCCGACATGGTTTCGAAGAACGCGTCGGTCACGCTGATGTGTTCAACAAACACCAGCGGTAGCGCCGCCACCGCACTGACCACCACCCACACCGTGGTGGTGAGCAGGAACATCTGGCGCGGCAACATGCTGTGCAAAACCGGCCGAAAGCCGCGGAACAGGATCAGGCCTATGGCCAGGGTGGCCAGGCTGGTGAAACCGAACTCGCCGGCGCCAGCAGTAGCGGTGGCCGCGGCCAGCAAGGCCGGAACCAGCATGAACAAGGACAGGATGGCCAGCAGCAAGCCGATTGCGAAGCCGATCGGCGCAACCCGCCTGATCACACTGTCGCTGGTCATTCCGGTCAGAGGTGCGGACTCATTTGAGCGCATCACGGCCGGCCTCGGTCAGGCGCCAGCGTCGTGCGGTGTTTTCCAGCGGCAGCATCTGCGCTGGCAGGGATTCGATCAAACCGCGCTCGCGCAGATTCAGCAAGGTGGCCGACTCGCCCGGCTCGCCGCTCAGCGGCAGCCCGCGCTGAATCCGGCGCAGTTGACGCCACTCGGATTCCGATAAGCCGCTCATGCCTTCATGCCTTGTCCCGAACCAGCGTGCTGCGGGCCCGCATGATATACCCATCAGCGCACCGCAAGCTAAGCCTCGCGCTGTGCGAACACGCCCAGAATATGCCGCCTCAGCCACTGATTGGCGGGGTCGTCATCCACATTCTCGTGCCAGTAAACGTAGCCTTCCGGCGGCGGCAGATCGAGCGGAAACGGCAGGATCAGGAAATCGCCGGCCCGGTTGGCCACCTCGGCATAGCCGCGCGGCATGGTCAGCACCAGATCGTTATGACGGACCACTTCCAGGGCCGCAAAGTAATGCTGGCAGCGCAGCTGGATATGCCGGCTGAGCCCGTGGCGTGATAACTCCATATCTTCGATGCCACCGCCAGAACGGCGCACGGTGGCCAAAATGTGGCCCTCAGCCAGATAGTCCTCCAGCGTGGCATGTATGTTCAGGCGTGGATGTCCGGCGCGACAGACCACAACCAGCGGGTCGAACTGCACACGCTGACGCAAAATTTTGTCCGACACGGGCAAATGCATGTCCAGCGCGACATCAAGATGGCCATTGGCCAGTTCCGATTCGAGCGCGCGCCGGTCGGTCTGGATCGAAGCCAGATCGATCTGTGGCGCCTCCGCGCTGATGCTGCGCTGCAGGGCCGGCATCAGCAGTGGCTCACTCACATCGCGCATACCCAGGGTGAATTTGTGCGGTGTGGTAGCCGGATCAAAGCGGTTGAGATCAGACAGCATCAGATCCACGTCGCGCAGGATGTCGCGCACCGGCCGGGCCAGATTGCGTGCGGTCGGTGTCGGCACCACGGCGCGCCCCTCGCGCACGAACAAAGGATCACCCAGGGCGTCGCGCAAGCGATTCAAGGCATGGGAGACGGCCGGCTGGGTCAGATGCAGCTTGCGCGCCGCCGGCGTGATACCGCCTTCGCTGAAGATGGCGTCAAACACCACCAGCAGGTTGAGGTCTATCTTACTGACATTCACAGAATGAATGGCTCGGCATAGATCAAATACATTTGATTGATTTTAAGAGCGTTCTTATGCTGCCGCCACCTCTGCGCAGCTCAGCCCTGCGCCCGCACCACTCCTGGAGACCCGCATGAGCACCAATCGCCAGTTCAAACTCGCCCAACGCCCTGTCGGCACACCGACCCGTGACAACTGGAGCTACGAAACCAGCCCCGTTGCCGAGCCGGGCGACGGTGAATTCCTGGTTCGGGTGCGCTACCTGTCACTCGATCCGGCCATGCGCGGCTGGATGAACGAAGGCAAATCCTATGTCCCGCCGGTGGGCATCGGCGAGGTCATGCGCGCTGGCGCGGTAGGCGAAGTGGTCGCCTCGCGGCACGATGGCTTCGCTGTTGGTGACACCGTCAGCGGCCTGTTCGGCGTGCAGGACTATGCCATCTCCAACGGGCGTGGCGTGAACAAGGTCGACCCCAAAGCGGCGCCGCTGCCGTTGTACCTGGGCACCCTGGGCATGCCCGGCATGACCGCCTATTTCGGCCTGCTTGAAGTGGGCAAATGCCAGGATGGCGAAACCGTCGTGGTGTCGGGGGCCGCCGGCGCGGTTGGCTCGGTGGTTGGGCAGATCGCCAAGATCAAGGGCTGCCGTGTGGTCGGGATTGCCGGCGGCGCCGAGAAATGCCGCTATGTGGTTGACGAACTGGGCTTTGACGCCTGCATCGACTACAAGACCGGCGACGTCAAAGCGGGCCTCAAACAGCACTGCCCCGATGGCATTGATGTGTACTTCGACAACGTTGGTGGCGACATCCTCGATGCGGTGCTGACCCGCCTGGCCATGCATGCCCGCATCGTGATCTGCGGTGCGATCTCGCAATACAACAACACCACCCCGGTTAAAGGCCCGAGCAATTACATGTCCTTGCTGGTCAATCGCGCCAGCATGACCGGCATGGTGGTGTTCGACTGGGCAGCCCGCTATGGCGAAGCGGTGACCCAGATGGCGCAGTGGCTGCAATCCGGCCAGCTAAAATCACGCGAGCATGTGGTCGAAGGCCTTCAGAATTTCCCCGAGACCCTGCTGATGCTGTTCAATGGCGAGAATTTCGGCAAGCTGGTCCTGGAAATCGATGAGCCAAACTGACGCCACCCCCACAGATATCGACAGCGGCACGGTCAGCGCCAACGGCATCTCCATCGCCTACGAACGCTGGGGCGTGCCCACAGATCCGGCGGTGCTGCTGATCATGGGCTTGGGTGGCCAACTGGTGATGTGGCCGGATGCCCTGTGCAAGCAGCTGGTCGAAGCCGGTTTTCAGGTTATCCGCTTCGACAACCGCGACGTCGGGCTGTCCAGCCATTTTGACCACTGCGGCAAGCCCAATATTGCCCGCATCGCGCTGGCCGCCGGACTCGGCCGCCGCCCGAACGTGCCCTACAAGCTCAACGACATGGCCCAGGACAGCCTCGGCCTGCTCGACGCGCTGGGTATCGCCAAAGCCCATGTGGTGGGCGTATCGATGGGCGGCATGATCGCCCAGCTGCTGACCACCTGGTATCCCGAACGGGTCAGCAGCCTGACCGCGATCATGACCTCCAGCGGCCACCCTCGCCTGCCCGGGCCGAGTCTCAAGCTGCGACTGCGCCTGCTGCGCAAGCGCGCCAGCGACACCGAGCAGGCCATTCGTGACTCCATGCAGACCTTCCGGCTGATCGGCAGCCCCGGCTACCCGCAGGACGACGAAGAGCTGCGCGCCAAGGTGGCCCAGCAGATCCATCGCAACATGAACCCGCAGGGCACGGTGCGCCAGATGGCGGCCATTTTGGCCTCCGGCAGCCGTGCCCGGCTGCTGCAAAAAATCGCCGCCCCGACGCTGATCCTGCATGGTCAGGACGACCCCTTGATCCCGGTCGCCGCGGCGCACGATCTGGGCCAGCGCATCCCGCACGCGCGCAGCGTGATCATCGACGGCTGGGGCCATGATCTGCCCAACGCGTTGATGCCCCGGCTGGGGCGCGAGATGATCCACCACTTCCGTCTGGTCTGAGGTTTGCCGCCAGCCCCGCATGGCGGGATACTTCGCGCACTTGTGATCACGCGAAACCCGCATGCCGCCGCAATACGCTGAGCCCACTGGCTGCCCTTTGGGCTCCTGCTGAAACGCCCCATGCGCAAGATCGTGCACATCGACATGGACGCGTTCTACGCCTCGGTCGAACAACGCGACAAACCCGAATTGCGCGGCAAGCCAGTTGCCGTGGCATGGCGCGGCCAACGCTCGGTGGTCTGCGCTGCCTCCTACGAAGCACGAAAATTTGGTGTGCGCTCAGCCATGCCCGCATTGCGAGCCGAGCGACTTTGCCCAGCGCTCGAATTCGTCGCGCCGGACTTCAACCGTTACCGCGAAGTCTCGCGTCAGGTGCGCGAAATTTTCGCCCAGCATACGGACCTCATCGAGCCGCTTTCACTCGATGAAGCCTACCTTGACGTAACCCAGAACAAGCAAAATATCGCCACCGCCAGCGAAGTGGCCCAACGTATTCGCAAGACCATTCGTGAGCAGCTCAATCTGACCGCATCGGCGGGCGTTGCGCCAAACAAGTTCCTGGCCAAAGTGGCCTCAGACTGGCGCAAACCCGACGGTCAGTTTGTGATCAAGCCGCACCAGGTCGATGCCTTCCTGCACCCTCTGCCGGTGGCACGCATTCCCGGCGTTGGCAAGGTCATGCAGCGCCGTCTGGCCGCTCTTGCCATCAGCACCGTTGGCGATCTGCGTGAGCACTCGCGCGAAGACCTCAGCCGTCACTTTGGCAGCTATGGACAACGTCTGTTTGATCTGGCGCGAGGCCACGATGTGCGTCCGGTTCAGCCACACCAGCCGGTGCAGTCGGTCTCGGCCGAAGACACCTTCGCCGACGATCAACCGCTGCACGAGCTGCGCCCCACAATCGAGCGCCTTGCACTCAAGGTTTGGACTGCGCAGCACAAAACCCCGCGTGTAGGCCACACGGTGGTGCTCAAACTCAAAACCCGCGAGTTCCGCATTCTGACCCGCAGCCACACACCGGCCTCGCCACCCCGCTCTGCCGATGAGCTGACGCACATTGCTCTGTCGCTGCTGCAGCGTGTCGAGTTGCCCTCTACACAGCTTTACCGACTGGTCGGTGTTGGTCTGTCCAATTTTCGCGAAGCCTTGGACGAGCCCCAGCAGGCTACGCTCTTCGAATTGTCATAAAGGCTTCATCAAACTGTCGCATGCCCGCCCTAGAGTGACGGGCTGAATGAAAGCTCTTGCCTGCCTTATCCCCCTCGTCCTGCTGGGCTGCGCCAGCACCGCTCAGCGTGATGGCGCGCGATTCAATGCGCTCGGCGACGTCATCGAATTGCCTGCGTCGCAACCGGTTCTGGGACCTCGTCGTTTCGGCTTTGACTGTGGCGTGCTCCTGCGCGACGACTTCACGCGCTTTCATGAGGGCGAGTGCCAACGCCAGCTCAGCGGCGCCCGACAAGCCCGTCAAACTCGCGAATTGGCCGTGCACGACGTCACACCAGAAGGCTAGTCCGCAGCACCATCTGCGGTTACTTTAAGCGCATGAAGCGTGCGCCAGACAAGTCAACAAGCCCTCCCCGTGCAAGCGCCCTGGACCCACAGATTGCGGCCCGGCGTAAACGTGTTTGGCGGCCAATGCTGCACCCGCACGCGCAACGCAAACTGCCCGCGGCGCTCCGCCCCCTGCAGGTTTACCAACGCTGCGTGGAACTTGGCCAGGGATTAGAAGACCCGGCTTACGCGGCCCTGCTCTGTGCCATCGATCAGACCGAGTTCCACAGCGACACTCAGGCCACGCCATTTTTCGACGGGCACAGTGCTTTTGCGGCCATGCTTGCGGACATCCAGGCAGCACAGCAGGAAATCCTGCTCGAAGCTTACGTATTGCGCGGCGATGCCACCGGCCAAGCCGTTCTCGACGCCTTGCGCAAGGCTGTCGCCCGTGGTGTCGAAGTGCGCGTGCTGGCGGATGCGTTTGGCTCGTCTCAGACTCGCCGCCAGTTCTGGTCGATGTTTCGTCGCAGCGGTAGTCGATTTCGGCTATCACGCCGGCCGATGTACGCACCGCGTGGGCTTTTACCAATACTCGATCACCGCAAACTGCTGATCGTGGACCGACGCGTCGGCTTTACCGGCGGCATGAACATTGGCGATGAATACCACGATGGTCGCCCCGGCGAAGCGGCTTGGCGCGACACGCATGTGCGCCTGCAAGGCACCATCGTTTCAGACTTGGCCGCCATCTTCGCAGAGAGCTGGGAGAGTGCTGGCGGCAAACCACTGGCGTGGCCAAGCAGCCACCACAAAACGCGTCCAGGTTGCCGCACGCTGGTGCTGGATTCGCGCCCCGGCCGCGGCACCAACGAAGTCTTCGCCAGCTATGCCGCAAGCCTGGGCGCGGCGCGCCAGCGGGTGTGGATTACCAACGCTTATTTCGCACCCAGCCGCGCCATACTGGCGCTACTCAAACACACGGCTCAGCGCGGTGTAGACGTACGCTTACTGCTGCCCGGGCACTGCGACATTCCGATCATTCGCAGCGCCACTCAAGGTTATTACCACGAGTTGCTAAGCGCTGGCGTCCGCATCTTTGAATATCAACGCGCCGTATTGCACGCCAAGACGGTACTGGCCGATGCCCAACTGGCCATCATTGGCTCAACCAATTTCGACTTTCGCTCGTTCAATTTCAATGCCGAATGCAATGTGCTGTTTCATGACACGGGCGTCGCTGACCAGTTGGCGCGCGCGTTTAGTCGCGACCTTGAAGTTTCGCTCGAAGTCGATATGAACATCTGGAAGAAGCGCTCGCGCTGGACCCGACTGAGCGCCTGGCTGGCGCGACGCTTTGCCTACTTCATGTAGGCAGAATAATCCCTGAGGGCAGTTCAACATCGACCTGCACCGGCAGGTGATCAGACCAGCCAAACGGCGTTGCCGAGGCCGAAACGAGGCGAAAACCAGGCGTCACCAGCACATGATCAATTTGCCGCCGAGGGCGCCAGCTCGGATAGCTGTGTGAGGGCTCGGCGGGCAATATGAAGCCGCGTTCACGCAACACCGGATGGGCTTCAAGCTCACCCTCATCACAGTTCAGATCGCCCATGAGAATGACGTGCTCATCGCCCTGGGTGGCCTGCACGATGTGGCTGAGCTGACGTGCCCGATCAGTGCGCCCCAGGGCCAGATGAGTCACCACAATCGCGATGTGACCGTGACTGACCGGCAGTCGGTAAATCACCGCCGCACGCCCCGGCACCCGCCCCGGCAGACGCAAAATTTCGACCTCACTCAAGGCGCGGCGGCTCAGCACGCCCATGGCATGACGCGCGAACGGCCCAAGACGGCGGTGACCATGCGCATGCCAGTACGGGTACTCCGCATGTGTCGCCAGGTGGTCAAGAAGGTTGACCGAGCGGGTGCGATAGCTACCCAGATCAGCCTCCTGGATGGCCACCAGATCATGCCCGCGCAGCATCTGCGCCACCGGAGCCAAGTCGTCGTTACGCCGCCACGATGGCAACACGTGGCGCCACGAACGCGCCAGGTACTCGCCAACATGACGGGTCCGAATGCCGACCTGCATGTTGTAGGTCATCAGGCGCAGATGTCTTTGCGGGTCCAAGGTCTGTTCTTGCATATGCCGATAGGGTTCGCGCAGTCCTGCCGCTATCATGCAACGCAAACACAAGCTTTTCGATCACGCATGGGGATTTCACATATGAACGCCGACAGTTCGACCCGCTACGGAACGCTCACGCGCATCCTGCACTGGAGCATGGCGGCTCTTTTTGCGATCCAGTTCACCTCGGCCATGGCGCACTACGGTTTCGAGGACAGCGCCTTCGAAGCCTTGTTCTGGCCGTGGCACAAACCTCTAGGCTTCGTGCTGCTGGTACTCGCCGCGCTGCGCCTGGCGTGGGCACTGGCACAACGCACCCAGCGACCGCCATCGGTGAGCCTGGCCGCGCGCCTGGGACATATCGCCCTGTACCTGCTGATGATTTCCATTCCGGCCCTGGCCCTGATCCGTCAGTACGGCTCAGGTCGCAGTTTCGAGCCGTTTGGACTGCCACTGATGGGCGGATTCGACGGCGCCAAGATCGATTGGATGGTCGATCTGGGCAGTCTGCTGCATGGTGAGCTGGGCTGGCTGCTGTTTGTGCTGGTCTGTGGCCATGCTCTGATGGTGCTGATCCACCGCATGCAAGGCGCGCAGCATGATGTGTGGCCCCGCATGTGGGGCAAGCCGGACTGAATGGTCATGCAAGTCTGGGTTGATGCCGATGCCTGTCCTGTTCCGATCAAGGACATTCTGTTCCGTGCCGCGCAGCGGCAAGGTGTTACCACCACATTGATCGCCAATCATCCGATGCGGGTCCCACCCAGCCCACATATCAGCCTGCGTCAGGTGGCTGCTGGATTTGATGTCGCCGACAACGAAATCGTGCGCTGCGTACAGGCTGGCGATCTGGTCGTTACTGCCGACATCCCGCTGGCCGCCGAAGTCATCGCCAAGGGCGCCCTCGCCCTCAACCCGCGCGGAGAAATGTATACAGCTGACTCAATCAAGGCGCGCCTGACCATGCGGGATTTCATGGAAACCCTGCGCGCCAGCGGCGTGCAGACCGAAGGGCCAGCGCCCTTACATGCACGCGACCGGCAGGCCTTCGCTAACCAACTCGACCGCTTCCTGGCGCAACACGCGAAAACCGCCCCGGACTAGTTTTTAGCCGGTTTGCGTTTGCGCTTCTTGTCCGGCTTGTTGGCAGCACGACGCTTGGGCGGCTGGGTCGGCGTGCTTGCCGATGTCCGCTCGCCGGCCAGGCTCATCTTCAGCTTCTGTCCGGCAACCCAAACTTTCTTGAGGTGACTGAGGGTCGCTTTGGGCATACCCTCGGGCAAGGCCACAATGCTGTGATCCTCATAGATGTCGATGCGCCCAATGTGCTGTGCATCCAGTCCCGCTTCATTGGCAATGGCGCCGACCAGATTGCCCGGTTTGAGCTGATGCTGCTTGCCCACCTCAACCCGGTACAACTGCATGCCACTCGGTGCAGCAGCGGCTGTGCCTTTGCGTTCGCGCTTGCGTTCCTGAGCTTTGACCTTGCCTTCGGCACGTTTCTCCGCTTTGGGCTTCTCCAGCAGCAACGGCTTGTCACCCTGCGCCAAACGCGCCAGAGCCGCAGCGATATCAAGCGCCGGAACGTTGTGCTCCTGCTGGTACTGCTCAATCAACTGCGAGAACAGACCCACATCGCCCTCAGCCAAGGTGTCGGTGATCGACTGTTTGAACTGCGCGATGCGCTTGTCATTGATGATTTCGGTCGACGGCAGCGCCATCTTGTCGATCGGCTTGCGCGTAGCTCGCTCAATCACCGCCAGCATGCGGCGCTCACGCGGGGCCACAAACAGGATCGCCTCGCCTGATCGACCCGCGCGACCGGTGCGACCGATGCGGTGCACATAAGCCTCGACATCGTGCGGGATGTCGTAGTTCACAACATGGCTAATGCGCGGCACATCCAGCCCACGCGCCGCCACATCGGTGGCCACGATAATGTCGAGCTTGTGATTCTTGAGCTGCTCGACCGTGCGTTCGCGCTGCTTCTGAACCATGTCGCCATTCAGGGCTGCGGCAGCAAAACCACGTGCTTCAAGCTTGTCCGCCAATTCCTGGGTAACCAGCTTGGTACGCACGAAGATGATCATGGCGTCGAAGTCTTCGGCCTCCAGGATACGGGTCAGCGCATCCAGCTTGTGCAAGCCGGCAACCGGCCAGTAGCGCTGCCGGATGGTTTCGGCCGTAGCCGCCTTTTGCTCAATGCGGATCAGCTCAGGCTCGCGCAAATGCTGTTTGGCGATGCGCTGAACCTGGGTCGGCATGGTGGCCGAAAAGAGCGCAATCTGACGCTCGGCCGGCGTGCGCTCAAGTATCCATTCCACGTCGTCGATGAAACCCATGCGCAGCATTTCATCGGCTTCGTCCAGAACCAGGGTACGCAAACCCTCAAGCTTCAGCGTGCCCCGACGCATGTGATCCATAACCCGCCCGGGCGTGCCGACCACAACCTGGGGGCCGCGCTGCAAACCACGCAACTGACCACGGTAATCCTGACCACCGTAAATGGGCAGCACATGAAACCCGCGCATCTTGCTGGCATAGGTCTGGCAGGCTTCGGCCACTTGAATAGCCAGCTCTCGGGTCGGCGCCAGAATCAGGGCCTGGCAGCGCGCATCGTCAAGATCAATCTTGGACAGCAGCGGCAGCGCAAAAGCGGCCGTCTTGCCTGTTCCTGTTTGCGCTTGCCCGATCAGGTCCTGCCCGGACAGCACGATGGGAATGGTGCGCTGCTGAATCGGCGTAGGGGTTTCGTAGCCCACGGCGGCCAAGGCCTGCAATACGGCGGGCGCCAGCTCAAGCTGGTCAAAGGTGGTCATGCTGTCGGTCATCTGGAAAACCGGAAAGAAAGTGTGGAACCGGTTCCTGCACAGCCTCAAGGGCTGCCGACTGGTCTGAAGCGCGCAATTCTACGCCTTATCAGCGCACAGGTCTGCGCGTCTTGTTATGTTTCGTTTCCATATTTAGTTGTCGACCGCTGCAAGGACACGTTTCATGACACCGCACATCACCCGTACCCTGGTCGCACTGTGTGTTGCGCTTGTATCGCTGGGGGCGCTGGCACAGGACAACGTCAGCGCTGAGCCGCCAGCGCCGCAGGTTACGGAGCAAGCACCCGAGAAGATCTCCACGTTCCGGGAAAACTGGATCCTCAGCGAGCTGCGTAGCCTGCGCCACGACATGATGGATTATCGCAATCAGATGAATGCGATCGTGGTCGATCGCGAACTGGAAGTGGCCGACAAGGCGATGAGCTACGCATCGAATACCGTGCTGACCTTCTTTTACGTTGTCGCCGTCGCCGGCGGTATTCTGGCGATTGTCGGCTGGCGCAGCGTGCGTGATCTGAAAGACAACGTCCGCATGTATGCCGAAGGCGAAATCAGCCGCCTGACCAGCGTGTACGAAAAACGGCTGGCCGATCTGGAACGCGACCTGCGCAGCAAGTCACAGACCATCGCCGCAAATCAGGATGAAATCGAGCGCACCAACGAAATTCACAGCTTGTGGCTGAAAGCTGGCAAGGAACCCGGCACGGAAAACAAGATTGCGATTTATGACCACATTCTTGAACTGCGCCCGGATGATGCCGACGCGCTCGCCTGGAAAGCTGACGCTGCACTGGAACTTGGCGAGCAACGCTGGGCTCTGAGCCTGTGTGAGAAGGTGCTGGCCAATGATCCTGAAAATGCACACGCGTTGTATCAGCAAGCCTGTGCACACGCCGAACTTGGTGAATCCAACGCGGCGCTCGACGATCTGGAACGTGCCGTCGCACTGCAACCGGCTTGGGTACGCCACGCCGAAAACGAGCCGCATCTGCGCGCGCTGGCTGACAACGAACGCTTCCAGCAGATCCTCAAGCATCAAGAGACCTAAGCTCGGCCGCCGAGAGCCACACCGCAGTGCACATGAACAACCCGCCGCAATCTTCGTCAATGCACGCAGCAACCGATCGCGTAGTGCTGTTTGATGGCGTCTGCACGCTGTGCTCGGCGTGGGTGCATTTTGTGCTGCGCTTCGACCGTCACCAACGCTTCAAACTGGCGGCGGTGCAATCACCGGCGGGGCAAGCCATCCTGACCGCTCATGGCCTGCCGACCGACACCTTCGACACCATGCTGCTGGCTGAAGGGCCACATATTTACACCCGCTCCACAGCTTTTTTGCGCGTCATGCGTCAACTGCCGTTGCCCTGGCCTCTGGTCTGCGTAGTCGGACTGATACCCCGTGTGCTGCGCGACAAGCTCTACACCCACGTTGCACGCAATCGATACCGCTGGTTCGGTCGCCGTGACCAGTGCCTCGTGCCGAGCGACCGCCATGCCCACCGTTTCCTGCCGGATCACGCCCCTGCGCAAGCCCGCTGACGACGCATGGATTGTCTGCGCTGGTCAATAACGGGTTCCGTGCGCAAACACACGGAACCCGCCCTGTTCAGATCAAGCCAGATCGAAGCGATCTGCGTTCATCACCTTGGCCCACGCGGCAACGAAGTCACGCACGAACTTTTCGTGACTGTCGTCCTGGGCGTAGACCTCGGCATAGGCCCGCAGGATGGCGTTGGAACCGAACACCAGATCAACCCGCGTGGCCGTCCAGCGCAGCTTGCCCGTGGAGCGCTCGCGCACTTCGTACAGGTTATTGCCGGTCGGCACCCAGGTGTAAGCCATGTCGGTCAGATTGACGAAGAAGTCATTGCTGAGCACGCCCTCGCGCGCGGTGAATACGCCGTGCTTGCTGCCGCCATGGTTGGTACCCAGAACACGCATGCCGCCCACCAGCACGGTCATTTCGTGTGCGCTGAGGCCGAGCAACTGGGTGCGATCCAGCATCAACTCTTCGGCGCTCACGCGGTAGTCCTTCTTCAACCAGTTACGGTAGCCATCGTGCACCGGTTCCAGCACGTCGAACGAGGCTGCATCGGTCTGCTCATCGGTGGTATCGCCGCGGCCTGGTGAGAACGGCACCTCGATGTCGACGCCCGCCGCCTTGGCCGCCTGCTCGATGGCCACGTTGCCGGCCAGCACGATCACATCGGCAACACTGGCACCACTGTCGCGCGCCAGGCCTTCAAGCACGTCGAGCACCCGGGCCAGACGCTGCGGTTCATTGCCTTCCCAATCCTTCTGGGGCGCCAGACGAATACGTGCGCCGTTGGCACCGCCGCGCATATCGGAACCACGGTAGGTCCGCGCGCTGTCCCAGGCCGTCGCCACCAGCTCGTTGAGCGGCAGACCGCAGGCTGCGATGCGGGCCTTGAGCGCGGCCACGTCGTAGTCACTGCGACCGGCCGGCACTGGATCCTGCCACAGCAGATCCTCGGCCGGCACGTCGGGGCCGATGTAGCGCGCCTTGGGCCCCATGTCGCGGTGGGTCAGCTTGAACCAGGCGCGAGCGAAGACCTGCGAGAAGTAATCCGGGTCGTTGTAAAAGCGTTCGGAAATCTTGCGGTAGGCCGGATCCATCTTCATCGCCATGTCGGCGTCGGTCATGATCGGGTTGTGCCGGATCGAGGGGTCCTCGACATCGACCGGGCGATCCTCATCCTTGATATCGATCGGCTCCCACTGCCAGGCACCGGCAGGACTTTTCTTGAGCTCCCACTCGTAGTTGAGCAGCAGGTGAAAGTAGCCGTTATCCCACTGCGTGGGGTGTGTGGTCCAGGCACCTTCGATGCCACTGGTCACGGTATCGCGGCCAATCCCGCGCTGGGTTTTGTTGTTCCAACCCAGACCCTGATCCTCAAGCTCGGCCGCTTCCGGATCGGGCCCCAGCAAGGCCGCGTCGCCGTTGCCGTGACACTTACCCACGGTGTGTCCACCGGCGGTCAGGGCCACGGTTTCTTCATCATTCATAGCCATGCGGGCGAAGGTCACGCGCACGTCCTGCGCGGTCTTGAGCGGGTCGGGGTTGCCATCCACGCCCTCGGGGTTGACGTAGATCAGCCCCATCATCACCGCCGCCAGCGGGTTTTCCAGATCGCGCTCGCCCGAGTAGCGGCTGTTGGGGTTGTCGCTGGGCGCCAGCCACTCAGTTTCCGAGCCCCAGTAGGTGTCCTTTTCCGGGTGCCAGATGTCTTCACGACCGAAGCCGAAACCAAAGGTTTTCAGACCCATGGATTCATAGGCCACAGTCCCGGCCAGAATGATCAGATCAGCCCAGCTGATCTTGCTGCCGTATTTTTTCTTAAGCGGCCACAGCAGGCGTCGCGCCTTGTCCAGGTTGACGTTGTCCGGCCAGGAATTGAGCGGCGCAAAGCGCTGATTGCCAGTGCTGCCACCACCGCGCCCGTCAGCCTCGCGATACGAGCCGGCGGCGTGCCAGGCCATGCGGATCATGAGGCCACCGTAGTGCCCCCAGTCGGCCGGCCACCAATCCTGGCTGTCCGTCATCAGAGCGTGCAGATCCTGCTTCAGCGCTGCGACATCCAGGCTGGAAACCGCCTCACGGTAATTGAAGTCTGCCCCCAGCGGATTGGTTTTGCTGTCGTGCTGGTGGAGGATGTCCAGATTCAGGGCCTTGGGCCACCAGTCCATGCTGGATTGACCAACAGCGGTGTTGCCGCCGTGCATGACCGGACACTGACCGGCAGATGATGTGTTGTTTGCAGACATGCGTGCTCTCCTCATGGGGATGGACTGTAGTCGCGCGCACATCAATGGCGATATGCACCTTGATTGATAGCCTAATGCAATATTATTTTGTTTTTAAATTGTATTTATAAATATTAGAGATTGCTCAACACTATGCATCCTGCGCCTGCGCCCGGACCGGCGACAGCCACGGCCACTTTCAGGCGAAGTCGCTGAGCACGATCTTGCCATGCAGCGTTTCTGACTCCACCGCGCGGTGGGCCGCGCGCAGGTTGTGCGCGTTGATCGGTGAACGCACATCCGTGAGCGTGGTGCGCAGGTGCCCGGCATCAATCTGCTCGGCAATGTGATTGAGCAAATGGTGCTGCTCAATCATGTCAGGGGTTTGAAACATGGCCCGGGCAAACATGAACTCCCAGTGCAGGCTGGCCGCTTTGGTCTTCATTTTGTCCATGGCCGTCGGCAGATGGGTTTCATCGATGGTCACGATGCCGCCTTGCGGACGGATCAGCTCCACCGCTTCATCCCAGTGGTGCATGTCGTTGAACACCGCAATGTGATCGACAAAGCGCAGGCCCAGTGCCCGCACCTGCTCGACCAGCGGCTCCCGATGATTGACCACATGATCTGCGCCCAGCTCGCGCACCCAGTCGATGGTGAGCGCGCGCGAGGCCGTGGCGATGACCTTGAGGCCAGCCTGCTTGGCCAGCTGGATACCGATGGAGCCAACACCGCCACTGGCGCCAATGATGAGCAGCGACTGTCCAGCATCGGCGCCATCTCGATCGATCTTCAGGCGATCAAAGAATGCCTCGTAGGCGGTGATGGCCGTGAGCGGCAGCGCGGCAGCCTGGGCAAAGCTCAGACTGGCCGGCTTGCGGCCGACGATGCGCTCATCGACCAGCTGGAACTCGGCATTGGAACCCGGCCGAGTGATGTCACCGGCGTAGTAGACCTCATCGCCGGGTCGAAACAGGCTGACCTCTTCGCCTACCGCTTCGACCACGCCGCTGGCATCAAAGCCCAGCACGCGCGGCGGATCTTCGCGCGTCTGGCCTGCGGCGCGCACTTTGGTATCTACCGGATTGACCGAAACCGCGCGAACCGAGACCAGCAGATCCCGCGCACCCGGCTCGGGCTTCGGCATATCCAGATCAAGCAGCGCTTCGGGATGGTCAATCGGCAGATGCTGAATCAGGGCGACGGCTTTCATGAAGGTGCTCCGCTAGGGCTTGGGGCTGCCTACTCTAGAGCCTGAGCCGGGCAAACCGGTAACCCTGCGGCGCAGTACGCAGGCTCAGGCTCTGACCAGCTCGCAGGCCTGCCCTACGTGCTCGCGCAGCAGCTCGGCAAAGCGCTTGACCCCGCGCCCGCAACGCTGCGGCTGGGCCACGATCAGATACATGGTCACCACCCGCTCCTGGCCGTCCAGCGGCAAGGGTTTGAGCTGCCCGCTGCGCAATTCTTTGTGAATCTTGTCCTCCACCATCCAGGCAAAACCATAGCCCTGACACAGGGCGTGGATGGAGGTGGCCATGTTGCTCACGGTCCAGCGTTGTTTGGCCTCGATGGTCAGGGCGGTGGTTTCGCGCGTGCTGCCGGTGTCTCGCACCACGATATGACGGTGCTGACGCAGATCGCTCAGACGCAGCGGCCGCGACAGACGATGCAGCGGATGATCCGGATGGGCCACCGGCAGCACCCGCATCTGCATCAGCACATTGCCGTGAAAGCCCGGGGGCACCACCGGCGCCACGGCGAGATCCACCTGACCGGTGAGCAGGGCTTCGGACGTCCCACCCATCACCGACTCGGTCAGTTCGATGCGCGTGCTGGGACTGTCGCGGGCAAACAGATCCATCGCGCTGAGCAGCAGCCAGGTCGGGAAAATGACTTCCGCAGCGATGCGGATCTGCGCTTCCCAGCCCTGAGCCAGCGCATCGGCGACCTGCTCCAGGCCCACCGCTTCCTCCAGCAAGGTGCGGGCCTGCTGGTACAACTGCCGCCCGGCCGTGGTCAGCACCGCCTTGCGTCCCTGCACCTCGAACACGGCAATACCGAGCACGGCTTCGAGTTTCTGCACCGCGTAGGTCACCGCCGACTGGCTCTTGTGCAGGCTCTGCGCCGCCTGTGCGTAGCCACCGGCGTCCACCACGGCGACCAGCGCGCGCCACTGCTCAAGGGTGATTTTGGGATGCATATATATCCAATATACTGATTGTTTAAGCCAGATTATTTGTCTTTTTTATCTGTTATTTTGATTGTTTAATCATCGCACAGTTCGCCAGCACAGGAGATGCGCGATGACCACTTTGCTCCAAATCAACACCAGCCTGTTTTCCGACCAGGGCCAGTCGAGCCAGCTTGCCAATCAGTTTGTTCGGCAGTGGCAGGCCAGCCATCCGGACAGCGCAGTCGTGACCCGCGACCTGGCCAGCGAACCGGTGCCACACCTGGACGCCCAGCGTTTCTCGGCCTTCCTGGCCGCCCCTGAAGCACGCAGTGCCGAGCAGCAAGCCATCGTCGACTACTCCGACGCGCTGATCCGGGAATTGCAGCAGGCCGACGTGATTGTCATGGGCCTGCCGCTGTACAACTTCGGTGTACCCAGCCAGCTCAAGGCCTATATCGATCACGTCGCGCGCAATGGAGTGACCTTCCGCTACACCGAAAACGGCCCCGAAGGTTTGCTGCGCAACAAAAAGGTGTACGTGTTTGCAGCCCGCGGCGGGCTCTACGCCGGCACCCCGCTCGACACCCAGTCCGATTACATCCGCCACTTCCTGGCTTTCATCGGCATTGATGATGTGGAATTCGTGTATGCCGAAGGGCTGAACATCAGCGCGGATGCCAAGGACGCTGCGCTGAACAAGGCGCACGACGAAATCCAGCGCCTCGCCGCCTGATCGTCTCCCCCCGGGGCCGGCGGGCTACGGCCCGTCGCGCTCCTCTATTCGGAGTCGGCCGACGGCGGCTCGCGACGGTGCTGATCGAGCTTGTCCTCATCGCGCTGGCGCGTCGTTTCGTCCTGCTCTCGCTGAGCCCGCGCCCGCCCGAAACGCACACGGTTTTCGGCAGCCCGCTCGTCCTTGAGCAGCCTGGCCTTGCGTTTGCGAAACTGCCGCAGGTTGGTGACCTTACTCATTCGCTGAATGTCCGAACGCCTGACGAAGACCCAGTTTACGCCACCGGGACAATCGGCCCGGTTGTTGCTTGGCGTATACAATGATTGATTGAAGTCTGGTTCGTCTTTGGGGGATAACCGTATGTTCAGCTTCCGTCGCAGCACGGCTGTGTTGCTATGCCTTGCATGTCTGTCACCGTCCTGGGCACAGGATGCACCTACACTGGGCGACAGCGTCTTCGCACGCGCCGCGGCGATCGAAGCCCCGCGCCGGCAGGGCTTTTTACCCGGCGAGCAACCGCGCCTGAGCGGTCAGCTGGGGGTTTTCCTGGCCCAGACCCTGCTGCTGGATGGTCGCGCCACGCGTTTCCACCTTGAACTGCATGGCCCGGATGGCGAAACCCTGGGCCGTTACGGCCCCTACACCTCGGATGACACCGGCGCCTACGCGCTGACACTGCCGGCGACTGCGACCCAGGATCTGGCGCCGGGCCGCTACGCCGCCTACATCGTCGATGCCGAGGATCTTGATGCCGCAACCAGTGCTGCGGTGGCCGGACGTTTCGATATCACCAAAGCCGAAGACATGAGCCTGACCCTGCACGCCAGCTATGTCTCCTCCACCGGCTGGGTCAAACCCGGCGAGACCTATCCGTTTCGCGTGCGCCTGAGCAACAACACCCAGGCCGCGGTCGAAAATCTGAAGGTGTCGATTCCGGCCGTGCCATCAGTCAGCTTCACCAAAGCGCTGAGTCTGGGTGATAGCGGCACGGTCAGCAGCACCAGCACGCAGGTGGACTGGAGCCTGGCGCTGCTGGAGGCCGGACAATCGGCCACGCTGGTGGTTGAAGCCCAGGCCGCCTCGCTGGAGCAAGACCCGCGGGTGGTGTGGAAAGACCTCTCAGTCACCGCGAGCTTGAGCAGTGATGGCCTGACGCTGAGTTCCGCCACCCATGGTCCCAAGGTCATCCCACCGCAGAGCAGCTTCGAATCCGCCCGCTTCGGCGACAAACCGTTCCCCATGGTGCTGGTCGATTATCTTGACCCGATCCTCGGCAAACACAGTCCTGACAGCCAGGCCTCGGTTCTCGACACCGTGGTCAACGATCCCGATTACCCCGGCTCGACCTTCAACCTGTATCAGGAAATGTCCTATGGCCAGCTGTTCCCCTACGGCACCGTGCCCTCGGCGGGCATTGCCAGCGCCGGCTGGGATTACGAGCACGGCTTTGATTTCACCAAAGCACAGCGCAATCAGACGGACCGCGTGTGCCCGGCCATCACCCTGGGCGACACCCCGGCGCTGATCGGTTCACCGCTGCTGCCGGAACGCATTGTCGACGGCTGGTATCAGCTGCCCGGGCAGCTGCATTACTACGGCTGGGACAGCCCGATTTTCCCCTATACCCTGCTTGCCGGGGTGCCGCTGCCGATTGCCGGCAACATCGATGATGCCTGCGGCCCGACCGGCAAGGCCGTGTACGACGCCGCCCAGATTGCCGACCCGGAAATCGACTACAACGCTTTCGACTCCGACAAGGATGGTGTGGTCGACTTCTTCATGATGGTGTTCGCCGGTTGCGGCGGCAACGGCGGGTCCCAGCTTGGCGTTGTGGGCGGCTGCTCGCTCAACCCGCTGCCACTGACCGACAACATCTGGCCGCACTCCTCCTCGCTGGAGTTCTACTACGCCCAGGCCGAAACCGGTCTGCGTGGCTACGTCTCGGATGACCAGCTGAAAAGCCTCAGCGAAGTGCCGCAATGCTGGCTGGACACCGGCTATGACGAGTTCGCCGACTGTGCCGCCGATGGCGGCCCCGGTCTTGATGAGCTGCCGGTCTACGTGCGCGTTGGCCCTTACAACGTGAACCCCGAAACCGCATTCGAAGCGGCCTCGGTGATCAGCCATGAATACGGCCATCACCTCGGCCTGCCGGACTTCTACAACTCGGGCACCGATTTCGACGCCTACGGCACCATGAACCTAATGGCCTCGGACTACGGCCAGCACATGACCATCTTCGGCAAGCAGGAAATGGGCTGGGTGGTACCGCAGTTCCTGCAGCCCGGCGAAACCGTCGAGGTCAGCGCGTTCAGTGAAATCAAGAAAGACACCGGCGAGATTCACTGGCAAACCCCGGATGGCACGCCCTACGTGCTGTCGGCCGCCAATGGCGACCAGAATATCCGCAACGGCCAGGCCTACGCGGTCAAGATGCCCGGACGCATACTGATCGACCCTGACAAGGTGGCCTCGCAAGCGTCCGGCGAACGCGTCTGGTACTCCGGTCGCGGCAACGAGTTCGGCTGCTCGCCCACCGCCGGTCACAACCTGGATCTGTATCTGCCCGAGCTGGCCGACGTGCCCACCGGCGCCGAGATCACCCTGCGCTTCAAATCGTCCTGGGACATCGAGTGGGACTGGGACTACGGCTTCTTGCTGGTCACCCAGGACGGTGGTCAGACCTACACCTCGCTGCCGTCAGCCAACGGCTATTCCACCGCCAACGGCACCAATCCCAATGGCAGCGAATGTCTGGACAGCCTCGACAACGGCCTCACCGGCCAATCCGGCACCTATGCCAATGGTGGCCCCAGCGGGCTGTCGCGTCCCAGCACCTATGAGGACGGTTCGCCTTTCATCGACGATGAATACGATCTCAGCGCCTTTGCCGGCACCAGCACCACGGTGCGTTTCAGCTACTACACCGACGCCGCATTTGATCGTCCGGGCTGGTTCATTGACGATGTCGAGGTGCTGGTCAATGGCGAGGTGCTGTTCGCCAGCGATCATGAATCGGGCCCGCAGCGCGGGCGTTACTACCCGGGCGGCTGTGACGAAAACTTCGCCACCTCGGCCTTCTGCACCGCAGGCTGGAACAACATCTCTTCGGCGGAAGGCAACCCGGCCGACCATGGCTACTACATCGAACTGCGCGACCGGGCCAGCTTTGACTTCGAAGGCTACGGCCAGGCCGACCGCGGCGCCATGGACTGGGATGCCGGCCTGTTCATCGAATACACCGATGAAAGCTACAGCTACGGCAACAACGGGGTGTCCAGCCATCCGGGCCAGCACTACATCGACTCCACCCCGGTGGAGGGTGGCGACTGCGGCAGCGATTGTGCCGATTCGGCCTTTACCGCGAATGACGGCGACAACCACTTCTCCGACTTCAGCACCTGGCTGGACAACTTCGCTGATCCGGACAGCGCATCCGGGCGCTGGGAGTTTGCCTACAACTGTCTGGAAGTGGATGTGCTGGGCATGAGCGGCGAACAGAGCGTGCAGCTGGACAATGATCTGAGTGCCAGCGTTCGCATCAGCGCCGGTGAAGGCTGCGTGCCCTTCACCTATGGCCGTGCGGACAATTCGGCACGTTCGGTACCTGCGGATTCGGCCGATGGCGAGCGCCCGCGCTCAGGCCTGATCGCCACTCGTGGCGGCGCCCTTCCTGCAGGTTGGCTGTTGCTGCTATTCACGCTGGCGTGGCTGCGCCGCGCGCGCAAACGCTAAAACAGGCTCAACTGAAAAAGCCCCCGATCGGGGGCTTTTTTATGCGCCCAGGATGGGCTGACCGCCGCTACAGTTCGGCCAGCAATGGCGCCAGCTCGCGCCGATTGCGCTCCCACACCGCTTCACACTGTTGCTTAACAAAGGCTTGCGCAGCAGGGAGCTGCCAGATGCCCTGGGTGGCGATTTCATACGGGATACTGCACATGATCATGCTGTACTCGCTCGACGCGGCGACCTTTTTAAGGCGTTCAAGCGCGCCGGCCTCATCACCGACAAAGGCGTGGATGCCGGCGCTTTCCAGAACATAGCCTGCTGCTTCCAGCTGATCGCGCTCGAACGGGTATTCAGCTTCCACCTGCGCGCTCAAAGCCAGCGCCTCTTCGGTCCGGCCGAGCAAGGCCAACACCTGCGCCATGGTGCTGCGTCTGGACGTGCTGTCGGATTCCTCACGCCAGCGCTGGATTTTATCCAGCGCAACTCGGGCCAGCGCGTTCACCTCCTCACGCGGTGCCTGCCCGATGTACAGCGCCCAGGCAACAGCAAGCTCCCAGGGTTCACGACCGTGGCCGGAGTTGAACATGTCCTTGCCGCTGAAGCTACGCGCAAGCTTGCGGATCGCTGCCAGATCCCCCTCGCGCCGGGCAATTTCCAGGTCAAGGAAGTACACCATGCCCTTGTAATGGTCGCTCTGCACCATCAGCTCACGAATGCGCCGCAAGAACCCAACTTCACCGGTCAGTTGATAGCCGATTTTGGCCATTTTGATCTTCGCCACATCGCGGTCTGGAAAGCGGCTGGCTACCTGCTGCAACAGTGCGATAGCTTCCCTACCCTTGCCCTGAAAGCCAAGCAGCTCGGCCTTGGTATCCAGCGGCACAATAGCTAACGGATCCTGATCCATGATCTGATCAAGGATGACCAGCGCCTCATCCACCCGACCCACACGTCTGAGCATATAGGCATAGGACATGGCTGACTCGGTGTTGCGCACAAGTTGGCGTCGAAACGGCGCAAGAATTTCCAACCCACCGGCGGGGTCGTGCTCGAGATAGTAGCGCCACACAGCGCGAGCGGTGGCGAGCTTGACCGGGGGTGTATTCAAACGCTCAAGGGCGGCAAGGTGCAGCGCGATACGCCCCTCGGAATCATCACGCGAGGATGACGAAAACCAGTAATCTCTGGCGGCTTTGAGCAGCGCCAGCAAATGTGCGTCGATGAAATTCGGATCCAGCTGCAGCGCACGTTCAAGTTCATCGGCGAGCGCATCACTTTTGCTATCGCCCTGATTCCACAACGACAACGCGGCAAGATAGGCCTCATACGCCTGGTTGTTGACGGATTGCCCGCCGGACGGCGAATGCTGCGTGCCCAGCGCCGAAGCCAGAGCCCGCGCAATATCCGCCTGAACCGAAAACAGATCGCCCCTGTCGCCCTGAATAGCCTGCCCCCAGATCGCCTCGTCACGATTTGCATCAACGATCTGCAAATTGACCCGCAGTTGCTCACCCGACTGCTGCACCGAACCACGAATCAACTGATCGGCTTTGAGTGCACGTCCGATCTGGCGGGCCGGGGCATCGGCCAGACCCAACATGGACAAATTCTGCCCATGCACAAGGCGGATACCGGAAAGACTGGCCAGATCGGCAATCAGGGCATCCTGCAGGCCGCCCATAACTGTTTGGGTCTGACTGTCCAGGCCGAGCAGATCAAAGGCCAGAATCGCCACTCTTCGATCGTCGCTGGCCACCAGCTGAGCCGCATCCGAAGCATCATCCTCCGCGATGATGGTGACGTGGATGTTGCGCCACAGCCAAAACGCGGCCAACAGCACAAGCACACCAAGCGCCGCGCCACGAAGATAAGGTGACCGGGTCCGCTGGGGCTGTGCTGCCACGCCATCCGACGCGGCGACTTGCGTGTCATCCTCGGGCGTCCAGGCGCGGATGCGCTGCGCCAGACTGGCCATATTGGCAATGCGCCGCGCCGGCTTGCCGGCACAGGCCTCGGCAATGATGTCGCGCAGCCCGCTGTCGGCGACATCCTCTTCCCAGCCGGGGGCCATTGGCTCATTCAAATCGCCGATCACCAGCTGATACAGCAACACCCCGAGCGCAAAAACGTCGGATTGCTCGGAAAACACGCCGCCTTTGAGCACTTCCGGCGCCATATAGGCCGGTGTTCCACTGGTCGAGGAATCCATGTGAACGGATTTGGTGAAACCCATCACCGTTACGCCGGCCTCCTCCAGGCGTTCACGGCTCTTGACCGTGCCGCTGCCGAAATCGCACATCAGCAGCCGCGCTTCGCCGGCGCGCCACTCAACCATCAGATTGCCGGGCTTGATGTCCTTGTGCATCACACCCAGCGCGTGCGCCTTGGCCAGCGCTTCAGCCGCGTCCGCCACGATCTTCAAACGATCCGGCAAGGCCAGCGCCCGCGGGCCACCCATGGAAAGCAACCAGTCGGCCAGGCTGCCCATGTCGTACCACGGCATCTGTATCCACGCCGGGCTGGTCTCGAACTGCCATTCCAGCAACGGCACCAGGGGCGCATCGTCGCCCAGCTCCGCGCGCAAGACCTTGTTCAGCGTGACCTCACGCATCAGGGCCCGCTGCGCGCGCTCGTCCAAGGCCAGTTTGACCACCCTGAACTGACCACTTTGGGCGTGGCGTATACGCCACAGCTCATTGGCCGGTCGGGTTTGCAAGCGCTGGTCCAACACCCAGTTGGGCAGATTTGGCAGGGTTTGCCCGGCTTCCAGCTGAAGCCGCGTACCGGGATCATCCCGACCTTCAATTTCAATCGGCACGTCCAGTCGAAAGCCATAGCCGTGCACCGTGCGCAGCATGCTGCGATCGGTGTCGCCGAGGACTTCACGGATACGCCGGATGGCTTGTGACAAAACCCCGTCGGTGACCACGCGGCCTGCCCATACGGTGTCGAACAGTTCTTGCTTGGTGACCAGCTCGCCCTCTGCGCGCAGCAGGCAAAGCAGCACTTCCAGGGGCTTGGCTTCCAGCGCGACGGGCGAACCCGCAACCATCAATTCATGATTGCGTTCGTTGTATTCTGCATTGGCAAAGCGCCACCGCACCGGTGACGTTTCTCCGCCTGTGACGGCCATGTCAATCTCGCAACTTGCCAGCGCATCGCCGGCCGGGAGATCAAGTCTAGCTAAGCCTTTCACCAGCGCATACTCACGCGGCTCAAACGCATAGGTCCGAAAAACGGATTCAGTGCCCCAAGGCCATGGCCGTGAGGTCACCATCAGCATCGACCTGCTGCGCGTGGTTCGGTTCGTCCGCCACTGCCAGTTGCGCCAGCGACGCCGCCATCTGCTGATTCATGGATGGGGCAATCGAACCCACGACTGAGGCCCGAATGTCGAGCAAGGCCTGATCACCCTGCACCGCAATCGAGTGATACAGCGCTCTGTTCTGATCTTGACCCTCTGCAGCAGCCGCGCCTTGCAGCGCCAGCAGCCCCAGTGATGCCACAATAACTTTGATAGTCGTACGCATTTTGAAATCTCCTTGTGAACTCTGGAACAGGCTGCGGTCGATGCGTGCATCACCCGCCGCCAAGCTGTGGCCAGATTGCTCTTCCAACGCCCTGCAGGGCTTGAGAGATTCCGCAAAGATTTCTTAAATATTTCTGAAATGGCCCAACCACAGGCGTTTTCGCCAAGTTTTCAGCCTTAAAAGAAAGCCCCCGCGACCGGAAGGTGGCGGGGGCACAGTCTGGGTTTACTGACTAGTCGAAACTGACGCTGTACAGCGATGTGGTTCCGCTGATCTCGTTGCCCACAGCAAGCAGATCCATGCCGTTGGGGCTGTCGGCCGCAGGAATGAAGACGATACCTTCCGGCCCCAGATCGCCCGGCGTGCCGGTTTCCGGATCTTCACTGAAATCACGGTTGTTGACGTAATTCATGAAGCGCGGCAAACGCGGGTTAGTCACGTCGTACAACATGATCCCGCCGGTGCGCTCCAGACCGATGAAGGCATAGATGCGCTCGCCGACGCGCGCGGCGACCACTGTTTCGGGTTCCGGCCCCTTGTTGTCGCTGCGATTCTGGCGCGTGTTGTTGTCATTGCTGGCGTTGAACACCACGCGGCCGTCGATCAGGTCCAGATGCGCCGTCACACGTTCAAAATCATCACCGCTGTCGGCCACCACACCTTCGCTACTCACCACCGAGAAGGAGCGTGCGCCGAACGACACAAGCTGGTCGATGTCGCCATCGTTGTCCGTGTCGCGCTGCTGATTGCAGATGAAGTCGAGACGTCCCAGATCAACATCAGCCGCCCGCCCGGCGAGCACGCCGTCAAGATTGGCGAAATCGTCGTAACCGCACTCGTCCACGTCGTCGCGCGAGTCGCCTTCGTTGGCGGTCAGCACATAGTGCGTGCCGCCCTGCATGAAGGTGGCGATGCCATCGGGCATGTGCAGGCCAAAAACGCCCGGCTCCGGCTCGATCAGCACCTCGTCGTCATCGCTGGCATCCAGCGCGTTGGCCATCAGGCCATGATCTTTCAGCCCCAGCGCGATGATCTGCGAGATCGTCGCCGTGGCGATGTCGATGACCGCAATGGCGTTGTTCTCCTGCAAGGACACGAACGCCGTGCTGCTGTCTTCGCTGACCGCGATGTACTCCGGCTCGATATCGTTGGCCACCGACGTCGCAGCCGGCTCGATACGCACCTCATCCGGCAGGTCGCCAGCACGCGGGCCTGCGGCGTTGAACGCACTGAAATCCAGCGTGGTCACGGAGGCATTGGCTGCGCCGTTGCTCAGATCCACCAGGCTTATGCTGCCGGGCACATCATTGGCAAAATCGCGCAAGTCGCCGTCATTGGGATCGGCCGGCGCTTCGCCTTCATTGGCCACCAGCGCAGTCATGCCGTCGGGCGCAAAAGTCACCGCATCGGGCAGCGCACCCACTTCGTAACTGGCGATAAAGCTGAAATCGGTTGCGCTGTAGAAGGCCACGTGACCATTGCTGGTCGCCGGGTCGAACTCCACCGCAGCAGCGATCAGATCACCGCCAACCGCCACGCTGTTGACGCCATCCGCAGCCCCACCAACATCGGCGACCGGATCCAGCGTGGTGTCCAGGCTCGGCGCGGCCGGATTGCTGATATCCAGCACGTCGACCTGGCCGGCCTGCGCGTTGATAACAAACAGACGTTCACTGGCGGCGTGAAAAGCCACGATCTCCGCCGCACCCTCGTCAAACCCGGCAGCGGGGTTCATGTAGCTGCCGAGCAGCGCCAGCCCGCCTTTGGTCGGCAGTGCGTGCACGCGATCCGCCGCCACGCTGTCCAGATTCTGAATGCGCAGATCGTCGGCCGCCGGGGTTTCCGCCATGTCGTAGGGCACTTCGGCGAAGAACGCCATGAGGTACTCGGCCAGGGCATCCTGCTCGCCGCCGGTGGCGGAAAAATCAGTCGCGCCCGGATCGTTGCCGGCATCGCTCAGATCAATCATGGCTGGGGCGCTCAGACCCTTGTAGGGGTAACCGTCACCGCAGCTGGCGCTGGCATCTTCAATGCAGCCCTGAGCGATAAAATTCAGGGTGACCAGACGGAAGCTCTGACTCGCCGCGTCATTCTGCAAAGCGCCGTCAACAATGATCTGTGCAATTACCGCGCCGGAATCATCCACCACGGCCAGATTGCGCACCCGGCTCGGCACCATGGCCGCGCCGCGGTTGGTATCACCGGCATCACGCGCCGGCTGCGACGGATCAAAGCTGAAGCGAACCCCACCAACCTGCGGGAAGCTGCCCGGCGTGGCCCCAACATCGGCCCCCGACACGCCATGCTCGATGATGTCGGCCAGCTCCGCCCCGGTCACACTCAGGGTGACCAGACCGTTGTTGAAACGCAGGGCGGTTTCCAGGTCAAGTTGCGATACCCCACCTTGCGGTTTGCCGGATGACGCATTGGCCTGCGGCGGCAGATACTGCACGTCCTGCGGGTCACTGGTGCCCGGCGGCTGCAGCACCAGACCGACCTCGGCCCGAATACCACCCCCGTTCTTGAGCGAGACCAAAACCTCATCGTCGGTGTGACGGGCGTACCACAGGTTGGCGTCGGCCGTGAGATTACCCAGATTGGTCTCTTCGCTGCGCACCAGCGCGCGACGACCTTCCAGGAATACGCTGGTCAAGCCAAACACGTTCCCGTCCTTGTCCTGCAGCACCGTTTCCAGCGGGTCGGTGATCGCCTCGATCGCAGGCAAGGCCTGGAAGCTGGCCTGCGGCAACTGGTCACTGCGCCAGGCACCGTTAAGAGCTGGATCCAGATTGTCGGTGACGATCACGCCATCCTGGTCAAACTCGACGACCAGACGGCCGAGATAGGTGAAATCACCGTTGGTGTTGACCACCAGCACCGGTTCGCCACTGGCTGAGCTCATCTGCAAGGGATAGGTGTCAGCCGCCGTGTCGCCGCTGCGCAGGCTGTCGTTGCTGTCGGCCAGAATGGTGTTTGAGCCACCGGCGACGATCACATCTACACCGCGCAGCAAACCTGCCAGCTGTTTTTCCACCGCGATCTGCTGCATGTGCGCCAGCACGATGATCTTGTCGACACCGCCATTGCGCAGGGCATTGACGTGGGTCTGAATGATCGTGGCCAGGCTGTCGATATCGGTGTGGTCAGCCGGACGCACGCCCAGGCCGCCCACGCTGGTGATGGCCGGCAAGGTCGGTGTGGAGGCACCAACCACGCCAATGGTCTCGCCATCCACCATCAGGGTTACGCTGCCGCTCAGCGTACCCGGCTGCGCCGGGCCAGCGTCGGCCACAAGCAGGCCAGCCGTGGCGGCATCGGCGGCGAAATCAATATTGGCCGACAGATACGGGAACTGGGCACCCGGCCAGTTGCCATCCGCGGCGATGATGCCGGCAAAAGCGCTGGGTGACTGATCCAGCTCATGATTGCCGACCACCGAGGCCTGCACGCCCAGCGCATTCAGCCAGGCGACGTGGGCGCGGCCGATACCGGCCGCATCGCTGCCACCCAGGACATCATCCAGACGACTGTCCTCAGCGGCAAAGTATTCCGGGCCAGGAATCCAGTTATCGCCGGAACTCAGAACCAGGGTGTTGTCCGGCATCTGGCTGCGGAATCCGTCAACCAAAGCGGAGAAACCGCGCACATCATCTGCACCACCGGGGCCGTCCACATCGGCGAAATGCAGCAACTGCAGTTTGAAAGTCTGCGGCGCCGGGGTTGGTGTCGCACTGGGCGTCGACGTGGGGCTCGGTGTTGGAGCCTGGGTCGGCCGTGCCGTGGGTACGGGCTTCGCTGTCGGCTCTGTGGGCTGATCAACGACATAACTTTCATTGTTGCAGCCCGCGATTGCGAGGCTTGCCACCGCCAGGGTCATCAACCCTGAACGCCAGTTCGAACTCATGCTTCACTCCCTGTCATGCACAAAACTGACGAGCCCGTGAGGCCCGCAAACCGGCAGTTTTTCGGAGCAGAAAGACGCTGCGGTGACAGTCCTTTGAACGTTTTGTGACACCTGCATCGTTGTCACCGGGTTTTCACGCGCAGCTGACAAACTGCCACTCCGATCTCGTCCTGAATGGCCCATGCTGCGTTCAATCCTTTCGCTCGGTGCTGTGCTTGCGATCACCGCTTGTGGTGGTCGCGAAAGCTCAGATCAATTCGTCGGCTTTACCGATGAGCCGCTTCATCAAGCTCATGCGCACAACGACTACCTGCACGAGCGCCCGCTACTGGACGCGCTGGAGCATGGCTTCATGAGCATAGAGGCTGATGTTTTCGCCTTCCCGTTGCTCGGCGACGCCTTGTACGTTGCACATGACATCAATGACATCCGTCCTGGGCGCACCTTGCGTACGCTCTATCTGGAACCGATACGTCAGCGCATCGATACGCTGGGAGCACTGCAATCTGGTCAGGATCGACCGCTGCAATTGCTGATCGACTTCAAATCATCGGCTGAATCAACCTGGCGCGCGCTGGATGCGGCCCTGCAACCTTACGCAAGCTACCTGACCCGGTTCGAAAACGGGCGCATTGTCGAAGGTTGGGTCAGCGTGGTGATCTCTGGTAACCGACCAACCCAGACACTGGCGAGCGCGGGACAGCGACTGGCCTTCATTGACGGGCGCCTGAGCGACCTGGATGCGCCACCGCCCAATGACCTGATGCCGCTGATCAGCGACAACTGGGCCAATCATTTTGACTGGCGTGGCGAAGGCGCCATGCCCGCGGATGAATACGACAACCTGCAGCAGACCATCAACAGCGCGCATCTGTACGGCTATCGGCTGCGCTTCTGGAACACACCGGACGCCGCGGGCCCCGCGCGCACGGCGCTATGGCAAGTGCTCTATGACCTGGGTGTAGACCACATCAACACGGATGATCTGGCCGGCCTGGCCCAGTTTCTGCGAAACCAGGCCCCGCGCGACTGAGCGGGCCGCCACGCCATACAGGCCGCAGCGGCGCTCACACGTTACAGCTGCATGCTAACGCCGCGCCCCGAGGTGGCGGCTAAAGGCCAGCAGCATCAGAACCAACCAAGCCAAATCCAGCGCACCGCCGCGGACAGATCCGACTCCATCGGTGGCGGGCAGCTTGGTTTGCGGCGGCTCGTCAACAGGCGACTCACCGGCCGCAGCCACCAACACCACACCACGATCCTGTGGCGAGGGCGCCCACACATCACCCGGCCCCTGGTTGGAGACCACCCGGCCGGCCACGCCCGGGCAGCCGCGTTCGAACTCGAGCGGATTGGCGCGTTCCTCAACACTGCTGCCAGTGCCCCGCTCATCAATGGCCGCGCGCAGCACATCCGGGTTATTGGTGAAAACACCGTCCACGCCCATCTCAAGCGCACTGTCCATGGTTTCGCGATCATTGACAGTCCACACATGCACGTCGTGACCGGCAGCGTGGAAACGTTGGACCACCAGCGGATCGAGCTGCAGCACCGCCATGTTCGGGGCCATCGCGTCGATGTAGTCGGCGCCCGAGCCGGTCAGATACCACAGCAACGCCGGACCGCTGGTTGGCACGGCAAACAGAAACGCCGTGGGCAGGCTTGGAGCCAGTGCTTTGATCCGCTCCAGACTGGCGGCATCAAAGCTCTGCATGAGGATGGTTGAGGTGTGCAGATCACCGGTGTCCAGCAAACCCTTGCGGCGCAACACCTCAACCAGCACTTCCTCGGCGCGTCCGCCGGCCGAGTCCTTGGTCTCGACGTGGAATCGCATGCGACCGTTGTGGCGCAGGTAACAATCCAGCTGCTCTTCGAACGGCACGATCTGCGCACCGCTGAAGGCCGGATCGAACCAACCACCAAAATCCAACTCGCGCAGCTCCGCCAAGGTGAAACTTTCCACCGTGCCGCTGCCATCCGAGGTCCGATCCACCGTGGTGTCGTGGATGCACACCGGAACCTCGTCACGGGTCAGGAACAGGTCGCACTCGAGCATGTCGACGTCCATTTCCATAGCCAGATCATAGGCATAGAAGGTGTGCTCGGGGGCATAGGCAGACGCGCCGCGGTGCGCGATGTTGAGCTGAGGGCCGAGCGGCGTCGCGACTTGGGCCAATGCAGCAACAGGAAACAGGACGACGCCAAGCGCCGCGCAGACTATTCGGTTCATGATTGTTGTGGTGAGCAGAGCAACACCGAAGTATGCAGCACCCAACTTACGCTTTGATGACATCCACCCTGATCCGGCCAAATCCAGGCGACAGCAACAAGCAACACCCGCCCTATCCGGCACAGATGCGCGCTACACCTTCCTTGGAATTGTCATCAAGCTGTTACGCAGGCTGTTGATCATGCGCGGCTTTTTGCGGGAGCTGTGGCATGCGGCAATGGATCGTGATGGTGATGCTGTTGAGTCTGGCTGGCTGCCAGGGCGGACGTGAGTCCCTCTCTGCAAGCTTGCCGGCGCTGAGCGACGACGATCAGCCACCTGCACTCAGCGTGCCGCCGTTGCAGGGTTTCCTGGTCAATCCGTATCTTCAAAACCCGGGCCCGCACCACATGACCGTCATGTTCGAACCCGAAGACAGCGCGCGGGGCGACACCATGGCGGTGGAATATCGGGTGCTCGGCAGCACCGCCTGGAGCGCGGTCAGCGCCACGCCTGAATCCATCAACCGACTCAATCTGGATGCCGGCACCGATCAGGGCCAGACCGTGTATGCGGCGCGCCTGAACGGGCTGGATTCCAACACCACCTACGAATACCGCGTCATCACCGCCGCCGGCGCCACCCCGCCGATGCGCTTCAAGAGCTGGCCTCAGGCCGGGGATGGCGTCAGCCAAGGCCGCTTCATCGTGATCTCGGACATCCAGGGCAACAATCCGGACTGGCTGACCCGGGTCTTCGAGCACGGCGTCATCCGGCGCGATTGCGACGGCGATGTGCTGACCTGCGTGGAACGCTTCGCCGGCATCATCATCACTGGCGACCTGGTCGACGATGGCGACAACATCACCCAGTGGCGCGAGGAATACTTTGCCGTCGGCGACAGTCTGTTCCGCTACTTGCCGCAGCTCATGATCATCGGCAATCACGACTACGCCCTGAGCAACTACCTGTACTACGCCGCGCCGCCGGGCAACGGCTCGGCCGGCCACGCCGAGGAGTGGTATCAGGTGGACTATCTCAATTTCCGTTTTCTCGGCATGCAATCCAACCTGACCGTGCAAAGTGGCGCCACCCAGCTGCTGGAACAGGAGCTGTTCTTCCGCAAAGCACTCGCCGACACGCGCAGCGACCAGAGCGTGAACTACCTGTTCATGGGCATCCACGCGCCGTGCAAATCGGAACTGTGGATTCCCGGCGAAAGCCTGCAGGTGTGCCACTTTGTCGAAGCTCTGGAACGTTTTTCGGCTGACACCGGGATCATCAGCGGTCATCTGTTTGGCCACACCCATGGCTACAGCCGCGGGCAGTCGCGTGATGCGGCTCATCTGTGGATGAACGCCGCCAGCGCTGGCGGTCGCATCGACGACTGGGGCGATTACGCCCAGGCCGACTACGATGAGTTTGAATCGACCTGGGATGAATACGGCTATTCGATCCTCGAATTCAGCACCCGCGGTGCGCCGTGGATCCGCACCGAGCGCCGCACCGGCGGCGACGATCATGCGGATTACGCCGACGCCTTTGAACCCAGCAGCGACCGCGACGCACTAACGATTGGCGGCGACAATCAGCCCCCGCACACACCCCAGGCCCGCTCGCCGGGTGCCCGTGTGAACAGCGCCGATGTCCTGCTGCAGGCGGCGTACACCGACCCCGACGGCGACAGCCTGCTCGAAGCCCACTGGCAGCTGCGGCGTGCATCGCAGCGCTACGATCAGGCCATCCTGGACCTGTGGGGCAACGAAACCCGAGCGCGCAACGAATGGTTTCGCGAGGACCTCAATGCCGGGATCAGCGTGGATGCCTGGCGCGTCGCCTATCTGCCCAATGGCGTCTACTGCTGGCGCGTGCGCTTTCGCGACGAACACTGGGCCTGGTCGCCCTTCTCCGACGATCATTGCTTTGTGGTCGAAGCCGCCGCGCCCAGCGCCAATCTGATCATCAACGGCGATGCCGAAGCAGGCATCGAGGGCTGGCAGGTCGAGCGTGGACGGCTCGAAGCGCTCAACAGCCTCAGCGCTCTGCCCGCCCTGCTGCGCGCACCGCCAGCCCTGTGCGCCTCGATCCTGCCCACCCAGGGCGCACACTGGTTTGCCCTGGGCGGCTGCGTCGACACCCTGGAGGACAGCGACGCGTTCGACTACAGCGTGGCCAGTCAAAGTGTGGATTTAAGCGCTCTGCAACTGCCGCCTGACAGTCTGCTGGTGTTGGACCTGGCGCTGCGCAATGCGAGCAAGTGGGATGTGCCCAGCGCCCGCCTGCAGGTGCTTGACGCTCAGGGCCAGACGCTTGCCACGGCCAAGCCGATCATCAATCAGAGCGGGCAATGGCTGCGCCAGCGCACTTCGCTGGCGATTCCGCACACGGCCACCACCGCGCGCGTTGAGCTGACCGGGCTGCGTCAGGACGGTCTGGAGGGCGACGCGTTCTTCGACGACATCCGCTTGTTCAGCGTTAGCGGCGGGGCCATCTCGACGCCATTGCCCAAACTCAGTCCGGGCAACGGCATGGCTATCAAGCCGAAAAAGGACATCCCCGCCCTGCGCATCAATTAGTGGTCGCGTACAGCGCGGCCGGATGACCTTCGCTGCCGATCACAATGGCATTGCCACGGTCGGCAAAGGTTCCGGCCTCGATCTGCGGATAATCCGGCACATCAATAACCTGTGGCGGCTGGTTGAGTGCATCCAGCCAGCTTTGCCCGGGGGCGCGGCGGTAACGATAGCTCTTGTCCAGGGTCACGATCAGGGCGCTGCGCCCATCGGCGCTGAACTCGAATGCGGTGGGAGAGACCTCGGTGATTTCACCCACTTCGGCGCGCTGGCCGCTGGCTGGAAGCGGCAGGCTGGTGACTTCGCCAACAAATTCGGCTTCGATCGGCACGACGCTTCCGGCATGCAGCGGCACACGGTACAGGCGTGGGTACGGGTCGCGCTTGCTCAGCAGGTAGATCGCGGATTCCTGCGCATCCACCGCCACGCCCTCGCAGTCGCGAGGGCCATCCGGATAGGTCACGCTGAGACTGCGGTAGTCACGCTGTGAACCACTGTAAGGCGGCGCCGCAGGCTCGCGCATGATGTGCAGACGAACCTGACGCCGCAGCGCGCTGTTATCGCCCACGTCAGCCAGCAGCAGCCAGGCCTCGCCATCGCTGGTAAAGCTGCTCATGTCCTCCCAATCCACCGCGAAGGCGCCGGGCAGGTTGACCGCACCAAGATCGCGACCGGTGCCGTCGAAAGCAAACACCCGCGCACGGTCGCCGGAGTCGTTGTGGCCCCAGTACACACCGGCAAAACGCTGGCTGCGGGCCATACCGCTGAGCTCGCTGATGTCCGCGCTGGCCAGGCTGAACTCACCACGCGCCACTGCGCCGCCATGAACAAGCGCATGCAAACGCTCGGGCTGATCGGTGATGATGCCGTCCACCCCCATCTCGATAAGCGCCTGCATGCGCGCTGCCTCATTCACCGTGTACACGCTGATGGCGAAGCCACGCCGGTGGATCTCGTCCACCAGCGCCTGATCAACCTGACTGTGACTGGGGTTGATGGCATCGGCATAACGGGCCACTTCGGCCCAACGCGCTTCATCCTGTGGCGGATTGCCCAGCAGGCCGACCGGCACCTGCGGATGCAGCGCTGCATAGGTGGCCATGGCGTCCCAGTCGAACGACTGAACCATCAGGCGTTGCATGGGCTGGCCATCGACCACCCAGCCCGCCTGCTCCAGGGCCTCAGCGATCGCCAGTTCGATGCCCGGATACAACGCAGGGCTCTTCACTTCCAGCAGCAGGCCAGCGCGTCCGTGCAGCAACTCAAGTATGGTCGCCAGATTGGGCACCGGTTCACCGGCATAGGCGAAGTTGCCCGGATCCTTGCGCAGACCGAACCAGCTGCCGGCATCCAGCGTTGCGATTTCCGCGCTGCTGAAGCGCGCAAGTTCCCAGGGCGCGCGCAGCGGATAACGCCGTGGTGCATCAGTGGTGCGACTCAGGGTGGTATCGTGCATCACCACCAACTGGCCATCGGCTGACATCTGCACATCGATCTCGATCAGATCAGCACCGGCCAGCACGGCCAACTCGACCGCGCTGGCGGTGTTCTCCGGCGCTATCGCGGAATAGCCACGGTGGGCGATAACCATGGGCACCTGGCGCGCGCTGTCGCGCAGGTCCAGGCCATTGTCCAGACGCCCGCCGGAACATGCTGCAAGCAGCGCGCAGACCAGAGCGGTCGACATCAAAAACCTAAAACGCATGCGATTGTTCGAACTCAAAAGGCCGGCAAGCCTAGTGTGCACAGATGACAGGCAGATGGCGCAGACACGAAGCTTTCATATTGCTGTGCAATCGTGACTGGTTTCTCACTCACCGTTACGCCGATGCTGTTCAAACACCTGCAATCTCTCGCCCCGACCGACCCTCAACGCCGCCGGCTGCTGCAACAAGGGCTGACGCTGTCCGGCGTGGTCGCCTCGGGTCTGTCACTGCATGGCTGCGGTGCTGACCGCGGCACCAGCGGCGCGCTAGGCGCTTCACTGGGCAAGATCGGCGATCTGCTGCCGCCGGACGAGAACAAGGTCGCCCTGCCGCCGGGCTTTCGCTCGCGCATCATCGCCCGCACCGGCGAGGTGGTCGCGGGCAGCAACTACACCTGGCATGTCGATCCGGACGGTGGTGCCACCTTCCCGACCAGCGATGGCGGCTGGATCTATGTCTCCAACAGCGAAGAAACCCCGGGCGGCGTGGGTGCGCTGCGTTTCGACAAGGATGCCAACATCGTCGACGCGTACTCCATCTGCGCCAACACCCGCAACAACTGCGCCGGCGGTCCGACCCCGTGGGGCACCTGGATCACCTGCGAAGAAAGCGAAGGTGGCTACGCCATCGAATGCGATCCGTACGGCGAGCTGGAGCAGCGCGAACTGCCGGCCATGGGCCGCTACAATCATGAAGCGGTGGCCATCGACCCATTGCACCAGACCGCCTTTCTGACCGAAGACCGCGGTGATGGCGGCTTCTACAAATGCGTGCCCTCGCAATACCCTGACTTCGCCACTGGCGAGCTCTACATTGCCGAGGTCATCGACGACCAGTTGCCTGGGCCGAGCAAGGTGATCTGGAACAAGGTCGACGATCCCTCGGCCAACACCTTCGAGCTGATCAACCCGCTCAACCCCAGCCAGCGCCTGGTGACCGAACGCAACCCGACGCGCCAGCAAACCAGCTACACCCCGTTCAACGGTGGCGAGGGCATCTGGTACTTCCAGGGCATCATCTATTTCTCGACCAAGGGCGACAGCCGGATCTGGGCATACGACACGGTCAACGAAACCGTCGAACTGGTATACGACCTGGCCACGCAGACCGTCACGGAGGGTGAGGTGCCGCCCTTGTTCGAGGTCGACAACGTCACCGTTTCGGGCAGCGGCGATGTGATCGTAGCCGAAGATCGTGGTGACCTGCGTCTGGTTGTGATCGCCCCGGACCGCAGCCTGAAAACGTTGGTCAAGGTGCACCACAGCGGCTCCGAGCTGACCGGCCCGGCGTTCTCGCCGGATGGCCGTTTCCTGTACTTCAGCTCGCAGCGCGGCGACAACGACGAAGGCGGCATCACCTACGAGATCACGCTGCCGGCGAATCTGGTTACGCCGGTTGCGATCTGATCAGGCTGCGATGATATGCGCGGCTGGCTCGCTGTAGCGGCCGCGCGTATCGATAATCAAGCGGGCGTGAGTGCGGATCGCCGCGTAATCGAAGTCATCGTGATCGGTGGCGATCACAACGGCATCCGCGCGCGCCAGCTCCTGCGCCGTGGGCTCCACATGGCGCAGATCGAAACGATGTTCTCGCAACCGCGGAAACACCGGCACATAGGGGTCGCTGTAGGCGAAATCGGCGCCCTGCTCGCGCAGCAGCTCAAGTATCTCCACCGACGGCGAGTGACGCAGGTCGTCGATGTTTTTCTTGTAGGCCAGCCCCAACACCAACACCCGGCTGCCGCGCACCGGCTTGCCCTGATCATTCAGCGCCGCGCTGATCTTGTGCATGACCCAGGCCGGCATGGCCGAGTTGATCTCCCCGGCCAGCTCGATGAAACGCGTGTGCACGCCGTACTCGCGTGCTTTCCAGGTCAGGTAGAACGGATCAATCGGAATGCAGTGACCGCCCAGGCCAGGCCCGGGCCGATAGGCGACAAAACCGAATGGCTTGGTCGCCGCAGCGGAAATGATTTCGTGGATGTCCAGGCCCATGCGGTCGGCCGCTATCTTCATTTCGTTGACCAGGCCGATGTTCACCGCACGGTGAATGTTCTCCATCAGCTTGGTCATCTCCGCCGCGCGGGTTGAGGACACACTGACCACCTCATCCACCAGGTGCCGATACAGCGCCTCGCCGGCACTCAGACAGGCCGCGCTGCTGCCCCCCACGATTTTGGGAATGGTGCGCGTGTTGAACTGCGGATTGCCCGGATCCTCACGTTCCGGCGAATAGACCAGAAACACATCCTCACCCACACGCAGGCCTTGCGCTTCGATGCGCGGGCGCAGCTCCTCCTCGGTGGTGCCTGGATAGGTGGTGCTTTCCAGCGCGACCAACTGCCCCGGCCGCAGTGCCGGCAGCAGGGACTCCAGGGTGGAGATCACGAAACTCAGATCCGGCTCACGGCTGCGCGTCAGCGGCGTCGGCACACAGATCAGCAAGGCATCGGCCTCGCCAGCCCGTGCAAAATCGGTGGTGGCCTGCAAGCCCTGCCCCAGGGCGGTCTGCACACGCGCATCACCGATGTGCTTGATATAGCTGCGCCCGGCCTGCAGGTCGTCGACCTTGGCCGGATCAATGTCCAGACCCAGCGTGCGCAAGCCGGCCTCCGCGGCGCGCAGTATCAACGGCAACCCGACATAGCCCAGCCCCACCACCCCGAGGGTGAACTGGTCGGGCTGCGACAAGCGCTGCAGGAAACTGTCGAGTTTGGAAGCCGTTGAATTCACGCGCATGTGTCTGACAAATCAGCGCCGCAGTATTGGCTACGCCGACCTGTTCCAGCAAGCCACCGCGTTTTCACAAACCTGTCGACGCGCCAGCCAGTGCGATCTCAATGTCGCACCATCGATTCAGCATCCAAGGCGGCAAGCTGGCGTTGCAGAAAACGTCGCTCGGGCTCCTGCTGCACCAAGGCCAGCGCCTGCGTGTAGGCCGCACGAGCGTCATCATGTCGCCCCAGCCGGGTCAACAAGTCGGCGCGCGCCGCATGCGCCAGGTGATAATCGCCAAGCTCTCCGCCGGCCAGGATTTGATCAAGCTGCGCCAGTCCGCACTCGGGTCCATCGCGCATGGCCAGCGCCACACTGCGATTCAACGCAACAACGGGTGACGGTGTCAGCCGCATCAACACCTCGTAAAGGGCCACAATCTCGTGCCAATCGGTGGCCTCAAAACTGACCGACTCAGCATGCAATGCGGCGATGGCCGCCTGCACCGCATAGGGCCCGAGCCGCCCACTGCGAAAACTGGCTTCGACCAACGCCACCCCTTCAGCAATCTGTGCGCGATCCCACTGCGTACGGTCCTGCTGCTCAAGACGAACCAGTTCACCCTGGGCATCAGCCCGCGCCGCACCGCGCGCCTGATGGAGCAACATCAGCGCGAGCAGACCACCAACCTCGGGCTCGGGCAGCAGCTGATAAACCTCACGCCCAAGCCGAATGGCTTCACCGCACAGATCGTGGCGCATCAATCGGTGTCCCGCGCTGGCCGAATAACCTTCGTTGAAGACCAGGTAAATCACCTGCAACACCGAACCCAGCCGTTCAGAAAGCTCGGCCGGCGCGGGAATCTCATATGGAATCTGGGCGCTGCGAATCTTGCTTTTGGCGCGCACAATCCGCTGTGCCAGCGTGGCCGGCTTGCTCAGATAAGCGCTGGCAATCTCTTCCGTACTCAGCCCGCACACCTCGCGCAAGGTCAGAGCCACCTGAGCATCACGCGACAGCGCCGGATGACAGCAAATGAAGATCAGCCGCAGGTGGTCATCATCCACGCTGCGCGAATCGTCCGCTTCGGGCTGCTCAAGCTGCACCTGAAGATGCTGCACCAACGCCTCTTGTGCGTTGTCGAAGCGTGCCCTGCGCCTGACCCGATCTATCGCTTTGAAGCGCCCGGCAGAGACCAGCCAAGCGCGCGGACTGGCCGGAATGCCGTCACGCGGCCACTGATCCACAGCGGCCGCAAATGCATCATGCAGTGCTTCTTCGGCAAGATCGAAATCACCAAGCAGACGTATCAAGGTGGCCAAAACGCGGCGCGAATCGGCGCGATAGACGCGCTCGACTTCGGCCTGCACCAGCGCGTGATCTGCAGGCAATCGCACCGCTACATTTCAACCAGCTTGGTAAAGCCTCCCCAGAACATGCGCATGCTGTCAAAAGGCATATTCTGTGCATTCATCTCACTCAGGCGCGGATCCTTCATCACCGCCTCGTTGATGCGGTCACGCTCGGCTCGCGAGGCGTAGGTGATCCAGGAAAACACCACCAATTCGCCCTCTTTCAACTGCACCGCCTGAGGAAACGAGGTCAGCTTGCCCGGCTGTACATCGTCCGCCAGACATTCGACCACCGACAGGGCGCCGTGGTCCTTCCACACCTGGCCACACAAGGTCGCCATCTGCCGGTATTCCTCGACCTTGTCTTTCGGCACAGCCAATACAAAACCGTCGACATAGTTACCCATGAACCGCTCCTTTATCCGGATACTGCGTGTTGAATATCGGGTGGAAAATCGTCCATATCCATCACCTGACGCACCTCGATCACTTCGTTGTCACGGGCCGGGCAACGCCGGGCCCACTCGATGGCCTCTTCACGCGAGGACACCTCAATCATCCAGTAACCGCCGAGCACTTCCTTAGCCTCCGCAAAAGGACCATCGGTAACGCTGGCCTGGCCAGATGAGAACGACACACGCGCGCCCATTGACGGGGGATGCAGTCCATCCAGCGTGATCAGTACACCGGCCTCTTCCAGAGCCTTGTTGTAGGCCGTCATGGCTTCCACCGCCTCAAGCTCCGGCATGGTGCCAGGTTCTGCCTCGGCGTAGCCCCCGGGGATCATGAGCATCATGAAACGCATCAGTTGGCCTCCTTGGGGCAATTGATTGTCCACGGCACATTGAAACGGTCAGTGACCACCGCGAAAGCCACGGCCCAGAAAGTCTCATGCAGGTCCATCAGTACCTGACCACGATCGGACAATGCGCTGAACAATCGCTGTGCTTCATCGGCATGCTCAACATTCAAAATAATGCGCATACCATGAGGTGCGACATAGGGTACGGTCACCGCGTCGGTACCGGCCACCTCAAAACCATGGATGGTGATACTCGCATGCATGACTTTTTCGCGGTCAGCCGGCGACAGCGTGTCGCTTATCGGTCCCTCGCCATAGCTCAAAAACTGAGGTGCGCTGGCCCCCAGATGGGTCTGGTAATAGGCAAACGCCTCGCGGCAATTGCCGTCAAAGTTGATGTAGTGACTCAGCGTCATGTGTGCTCCCGTGTAATTACAGTTGCCCGCCTGCGCGATCGCGCCCGGGTAAGTCTCGAATCGGTCGAACCTCAATACAACCCACGCGAGCCGGAGGAATTTGAGCGGCAAGCTGTATCGCCTCATTCAGGTCGCGGGCTTCAATCAGGTAGAACCCCGCAAGCTGTTCCTTGGTCTCGGCGAACGGCCCATCAGTGACGCTGACCTGGCCCTGACGCACCCGCACGGTGGTTGCCGTAGTAACCGACTGCAAGGCTTCCGAGGCCAGACATTGCCGGTTGTCTCTTACTGCTTGGTCAAAGGCGACGCATTCTCCATCGTCGAACCCGGCCAAGCGTGCTTCCTCGGCATACACCAGACACAGATAACGCATACACCCCCCTGATCAATGTGAAATTCATTCGATTCGCACTCCCTGGTCGAGCGTGGGAACACGATTTCGACATTCAACCAGAAATTTTTCATTCGGGCGGGTTTGCCAGCCCCCAAGTGCAACAACGTGGGTCAAACCGCCGTGCAAAGCCTCATGGTGTATCACTGCGTCGGCGCCACCGAGCCCTGCACCAGATACCAGGTGTGCTCCAGCCGTTGGCGCCATGGCGCAGCTGCCGGCAGCTTGGCCAACACCGGCCGCAACACCTCCAACGCCTGCCCAACCTCGCCTACCTGCCACAACGTCAGCGCTAAATTGTTCACGATGGGCGCTGACGTGGGATTTTGCTGATACAGCTCACGCAGTATGGGCAGTGCCGCCAACCATTGGTGCTGAGCGCGATAGCTGTTGGCCAGACCGAAGCGCAGAACCTGATTTGTCGGCCAGCGCCCCAACGCCGCGGTGTAGGCACGCTGTGCCAGCTTCGGAAACTGTGCTTCCAGCTGCGCCAACGTGTGGACCAGTTGAGCAGGCTCGAGCCGAGGTGGAATTTGTTCAGGCGACGCTACAACCATGGCCCAGTTCTGCGCGGCTTGCCAATGACGCTCAAACGCCGAACGGCGCATTGCGACCTGGGCGCGCTGACCGGAATGTAGCCAGACACTCTGGTCCGTGGCGCCGATCACCACGGCGTAGTGCCACGCCGGCCACCAAGCGACCCCCAGGTTGAGCAAGACCACGACAGGCAGCTCAGCCTCGAGCATGTGCTCCAACGCCTCGTAACGTGGCGGGATACGGTACGCAATCCGTTCGTAGCGTCGCGGAGCAGCAAGCATTTCCGCTTGCAGGCTGCCGCGGCGCGCAGGCAGGTATACCGCGTCGACCAGAGTCTCCGGCGTGACCTGCACATCGCTGGCATCCAGCGCCATGGCCAAAGCCGCAGGACCGCACTGATATGCCTGCTGCGGCCAGAAACGCACGTCCAGCAAGCCTTGCGCTGGTGCCTGGGGTTGATATGGCAGCACCGCGCACCCAGTCAGCACCGCGGCGACCAGCACCAGACCTAGGCGCACAAACCAAGCCCGACCTTGCGGGTCGTGCATAACCACCGCAGCGGTGGCGTGCTAGAACGCGGTGAAGATGTTGGTAACGCCCACAAGTTCGAGAATCATCAGCACGATGAACACCAAACCGACCACTTCGACCACACCGCTACCAGCGGGTAGTTGATCCAGCTTGGCATTCAACTGCGCCAGCTCGTCCTGTGACAACGCGGCAACACGCTGCTCAACCTCAAGTGGCTCAACCCCCATGGCAACCATGGCCTGGTGCAACTCTTCAGATTGCAGACGCTGCGTGACCTGTTGATGCAGATCACTCTGAGGCGCATCGGCGAGGAACTCGAGCGTGCTAACGGCATTGGCATGAACGGCCAGCGGCATACAGGCTGCGCACACACTGATCAGGCCGGCGAGAAACGCTTGTTTGCGAAATGGCATCGGTTCAATCCTGAATGAGGGACTTAGCCATGGTACTCCGATGCACGTTGCAGATGGGCGATCAGAGAGTCGGTCATCCGGGGCAACGCGGACGGCGGAAGATCGTGTCCCAAGCCGGGCACGATGTCGCCATGGGCGTGCGGAATGCGTTCAAGCAGGTCATGTGCCGCAGCCACCGGCACCAGACGATCTGCCTCACCATGAAGTATCAGTGTCGGTGCTTGAATCTGCGGCAACAAGGCTGCGCGGCTGCCACTGACCAGGATCGCAGCCAGCTGACGCAGGGTGCCGTCCGGACTGATGCCACGCTCAATCTGAGGCATCAGGGTCTGCTCCAATTCTTGCAGCGTACGCGGGTAACCCGGGCTGCCAACCAGCGCGATGCTACGCACCGCATCAGCCAACGCAGCACGCGGTTCGGTTGCACGCTGACGAGCCAGACGCAAACGCAGTTTTAAACTCGGGCCTGGCAGATCCGGCGCCCCGCTGGTCGACATCATGCTGACCAGACTCTTGACCCGATGCGGATAGCGAGCAGCCATGATCTGCGCAATCATGCCGCCCATCGAGATACCCACGATGTGGGCGTCTTCCAGATTCAAGCGATCCATGAGCCCGACGGTGTCAGCGACCATGTGCTCCAGCCGGTAAGGAGCGTCCAGACCTTGACCAAAGCTGTGAGCACCGAGCATGCGCAACATGCCTGGCGTGCCGCAGTGATCGAACTTGCTCGACAGGCCGGCATCGCGATTGTCGAAACGAATAACCTGATAGCCCTCTCGTACGAGGGCCTCGCACAGCGACAACGGCCAGCTGAGCAGCTGTCCACCCAAGCCCATGATCAAGATGATGGCCGGGTCCTGCTGGCGGCCGAAACGCTCGTAAACCAGCTCAACTCCATTAACCACCACGCTGCGCTCGTTCGAACGGAGCCTGGAGGGCTCAACCTGTGGCGCAGACACGCCGGCTGGATGAGAAAAGGGCGCGCTGCCTTCAAGCAATGCAGCTGTGCCGTCGGCGGTTACAAAACCTTGCTCCGCCCTGTCAGGTACGAAAATATCCATAGCAATGATTGTTCAACGTGAATTGTCATTTTTTTGTCACGTTCCCCTGCTATGCGTCGGACAGGCTGTTTTCCCAATAGTTCACCAAGTTGAAACATGCGCGCCAGCTACACTAGTCCGCGTAACCTGGATTGCGTCGATCCAGACGGCGCAACAAGCCCGGCCAGGCCAATTGCCCACCCAGACCTTTGGTGACCACCTGGGCCTGTGCCTGAATGCCATCCACGATGGGTTGCGCCACGTGAATGAGTTCCGATCCTCCAGCCATGGCCCGAACCTGGATCATGCACGCAGCTTCAAACAAATACATGAACAGGAAGGCATCAGCGGGCGTGGCGCCACAGGTGAGCAAACCGTGGTTACGCAGCATCAGGAAGTTGTTCGTACCAAGGTCGGCTACCAGCCGGGGCTTCTCGGCTTCGTTGAGCGCGACGCCTTCATAGTCGTGATAGGCCAGCGAATTGAGCACGAATAACGACTGTTGCGACAACGGCAGCACCCCGCGCTTCTGCGCCGATACCGCAACCCCATTGAGGGAATGGGTGTGCATTACGCAATGCGCATCATCGCGCGCACCATGAATGCAGCTGTGGATCGTAAAACCGGCGGGATTGACCGGATAATCAGATGCCATAACCTTGTTGCCGGCCGCATCGATCTTGACCAGGGATGAGGCGGTGATCTCATCGAACATCATGCCGTAGGGGTTGATCAAAAAGTGTTTTTCTGGCCCCGGCACGCGTGCGGTCAGATGGGTAAACACCAGATCATCCCAACCGAACATGGCCACCAGCCGATACGCCGCCGCCAGATCAACCCGAACCCGCCATTCCTCGTCAGACACCTGCGCTCGCACATCGCTCATGTGTAACTCTCCTCATTTTGAATGTTGTCGTAGGCCTTGACCTGATTGCGCCCACCTTTCTTGGCCGCATACAAGGCCTCGTCAGCGCGGCGGCAAATCTCCTCACCGCTCATGGCGTGATCCGGCACAGCGCTGACCAGCCCAATACTTGCGGTGATGCGCAAAGGATCCAGATCGGCCCGATCATGCTCGATCAAGGTGCCCGCGATCACCCTCCGAATACGCTCACCCAAAGCTACGGCCTGCGCCTCATTCAGGCCCTGCGCAAGCACGATGAACTCCTCACCGCCGAAGCGTGCAACCAGATCCTCTGCCCGTTGCAACACCTGCGTGATCAAACTGGCCACGCGAATCAGGCAGTCATCGCCAACTGCGTGACCGTAGTTATCGTTGATACCTTTGAAGTGGTCGAGATCCACCATCAAGATCGCTAACGGCAAACGGTGACGGCGACATTGACCCAGCGCACGCAGCAAGACTTCATCGAAATAGCGGCGGTTGGCAACGTTGGTCAGGGGGTCATAGCGGGACAGGTACTCCAAAGCATCATTGCTCGCCGCCAGGTGACGGTTTGATTCGCGCAACTCGTCCGCCAAGCGCTTGGCCTCGGCCCGGCTGTGCAGGATCACGAACAAAAAGATGCTCAGCGCCACAGCCCCTGCGTAAAGCTGCAGACGCCAAATCAGGATGGCCTGATCAAAACGATCCCAACCACCTTCAGGTTCAGCCAGCAAGAGCCAGTCCGCCGCGCCGACATGCAGGGGCATTTGCACAGCAGCGCGGATGGCGAGCGGCCCGTCGTCCAGCATGACCGCGCGTTCGGCACCATCAACCGCATCACCCAGAATGCGAAAGCGCACGGCATCGGTGTTCGAACCGCTGTCCTGCGCCTGCAATAGGGCGTCCAGATCGATGACGATTGAAATCAAACCCCAGTAACTGCCATCTTTGAGATACACCGGCGTTCGGCTGATAACAGCACGCCCGCCCTGCACCAGCTTGACCGGCCCGGTGACCACCGTCTGCCGTGACGCCATCGCCTGCTGCACGCTGGGCCACTGCGCAGGAAGGTCGGCATAGCGCAAACCCAGCGCTGCACGATTGCCTTCCAAGGGATAGACGTAAGCCAGAACATTGTCAGGCGCCAGACCGATGTTGCGGATACGCGCATCGGCCTCGTAGATGGTCTGCAAGGCACGATTGATCTGCGCTTCGCTGGGCTGATCCACACTGCGCGTAAACGCCACCAGCCCCTGAGCCAGATACACGGTCGAACTCAAGGCGTACTCAATTCTGGCGCGCTCACGTGCCGCCAACTCGGCCACCATGTCGCGCTGCTGGTTCTCCAACACGCGTCGGCGGTCGTCCAGCATCACTTCCGCCAGGTAAAACAGCTCCAATGCCAGCAACAGCACCAGCAATACACGAAAAGGCGTAGTCGCCAGCAAACGTGACAGAGCTTTGAAAACGCGTTTCATCGCAGTCCGAGGACGTATCCCATGCCAGCAGTGTCCCGACTTCCTCAGATGACCGCAAGCAAAAACCATCCCCATACGCTCGCGTATGGACATTTAGCCCCGGTCTCGTCAGAATACGCGCCCCTTCTACACCGGATGTGGTCATGCCCAGCTACAAAGCCCCTGTTCGCGACCTCAGTTTTGTGGTCAACGAAATGCTCGACTTCGCCAGCCAGCGCGGCACGCTCGGCTACGATGACGCCGATGCCGAAACCATCGAGGCGATCTTCAGCGAATGCGGTCGTCTGGCCGAAGACAAGGTCAACCCGGTCAATCAATCCGGCGACGAACAAGGCTGCCGCCTGGAAAATGGCGAAGTCATCGTGCCCGACGGTTTCACCGAGGCCTATCAGGCCTACGTTGAAGGCGGCTGGGGCGGATTGTCCTGTGACCCCGAATATGGCGGCATGGGCATGCCTCAGGTGCTGCGTTTCATGGTCAATGAGATCTTTACCGCGGCCAATCACTCTTGGTTCATGTACCCGACCTTGACCCACGGCGCGCACAGCGCGCTGGAGCACTGGGCCAGTGATGAACTCAAGCAGAAATTCCTGCCCAAACTGACCACCGGCGAATGGACCGGCACCATGAACCTGACCGAGGCCCATGCGGGCACCGATCTGGGCATGATCCGCACCCGTGCCGAACCGCAAGCCGACGGCAGCTACAAGATCAGCGGCAACAAGATCTTCATCTCAGCGGGCGAACACCAGATGACCGAAAACATCATTCATCTGGTTTTGGCCAAAACGCCGGACGCACCGGAAGGCACCAAGGGCATTTCGCTGTTCATCGTGCCCAAATTCATGGTTGGCGATGACGGCAGTATTGGCGAGCGCAACCAGGTTGTGTGCCAGTCGATTGAGCACAAAATGGGGATTCGCGCATCCGCGACCTGCGTGCTCGAATTTGAAGGCGCTACCGGCTACCTGGTGGGCGAAGAAAACAAAGGCCTGCGCGCCATGTTCACCATGATGAACGCCGCCCGCCTGGGCGTGGCCGTGGAAGGCCTGGGTGCAGGCGAGCTGGCCTATCAGGCCGCCGCAGCCTATGCCAAGGATCGCATTCAGGGCCGCTCCCTGAGCGGGCCGAAAGCGCCGGACAAGCCGGCCGATCCGATCATTCATCATGCTGATGTGCGCCGTATGCTGCTGACCATGCGCAGCTTCGTGGAAGGCTCACGCGCCCTCAACGGTCTCATCGCATTGCAGCTGGACGTGGCACAAACCCACCCGGACGCAGCCGAACGTGAAAAAGCTGAAGATTTCCTCGGTCTGATGACCCCGGTGGCCAAGTCCTTCTTCACCGACGAAGGCTCGGCGGCGTCCAATCTGGCCGTGCAGGTCTACGGCGGCCATGGCTACATCTGCGAGCATGGTGTCGAACAATTTGTGCGTGATGCGCGTATCAGCCAGATCTACGAAGGTACCAACGGCATTCAGTCGCTGGATCTGGTGGGGCGCAAGCTGGCGCTCAACGGTGGACGTGCGGTCAAGGCTTTCTTCGCCCAGGTCGGCGCTGACCTGGCCGCAGCGGGTGACAGCCTGAACGCCTATACCCAGCCGCTGGCGGCAGCTTTCGATTCTCTGCAGAAAGCCACTGGCTGGCTGATGCAGAACGCGGCAAGCAACCCCGATCACGCCGGCGGCGTGGCGGTCGAGTACACCCGCCTGTTCAGCGTGGTCAGCGTGGGCTGGGCCTGGCTCAAAGCCGCTCAAACCTGCCAGGCCAAGCTGGATGCGGGCACCGACGACGCCGCGTTCTACACCAACAAACTGATTGTTGGCCGTTTCTTCATGGAGCGCTACGTGGCCGAGCACAGCAGTCTGCTGGCGCGCGTCACGGCGGGCGCCCAGACCATGATGGAGCTCGACGCCGAGGCCTTCTAAGCCTCTGCAGGCGTATCCTGCACGATGCCGGGCCGCGCCCGTCCCTGCGACGGTCGCGGCCTTGTTGTATATAGACCTCTGACTTTCAGCCAACAGCGCGTATGAGCGAATTCTCCGAACGCCCCATCGAAGAACGTATTTCCGGCCACGCCTCGTTTCTACACCGCAATACGCCATGGTGGAAACGCCTGCAGATCACGCTGGTGGATTGTCTGGTCTTCATGTTTGGCTGCGTGTTGTGGCTAGGTGGCCGCCCATTACGACGCCTGCTGATCCGAGGCTTGTCCGCCGGCGCTTACCGATTGATGCGCAAGAAGCAGTACATCGCCGAGATCAACCTTGACCTGGCCTACAACAACAGCCTGAGCCAAGCGGAGAAAACGCGCATCATCCGCGCCATGTACACTCACTTTGCGCGCGGCGTGCTCGACCTGGTGTTCGACTGGGTGTACTGGCCGCCCAAAAAGATCGCGCGCTTTGTCACCGCGGAAGGGCGCGAGCGCCTCGCCGCCATGCAGAACGCAGACGAAGGCAGTTCACTGGTGTGCTGCCATCTGGGCAATCCTGATCTAACGCTCAAGCTGGTTCGTGCGGTCGATTTCGACCTGCACGTGATGTACAAGGGCTTTAAATCGCCGTGGTTTGACCGCTACATCGCACGCAAGCGTTTACGCGTTGGCAGTGGCCTCATCGAAGTTCCCACGTCGCGCCACCGCATTGTCAATGGAAAACGCCAGAAAATCGGCCAGGGCAGCATTCGCGATGAAGTCCGTACCTTGTTTGATCAGGGCCATTGCGTCGGCTTTCTGGCAGACCAGCATGCCAACCGGGGCGGCTTGCGGATGGACGTACTTGGGGTCCCCGACACCCCCACCCAAACCGGCGCCTGGAGCTATTTGATCACCAATAATGTGCCATTTCTTCTGGTCGTTGGCGTATACACCGACAACGATGAAATCCGCTGGCATTGCTCTGAAATTCTACGCCCGCAAGACCAGGGTGATGAAGAAGCCACGCTGCGTCACACCATAGGCCGGGCCAACGCCTGGTTTGAAGAACTGATCCGTCAATACCCGGAACAATACTTCTGGGGCCATCGCCGATTTGATCGTCACCACTACGAAAAGCCCCGCGCCTGAACGCGACGGCGCTTGCCGGCGACCGATATAATCGCGCTTTTTGACCTGCGGCCCGTCCGCCTGGATGTAATACCTGATGAGCAGCCCCGTAGAACCCGGACACAACTTCCTGCGTAGCCTGATCCGCGATGACCTGGAATCAGGGCGCCTGCAAGGCGAGGTGGTCACCCGTTTCCCGCCGGAGCCCAACGGTTATCTGCATCTGGGCCACGCCAAGTCCATCTGCCTGAATTTTGGATTGGCCGAGTACTTTGATGGCCGCTGCCATCTGCGCTTCGACGACACCAATCCGGACAAAGAGAGCCAGGAATATATCGATGCCATCCAGGAGGATATCCGCTGGCTCGGTTTCGAATGGAGCGGCAATGTCCGATACGCCTCGGACTACTTCGAAACGCTCTACGAGTACGCTCAGCACTTGGTCGGCAAGGGTCTGGCGTACGTCTGCGACCTTTCTGCAGAGCAAGCCCGCGAGTATCGCGGCACGCTGACCGAGCCGGGGCGCAACAGCCCCTATCGCGAACGCAGCGCGGATGAAAACCTGGACCTTCTGGCCCGTATGCGGGCCGGCGATTTTGATGAGGGTCAGTGCGTACTACGCGCCAAGATCGACATGGCTTCGCCCAACATCAATCTTCGCGATCCGATCCTGTACCGCATCCGCAAAGCGCATCATCACCAAACTGGCGATGCCTGGTGCATTTATCCCACGTATGATTTCACGCATGGTCAATCTGATGCGCTGGAAGGTATTACCCATTCCATCTGCACCCTGGAATTCGAAGACCATCGCCCGCTCTATGATTGGCTGATCGAACACCTGCCGGTACCCTCGACACCTCGCCAGTACGAATTCGCACGCGGCAACATCAATTACACGGTGACCAGCAAGCGCAAGCTCAAACAGCTGGTCGATGAGGGCCATGTGGACGGCTGGGACGATCCGCGCATGCCAACCATCTCGGGGCTGCGCCGGCGCGGCTATACGCCGCTGTCCATTCGCAAGTTCTGGGAAACGGTGGGCGTAGCGCGGGCCGACAGTACGGTCGATGTCGCCCAGCTGGAATACACCATTCGCGACGACCTCAACGAAAACGCACCGCGTGCCATGTGCGTCATTGACCCACTCAAGCTGGTCATCACCAATTTCCCGCAGGACAAGGTGGAGTGGCTGCCGGCCGCCGCCCACCCTAGCCGCGAAGACCTGGGCCAGCGCCAACTACCGCTGACCCGCGAGGTCTATATCGAACGCGAGGATTTTCGCCTGGAAGCCAACAAAAAATACAAACGTCTGGTGCTGGGGAAATCTGTCCGCTTGCGCAACGCCTACGTGCTGACCGCGGAGGATGTAGTGACGGATGCCGATGGCCACATCACGGAAGTGCATTGTCGCTACGATGCCGACACTCTCGGCGCCAATCCAGCGGACGGCAGCAAACCCAAGGGCGTGATTCATTGGGTCTCAGCCAGCCACGGCAAGCGCGCCACGGTTCGGCTGTATGACCGCTTGTTCAATCACGAAACCCCGGACCGCGGAAACGAAGATTTCGTTGCCCACCTCAACCCGGACTCGCTGGTTGTGCGTAACGAGTGCTGGATCGAGCCCGAACTTGCGCAAGCACAAGCCGGCAGCAGCTTCCAGTTTGAGCGCCTGGGTTACTTTGTGGCCGACAGCAAAGAACACAGCAGCGATGCCCCGGTCTTCAATCGGACTGTGGGGCTGCGCGACAGCTGGGCCAAAATCGAAGCCAAAACCTAATCTGCTGCAAGCCTGCTGCGGACACAAAAAAGCCCACATGATGTGGGCTTTTTCATTGCAGTTCTAGCCGTACTAGAACGTTGCGGCAAACACCTTGACGTCAGCCTGAGCACGCAACGCCGCCTGCAAAGCCATGTATTCCTGATTGGCTCGCTGCGACAGCAGACGACGCTTGGTCGCTTCTTTTTCGTTTTCGATCGCCTCAGCCCAATTGCCGTCGGTAACGTCGGTCAACTCAATCAGCGCCAGATTGCCATTCGGCAACATTGCCGTCTCATAGCTCGACGCCCCTTCCTGCGGAACGTCCATACCAAACACTGTAGCAATGATGACCCGCGCCGGAGCAGAGTCGCCGCGCTCCGCAGTCACCGGCTTCTGATTTTCGGCACCGTCCTGAGCCGGCAAATCAGCCAGCGACTTGCCCTCCGCCAGCTTTGTACGGTCCGCATCGGCCATGGCCTGCAATTTTTCCGCAACAGCCTCACGGGTCAGCGCTTCAACCAAGTCCGCACGCACTTCGTCCAACGTTTGCGGGCGCTCTTCCTCATGCTCCGCAACACGCAGAACGATCTGGCGCCGCCCCACATTCAGCGGCAAACTGTTTTCTCCAGCGTTGAGCACGAGGTCAGAGAAAGCTGCTGCAATCACCGCGTCGCTCGCGCCAATGCCAGCGCCGCCGTCGCGCGTCATCCACTCTGAGGTCTTGATTTCCAAGCCAAGCTGCTCGGCCACCGGATCCAGTGACGCCGGATTTTCGAAACTGACCTGTTCAAGCTTGTCCGCCAGTGCGTCGAACTCAGCCCGCGCCTCACGCTCACGGTACATATCTTCCAGTTCGGTCTGCACTTCAGGCTCGTCAAAGCCACGCAGACGCTCCGGACGAATCTCCTCGACCTGAATCAGATGCCAACCGAACTGCGTTTCCACTGGCTCGCTCACCACGCCGGTGTCCAGCGCAAATAATGCGTCTTCAAACGGCGCAACCATCATACCGGTGGAGACCCAGCCCAAATCCCCGCCCTTATTCTTGGAACCGGGGTCCTGGGAGACCTCCTTCGCCACCTCGGCAAAGTCTTCGCCTGCGGCCACACGCTCAGCAGCCGCGTCTATTTTCGCTCGCGCATTATCTTCGCTGGCACGCACAAGTATGTGCCTTGCTTTGCGTTCTTCGGCGACCTTGAAGCGGGTCTCTTTCTGCTCGTCATACAGGGCTTGCAGTGCTTCTGGCGTGACATCCACCTTCTGCTTCAGCACTTCCTGATCGAGCTCCACGTAGCTGACCCGAACTCGTTCCGGTGCAATCAAGCTCGCCTTGCGCTCTTCGTACCGGGCCTCAACCGCAGCATCGTCAATGCTGATCGATGCTTCAACGGCTTTGGCGTTGTAAATACGATGATTAAAACGGCGCGTTTGACGGTCAATCGCCCACTCGCTGGCTAGCTCGGCCTCGGTCACAATGACCGAATTGGTCACGGCTTGGCGCAATTGCTGGTCGGTCAGAAACGCACGTACGCGATCTTCGTACTGAACAGGGTTCATGCCCTGTCGCGCCAGCGTGTCTCTATATAAGGTGGGCGAGAAGTGGCCATTCTGTTGAAAAGCCTGTTCACCACGAATCGTTGCCAACACCGTCTCATCCGCCACGCGATAGCTGCGATCAGCAAGATAAGCGCCGGTTACGGCTTCCTGAATCATGCCCTGTAATACACTTTCGCGGAGCATGTCGGGGTTGATCATGTCGGGTCGAAAATTCTCACCGAGCATTTGTTGCAGCTGCTGATAGCGTTGCTGATAACGCTGCTGCAGCGCAGCCTCGGAAATCTCTTGTCCTTCCACTTTCGCAACACTGCGCGCGGCGCCATCGCTACGAAATGCCTCAATGCCAAAAAATGCGAAAGGAATGCAGATAATGCCGACGATAAACCAGGCCAGTGGGCCCGTCGCTCGGTCCCGAATATTCTGCAACATTCATGACCCCCAAATGTAGTTCTGTAGGGAAAAACAAAAAAGGCACCGCAAGGGTGCCTTTCAATAGTTGGCGGAGCGGACGGGACTCGAACCCGCGACCCCCGGCGTGACAGGCCGGTATTCTAACCAACTGAACTACCGCTCCGAATTTTGGTGGGTGCTGACGGGATCGAACCGCCGACATTCGCCTTGTAAGGGCGACGCTCTACCAGCTGAGCTAAGCACCCCTTGGCGCCACCTGCGACCCCTAGCTGCGGTAGCTGCTAGGTGGCCCCTGGAAAGAACGCTAGTTTACAGCGTCTTTCAGAGCTTTACCAGCTTTAAATCCAGGAGTTTTACCTGCAGCGATTTTCAGCACTTCGCCGGTCTTCGGATTGCGGCCAGTGCGCGCTGCACGCTCACGCACGCTGAACACACCAAAGCCCACCAGCGACACTTTGTCACCCTTCTTCAGAGCGTCGGAGATGCTGTCGAACATGGCTTCCACAGCCTTGCCAGCGTCAGCCTTGGACAGGCCAGCGTTGGCGGCAACGGCTTCCACGAGTTCGGATTTGTTCATCGGATACTTCCCCTCTATAAGGTCAAAAATGTTCACCCCAGACACAAGAACAAGATCCCTGCGCTTGTTCAGCGCAAGCTTAAAATGCAGATGGGATCAGCCCTTGCGAACCTTCAGCATGAAGGCATCGGCACCCGCCGAAACGCCAGTGTGCCGTTGTTTTTCGATTATTGCAGGATTCTCCGCGCGCGGTCTACAGCTAGTGCGCGCGGGCCGAATCCTCGGTCGATTTGACGGTTGACTTGGCGCCTTGATCCAGTGCCGGTTCCGGCTCTTTTTCCAGCGCAAGACGAATCACATCATCAATCCAACGAACCGGATGGATATTCAGTTTCCCTTTGATATTACTAGGAATTTCTGACAAATCCTTCTCGTTTTCGATCGGAATCACAACCGTTTTGATACCGCCACGGTGCGCAGCAAGCAGCTTTTCTTTAAGGCCACCGATGGGCAAAACCTCACCGCGCAAGGTAATTTCGCCCGTCATTGCGACGTCTGCGCGCACAGGAATGCGCGTAAATGCGCTGATCAGCGCCGTGCACATGGCAATCCCTGCGCTCGGACCATCCTTGGGCGTTGCGCCCTCCGGCACGTGGACATGGATGTCACTGTTTTGGACATCTTTCAGTTCAATGCCCCATGCCGACGAGCGACTGCGCACCACGGTGAGTGCGGCTTGTATGGACTCCTGCATAACATCGCCAAGGCTACCGGTGTAAACCAGCTTGCCCTTGCCTTCCACCACCGCACTTTCAATGGTGAGCAATTCGCCACCGACTTCGGTCCAGGCCAGACCGGTGACTTGGCCAATCTGGTTCTGATCTTCGGCCTTGCCATAGCGGAACTGCGGCACGCCCAGATACTTCTCAACCTGGCGCGACCCCACATTGATATGGTCGATCTTGTCGTTCTCGATGATCTCCTTGACCACCTTGCGACAGATCTTGCCCACCGCGCGCTCGAGATTACGCACCCCGGCTTCGCGCGTGTAATGACGAATGACATCTTTCAGCGCGCCATCAGACAAGTTGATCTCCTTGTCCTTGAGGCCATTGTTCTTGATTTGCTTGGGAAGCAAGTAGCGCCGCGCAATATTGAGTTTTTCGTCCTCCGTGTACCCCGGCAAACGAATCACCTCCATACGATCCAGCAGCGGTGCCGGAATGTTCAGCGTATTGGCCGTGGCCACAAACATCACATCCGAGAGGTCGAAATCAACTTCCAGATAATGGTCGTTGAAACTGGCGTTCTGCTCCGGGTCCAGTACCTCAAGCATGGCCGAGGCTGGGTCGCCACGAAAATCCGCCGCCATCTTGTCAATTTCGTCGAGCAAGAACAGTGGATTGCGTACGCCCACCTTGCTCATGTTCTGAAGAATTTTTCCAGGCATGGAGCCGATATAGGTGCGACGATGACCACGAATCTCGGCCTCATCGCGCACGCCACCAAGACTCATACGCACGAACTTGCGATTGACGGCTCGTGCGATCGAGCGACCCAACGAGGTTTTACCCACCCCAGGCGGACCAACCAGACACAGAATGGGACCACGCAATTTCTTGACCCGCTTCTGCACCGCGAGGTACTCAACGATACGCTCCTTGACCGATTCAAGGCCGTAGTGATCCTCATCGAGAAACTGTTCCGCCATCGCCAGGTCAATGCGCGACTTGGTTTTCTTCTTCCACGGAACGCCAACCACCCAATCCAGGTAGTTGCGTACAACGGTCGCTTCAGCTGACATCGGCGACATCATCTTCAGCTTGTTGAGCTCGGTGTCTGCCTTGGCCCGCACGTCTTTCGGCATGCCGGCCTTTTCGATCTTCTGCGCCAGCTCTTCCATTTCGTTGGGGCCTTCTTCGGTTTCACCCAACTCTTTCTGAATGGCCTTCATTTGCTCATTCAGATAGTACTCGCGCTGACTCTTCTCCATTTGCTGCTTGACCCGGCCGCGGATGCGCTTCTCAACCTGCAGCACCTCGATCTCGCCTTCGAGCAGACCGAGCACATGCTCAAGCCGCTCCGTCGCCGACAGTCGCTCCAGAACCTGCTGGCGATCTTCCAGCCGCAGATTCAGATGCGCTGCAATAGTGTCAGCCAGACGTCCGGCGTCGTCCATGCTGGTCAGCGACGGCAACAATTCGGCCGGCACCTTTTTGTTCAGCTTGACGTACTGCTCGAACTGGCTGAGCGTGGAGCGCACCATGGCGTCCATTTCACGCTCTTCAGCCTCATTGCGCGCTTCCGGCAATTCGGTGCAATCCGCAACCAGATAGCCGTCTTGATCTTCCAGCGTGTTGATGCGGGCGCGATTGCTGCCCTCGACCAGAACCTTGAGCGTGCCATCCGGCAATTTCAGCAACTGCAGGATATTGGCCAGGGTCCCGATGGGATACAGATCGTTTTCGCCCGGATCCTCGGTTTCCGCCGTCCGCTGCGCGACAAGCAAAATGCGCTTGTCGGTCTTCATGGCTTCTTTGAGCGCCACCACGGATTTTTCACGCCCGACGAACAAGGGCATGGCCATATGCGGGAATACCACTACGTCTCGTAGTGGCAGAACCGGGGACAGGGATTCGGATCTATCGCTCATCAGCAGCCTCAATACACACGGGCAACCCCGCAAAGCACGTCATATGGGGGCTCGCCAATGGAAATTCAAGCTGTATCGGCGATCCACCCGCCTTGCCGCCCGCGCTGCGGGCGGCCAAATCAGCAGGCCGGAACGGCGGTCACCACCGGCCTCTTTAGCCTAGCTGGCCTGAGCCTCGGCGCTGGGTTCTGCAGCACCGTAAACGATGAAGGGTTTGGCCGCGCCCTGCACCACTGACTCATCAATGACCACCTTCTCGACGTTTTCCATCGACGGCAGGTCATACATGACGTCCAGCAGAATGCTTTCCATGATCGTGCGCAAACCGCGTGCGCCCGTTTTGCGCTCCATGGCCTTGCGGGCAATCGCAGCCAAAGCGTCATCGCGCAGCTCCAACGCAGCGCCTTCCATGTCAAACAGCTTGCGATACTGCTTGGTCAGCGCGTTCTTGGGCTCGGTCAGAATCGAAATCAGCGCGTCGGCATCCAACTCCTGCAAGGTTGCAATCACCGGCAGACGGCCAACAAATTCTGGAATCAGGCCAAAGCGGACCAGATCATCCGGCTCGGTTTCCGCCAGAATTTCACCAACCGCGCGCCCGTCCTCCGGACTCTTGGGTTCGGCCTGGAAACCAATGCCGCCCTTCTTGGAGCGCTGGCCGATGACCTTGTCCAAGCCGGCGAAAGCACCACCACAAATGAACAGGACACCCGAGGTATCGACCTGCAAAAATTCCTGCTGAGGGTGCTTGCGCCCACCTTGCGGCGGGATCGATGCAACCGTGCCTTCGATCAGCTTGAGCAGTGCCTGCTGTACCCCTTCGCCCGAAACGTCACGGGTGATCGACGGGTTTTCGGATTTGCGCGAAATTTTGTCGATTTCGTCGATATACACAATGCCACGCTGGGCCTTGTCCACATCGTAGTCACATTTCTGCAGCAACTTCTGGATGATGTTCTCGACGTCCTCACCCACATAACCGGCTTCAGTCAGGGTGGTGGCATCGGCGATCGCAAACGGCACATCCAGAACCCGCGCCAGCGTCTCGGCCAGCAGCGTTTTACCTGAGCCGGTGGGACCGATCAGCAAAATGTTGGACTTGGACAACTCGACGTCATCCGAGGCCGCATTATTGTTGAGGCGCTTGTAGTGGTTGTATACCGCCACGGCGAGCGTTTTCTTGGCCGCTTCCTGGCCGATCACGTACTCGTCCAGCACCGCCTTGATTTCATGCGGCTTGGGCAAACCCTTATCGACGGGCTTGGCCTGCAATTCTTCGCGGATGATGTCGTTGCACAGCTCAACGCATTCATCACACACATACACCGAAGGTCCAGCAATCAGCTTGCGAACTTCGTGTTCACTTTTGCCACAGAAGGAGCAGTACAGGGTTCGCCCGTTGCCCCCGCTGCCGCGGTTGTCATCACTCATTGTTTCACCTTCTGGACCACTGGTTTCGTTTATACCATGCCAGCAGTCCGATGCAAGTCCCGTGCCGATTGGCGGCTGTCACGCACCCGCGGCTGGTGCGCACCGCCCGACCGACGGGTTATTCAGCGGCTTTGGCCGCGCGCGAGTCGAGTACTTTGTCGATCAAACCATACTCGCTGGCTTGCTCGGCACTCATGAAGAAATCGCGCTCGGAATCCTTGGCGATCTGCTCCACGGTCTTACCGGTATGCCCGGCCAGCATTTCGTTCAAGCGCTGGCGCATGAACAGAATTTCCTTGGCATGAATTTCGATATCGGTCGCCTGACCCTGGAAGCCGCCCAGAGGCTGATGGATCATCATGCGTGAATGCGGCAAGGCAAAGCGCTTGCCAGGAGCACCACCGGCCAACAACACGGCCCCCATACTGGCCGCCTGGCCGATGCACAGTGTGCTCACGTCCGGCTTGATGAACTGCATGGTGTCGTAGATCGACAAGCCCGAGGTGATCACACCACCGGGCGAGTTGATGTACAGATGGATGTCTTTGTCCGGGTTCTCAGACTCCAGGAACAACAGCTGGGCGACGATCACATTAGCCATGTGATCGTCGACTGGACCAACCGCAAACACCACGCGCTCCTTGAGTAGACGCGAGTAGATATCAAACACGCGCTCACCGCGTGCCGACTGCTCAACCACATAAGGAACGTAGTGCATGCGCTCTTCCATCTTTATCCCTGACTCGGTGCTTTCTCGGTAAGTTCCTCGAAGCTGAGTTTTTCAGACTCGCGCTTCGCCTTGGACAGGCAATGTTGCACGACTTGGTCTTCCAGCACCATGGCCCGAAGGGACTGCATGAACTGCGGGTTCTGACGGTAGTAGGCCATCGCCGCATCAGAATCGTCGAAACCACCGGCGATTTCGCCAAGTTTGGCTTCAACTTGTTCGTCGCTGACCTGCAGACTTTCTTTCTTGATGATCTCGCCGATCAGCAAACCCAGCGCAGTGCGGCGCTTGGCCTGCTCTTCGAACAGCGCATCCGGCAGCAGCTGGTGCAGCTCATCGTGAGACTTTTGGCCCTGACCAAAACGCTGAGCCGCGTCCTGACGCATCCGTTCGATTTCCTGACTCACAAGCCCGGACGGAACCAGAATGTCATTGGCTTCGAGGATGTTCTCAAGCACCTGTTGTTTGGTGTAGCGCGCTACCGCCTGAGTTTTTTCCTGCTCCATGGATTCGCGCAGCTTTTCACGCAAGCCTGCTTCGTCGCTGTCTTCCAGCCCAAACTGCTTGCAGAACTCGGCATCAACTTCCGGCAATTCACTGGCCTGCACCGATTTCACGGTCACCGCGAAGCTGGCCTGCTTACCCTTGAGATTTTCCGCGTGGTAATCCTCGGGGAACGTCACCGGAACATCTCGCGCTTCACCAGCGCTCATGCCGACAATGCCGTCTTCCATTTCCTTGAGAAAACGACCGGATCCGAGCTCCAGATCGGTATCTTCGCCGCTACCACCCTCAAAGGCTTCACCGTCAATGGTACCGACGAAGTCGATCTTGACCTGATCGCCTTCAGCCGCGGCGCCGTCTTTCTCCACCCAGGTTTTGCGCTGCTCGCGCAATTTCTGCAGCAGGCTGTCGATGTCGGCGTCACCAATCTCGGTTTCAGCCTCTTTAACGGCCATGCCGTCAATGCCCTGAAGCTCGATCTCGGGATATACGTCGAACACCGCGACATAGGCCATATCCTGACCCGCATCAATGGCTTCGAACTCGATTTGCGGCTGCCCTGCCGGTTGAACACCGGATTCCTGCAAAGCCTTGGGGTAGCTGTCCTCAAGCAGGTCGCTCAAGGCGTCCTGACGCGCACGCGCGCCATAGCGTTGTTCCAGCACTTGGGCCGGGACTTTGCCAGGACGGAACCCATCGACACGGGCATGACGACCGATCTTCTGCAGATTCTTCTTAACGGCCTGTTCGTAATCGGCGGCGGGGATGCTAACGCGCATCCGGCGCTCGAGCCCTTCTGCGGCTTCAACGCTGACTTGCATGTTCTTGACTTTACTCTAGGTGGTGCGATTTGCGAGATGGATGGTGCGACAGGAGAGACTCGAACTCTCACGGGTTTCCCCACTGGAACCTAAATCCAGCGCGTATACCAATTCCGCCACTGTCGCGTATGGACGAAACAACCGTCTGGAAACGTCTTGGGCAGAACGGTTGAGACTGGTGGGCCATGTAGGACTTGAACCTACAACCAGCGGATTAAGAGTCCGATGCTCTACCAATTGAGCTAATGGCCCGCTCGAAACCGTCTATTGTAACGCGCAAAATCTGCTGCGTCAGCGCCTGCGCGACGGCCCAATCCGGGCTGCGCAAGCGAAAAAGAAATGGGGTGGACGATGGGATTCGAACCCACGACAACCGGAATCACAATCCGGGACTCTAACCAGCTGAGCTACGCCCACCACTGCAGGGCGCGCATGATACCGGAAATTTTCCTGCAAGCGAATACCCTACGCAGCGTTGCATGACATAAAATTGCCTCTTTTGCCCAAGAGACATCATGAACCACGTCGCTCGCGCCGATTTCGATCGCTACATGACCCCGAACTATGCTCCTGCTCCGATTGTTCCGGTGCGCGGCCGCGGTTCGCGTCTGTGGGATCGTGACGATCGAGAGTATGTGGACTTCGCTGGTGGGATTGCCGTGTCCGCGCTCGGCCACGCGCACCCAGCGCTGGTCGCGGCGCTCACCGAGCAAGCCAACAAGCTGTGGCATGTCTCCAATCTTATGGTCACCGAACCTGCCCTGGCCCTGGCCAAACGGCTGACCGAGCTGACCTTTGCCGACCGTGTGTTCTTTTGCAATTCGGGTGCCGAAGCCAATGAAGCTGCGCTCAAATTGGCGCGTCGCTACGCGTGGGACAAATTCGGCTCTGACAAGAATGAAATTGTCTCCACCACCGGCTCGTTCCACGGCCGCACCCTGTTCACCGTAGCCACCGGTGGCCAAGGCAAGTACAGCGAAGGGTTCGCGCCACTGCCCGGCGGCATTCGCCACGTGCCCTATAACGATCTTGATGCCATGCGCGAGGTCATCGGGCCCAACACCTGCGCGGTCATTGTTGAACCGATCCAGGGTGAAGGCGGCGTGCGCCCGGCAGCCGACGGCTACCTGGCAGGTCTGCGCGCACTGTGCGATGAACACAACGCCCTGCTGATTTTCGACGAGGTGCAGACTGGCGCAGGCCGGACGGGCCACCTGTATGCCTACATGGGCGCCGAGGTCACACCGGACATCCTGACCAGCGCCAAAGGTCTCGGCGGCGGTTTTCCCATCGGTGCCATGCTGACCACCGACGAGATTGCTGCGAGCCTGGTTGTTGGCACGCACGGCAGCACGTTTGGCGGAAATCCCATGGGTTGTGCTGTGGGCCTGGCTGCGCTCGACATCATCGCCAACGCAAACACGCTGCAAGGCGTGCAGCAGCGTCACGACCAACTGATCAGCGGCCTGCGCACACTCAACGACAAGTACGACATTTTCAGCGAAATCCGCGGCCAGGGGCTGCTTTTGGGCTGCGAACTCAAGGCCCAGTGGGCGGGTCGCTCACGCGACCTCAATGCGGCAGCATTGGCACATGGCTTGCTGTGCCTGGTCGCAGGCCCAGACGTGTTACGTCTGGCCCCTAGCCTGCTGATCGACGCAGAGGATATCGTCGAAGGGCTCAAACGACTGGATGCCGCCCTAGCTGATCTGTCGTAGCCTGCATGCCGCGGTGCCAGATGCCGTCTTCGAGGTAACGCTCGCCGGTTTCGGCAAAGCCGAAACCGGCATAGAACCGGCACAGACGCTCCTGCGCACCTATCCATACCGGCACGCCCGGACCAAAACTGCGCACTTTTTCGACAGCCTGATCCATCAAGCTGATGCCCAAACCTTGCTGACGATGTGACGGCGCCGAAACCACCCGCCCAATCGACGCCTCCTCGCGGACAACCGCCGGTTCGAAGATCCGGGCGTAGGCCAGCAAGTGCTCACCGGCCCAGCCAGCCAGATGCCAAGCGTGCAAATCCCAGCCGTCCGCATCCAGGAAAGCGCAGGTCTGCTCGACCACGAAAACTTCCTGACGCAGGCGCATGATTTGATACAGCGCAGCGCCGTCCAACGCGTCAAAGGACTGGCAAACCCAGCGCAAGCCAGCAAGACTCAATCCGGCAGCACCTCAGACAGGGGCATGCGCGCCAGACTTGGCGCCAATAGGCTGCCGAAATACAGATGCTCGGCTCCCTGGCGAACACTGGTAATCGGCGCATAGGCCGACTCACCCGCGTCCTGCAGATTCACCATGACCTCGGCCTCAAGATTCAAACCCAGAGCAAAACCGTGCAAGACCGGCCCCGGCTGCACCGCGGCGGGTAGGCGCCAGACCATTTTGCGCACAAACGGGTGCGGCAGCAGTGCATCCAGTGGCGCGGTGCGCGGTGCATACAGAGCCAGCCAGAACATGTTCTGACCATTGAACGTGATGTTGTCGGGAAAGCCTGGCAGGTTGTCGATAAACACGTCGCTCTGCCCTGCACGCTCACCCTTCAGCCAGTGCCGCAACACGCGGTAGCGGGTCGTTTCATTGACCAGCAGATAGTCTTCATTGGGCCCCAGCGCAACCCCGTTGGCAAAATACAGGTCAGGCATTACAACCCAGGTCTTGCCGGTCTTGAGATCCGTCGCCACCAGGCGACCATTAGGACGATGTTCAAACACGTCATCCATGACGTGATGCACGCCGAATTTGACCGAGGCATCGGAGTAGTACGCGATATCGTCCGCAGACACATCGACATCGTCGGTGAAACCCAATGGCACACCTTCGGCGCTATCGGCTACGACTTCAAAACTACCCGGCTGACGAATCCGCAGCAGGCCTTTAACCGCATCGGCAACGATCACGTCACCCGCAACCGAAAATGCGATGCCGAGCGGCCGCCCGCCGGTGTCGGCCAACAGCTCCGGCTGCGTGCCATCGGAGGCGAAGCGCATCACACGACCATCGATGAAGCCGGTCACCAGACGCCCCTGGGTATCGATGTTGATGGCTTCCGGACCGTGTCCAATGTCGGTCGCGATGCGCTCAAGCGAAGTCAGCCGGTCATTCGGAGCAAAACGCGCATCGTCGGTGGGCGGCGCTGGCGGCTGCCAGGCTGCCGGATCAATGTTGACCGGCCACAGCAACAGATAGGCCAGCAAAATCAGTAAAACGCCTCCCAGCACCGTCTTTAACATTCCCGTCGCCTCGTCTTTTTATTCAGGGCAAAAAAAACCGCGGCACAAAGGCCGCGGTACAAGTCTAACCGAGTCGCAAATGTGGCTTGGGGGAGCCAGGGGAGGACATGATGCTGCGTTTCGGTCAGTCGGCCTTGCAGGGAGTCAAGGCCTAGGGGGATTGAAAAGAGGTCAGGTCAGCGATATCCAGTTGATAACCATCAAGCATCCGAATGTGGCAAACAGTGCGCAGTACACCAGCTTAGAACGCCACCCGTCGGCAGGGTTCCGCAGGCTCGCAAAGGTCTTGCGACTGTTGCGCTGATTCATCATCTGCTTCGGCATGGCCACCTCGGGTGCCGCTGAACTTGAGGTGTACTGTGCGCGCGTCAAGGTGAAGAAAACGTCAATAAAACGGCAGGCTTTTTTGTGGCACACAAAAAATCGCCATAAAGTCGACGCATCACATTGAAACAGATAAAAAAACCCCGAACCAAGCGGCTCGGGGCTGGGTCTTGAAGCGGCGCCTTGCGGCGCCGGCTCACATCAATTCAGCACGCGAAAAACCACGCGACGATTCTTTGCACGACCTTCCTCGGTGGCATTGTCGGCGACCGGCCGGCTTGAGCCGTAGCCTGTGGCGACCATGCGCTCAGCCGAGACACCACGTTCGGCCAAAAAATCCTTCACCGCATAGGCGCGCCGGGCCGACAGCGCCTGGTTGTAGTCATCGTTTCCCAACGCATCGGTGTGACCGGCAATCTCGACACGGATTTCCGAAAGCCCACCATTGAGCAGGTCCGCCACCGGGCTCAGCACGTCACGCGCCGATGCAGTCAACTCATCCGAGTTGAGCTGAAAGTTCACACCCTTGAGCAGCACGGCGTCATCCAGCGGGCAACCCTGCGCGTCGACCACCTCACCTGGCGGCGTGCCCGGGCACTGGTCCAGAGCATCGCTAACGCCATCGGCGTCGCTGTCGCGTTCGCTCAGCGCATCACAGCCGGTGCGATCAACCTTAGCGCCCGGCGCGGTATCCGGGCACAGATCTTCGCCATCGATCACGCCATCGCCGTCACCATCCGCCACAGGCGCGGCAGCTTTACCGAAAGCCCACATTGCGCCCAAACCGAAACGCCCGTCGACCAAGACAGCGCGCCCGGAATCGAAGTTGTCGTACTCGTTCTCCAGCGCCACAGCACGCGCCTCAAGACGCAGGCTGACCGGCTGGAACGGCGTCTGCCAATCAACACCACCACCCAGACTGATGCTGGGACGGGTGCGGTCATCATCGCCGATCTCTTCGTAAGCCACCGCCAGACCGGTGATGACATAAGGAGACAGCGAGGAGTTCATGTTGAAGTGGCGCAAGATATCGACACCCAACTGATACAGCTGGTCCTGGCCGGTCTCATCGTCGCGCTCAATTTCATTCCACGCGGCCGAGATCTGCGTGCTCCACCCCTCGTAGGCGTTCAACGGCAAACCCCAGTACAACACCGCACCAGGCTGCTCGGATTCAGCCTCCCGTACCTCTGAGGGCGTCAAATAAGTGCCCATCAGACCCAATTGACTGGATTCCCACCAGCTCGTGCTTTCGGCCTGCGCAGCACCGACAGCCAGCGCCGATACGGCCAGCGCGGCCGCTCCCGTAGTTCTCAACATCCGTGATTCCCCTTGAAGTGAAAAGCGCTCAGCCGGCGTTCCCATACAAACCGATTCAAGCACCCGTAAGTCCGTATTATAGGGATGACCCTGTCTGGATTCATTGCGGCATATGCCAAGCTCACTGGCCCAACCCGATTGCATCACGCAACCGTGATGCAGCGCAGAATCGAATGGCGTTTGCTGTTGGGCTTGAGTGTGCCCATCTGCACCCTGATCGTGATCGCCGCATTGACCGCACTGCATGGCAAAACCCAGCATCTGCTGGAGCGCCATGTCCAGACCCAATTGCTGGACATCGCGCGCACGCTGGACAACAGCACGCAATGGCCGGACGAGCAGGCATTTCGCGCCGAAGTCCAAGATTGGCCGTGGCGCGAAATCTGGATCGAGGACTCACAGGGCGCCCATATCTGGCACCAGACTCGCGCGGCCATCGAGACACGCTGGCCCGAACCGCAGCGACAGACCCTGCCATTGATGGGGGGCAACAATCTGGTCATCGAGCCCCTCACGCTGCCCGCAGCACAGCAGCACGCGCTGCTCAAGCTGGCGCTGATCACACTGTTGGCCGCCTGCCTTGGCTCAGCCATTGTCAGCTGGCTGATTTATCGCTGGGTCAGCCAGCGCTGGGTTGCACTGGCCCGCTGGTCGCTTGAGTTGGATGCCGGGGAACTGGGCAAACCACCGCCTCACACATCCGGACTGAGCGGGCACATCGCCAGCCTGCAGGCCGTTCTGGCCCAGCGCTTGCGCTATGCGCGCGACACCCTGGCTGAATACACGCAGCCGCCGCAACAAGACGACGGCGAGCGCGTGGAACAACTCCATCAGGAACTGGATACCACGCGCGCGCAACTCGCGGAAAGCCGTGACCGCTTGGCCCGTCGCGCCGAATTTTTGTCAGCTATGAGCCACGAGTTGCGCACGCCGCTGACATCCATCGTGGGTTTCGCCGAGCTGCTGGAACAAGGCCATTTGGCGAACGAATCACTGAATTACGTTCAGACCATACGCAAGTCAGCCTCCGGCATGGTGTCGCTGGTCAACGATTTTCTCGACATGGAGCGTGCCGACGCCGGGCAACTGGATATCCATCAGGTTGGCCTTGATCTGGCGGACATCGTCGAAGACACCGTATCGCTGATGGCGCCGCTGGCCTACGAAAAGAATCTCGAGCTGGTCAGCATCGTCGATCACGACATCCCGGCACGCCTGATAGGCGATCCCGGCCGGGTCCAACAAATTCTGACCAATCTGGTATCCAACGCGGTCAAATTCACCGATCACGGAGAGGTTGTGGTTCGCGCAACCCGTGTATCCGACGACAATGGTGCGCTGCGCATTCGTCTCAAGGTTCAAGATTCAGGGCCTGGCCTCAGCCAGGCCCAACAGGATCAGCTGTTCACCGCCTATCAACGCTTTGAACAGGATGGCCAGCACGTCGTCGCTGGCAGCGGTCTGGGTCTTAACATTGTTCGCAAGCTGACCGACCTGCTGGGCGGCGACATCCAGGTCGACAGCCAACCCGGACACGGCGCCAGCTTTTCCGTCACGTTGCCATTTCAACCGCACCCACAAAAATCCATGCGCATGAGTTGGGATGGCTTGCGCGGGACCCAGCTCTGGCTGGTTGAGCGTCATCCAGCCAGTTGGCGAGCTCTGCAGCACCAGCTGGAATTCTGGAGCGTGCGCAGCCGGCAGTTTGATTCGCCCGGCGCGCTGCAACGCGCGCTTGAGAACGATCACGCAGATATCGTTCTGCTCAGCCTGCAAAATGACGAGCTCAACGAGGACATGCTGCGCGACATGATTGCAGCCAGCCCAAGTCCGGTTGGCGTGATGATCAACAGCGTCGATGCGCGCGTACATCGCCAACTGCAAGACTGGGGCGCCGCCCTGGTGCTGCCAAAGTCAGCCACCCGGACCACGCTGTACCGTGCGCTGAGTGATCTGCGCCATTTGCGCGAAGGCGACGACAGCAACGCTCTGACCGATCAACACGTACTGATCGCCGAGAACAACCCGGCCAGCCAGTATTTTCTCAAAGCCTTGCTGGAGAATCTGGGGGCCCGCGTCACCCTGGCCAACAACGGCCGCGAAGCCCTGGAACTGTGGCGAGCACAGCGCCAACCTTACGTTTTGCTCGACCTCAACATGCCGGAACTGGATGGCCAGCAGGCCACCCATGCCATTCGTGATGAAGATCCGGGAGCTGCCGCCGTGATTATCGGGATGTCGGCTTACCTGACGCCCGAACAGGAACGCGAATGGCTCAACGCCGGCCTCAACGATCTGCTGACCAAGCCGTTTGATCAGGCTCAGCTACTGCGCTGCCTGCACCCCTGGCTGCACGCCGAGAAACCGGTGTCACAGCCTGCTAAACGGGGCACCAGTGCGAAGCTGGTGCACGATCCTGAACTGGCCGCGATGATGCAGGACGAGTTGCCCAAGCAGCTCGAGGAGCTGGATGTTGCTTTCATAGAAAGCGATCTGGAATCGGCCCGCGCGGCAGCACATCAACTCCACGGCACAGCGGCGTTTTTCCATCTTGAGCCACTCAAGTCGCACGTTTTCCTGCTTGAAAAACGTCTTAACGCACTCGACACGCTCGCCGAGGCTGGCGCCCTGCGTGAAGACATGGCGGCCGTCACGGCCGCCGTGCGCAATGTTCTGGATGGCTTACGCAGCGCCCCCTGACTCGGGCTTATATGGCTGAACGGGTTGCCGGCATCGTGCGCGCACGCATCATCACCGCTTTCATGCGGGCGACCGCCGCAGCCATACCCATGATCACGGCATCAGAGATAATGCTGTGACCAATATTCAATTCCTGGATTTGCGGGATGCGTGCAATTGGAACCACGTTTTCGACCGTCAAGCCATGGCCCGCGTGAACTTCCAAGCCGGCCGATGCCGCATATTCGGCCATTTTCTGAAAACGCGAAACCGCATTGGCCTGATCGCCCGCATCTTGTGCATCGGCATAGCCACCGGTGTGGAATTCGACCACCTGAGCGCCCGCCGCCACGGCTGCGTCGATCTGAGCCGGGTCAGCTTCGATGAACAATGACACGCGCGAACCTGCTGCACGCAGGCGCTCGCATGCTTCACGGATACGCGCCATGCCCCCGACCACATCAAGCCCCCCTTCGGTGGTCAGCTCTTCACGCTTCTCCGGCACCAGACAACAAGCCGGCGCGGCAACGGCCTCGGCAATACGCAACATCTCAGGCTCGGGTGCAAGTTCCAGATTAAGCGGAATGCCAAGCGCCTGACGCAGTTCTTGCACATCCCTTTCCTGGATGTGGCGACGGTCTTCACGCAAGTGCGCAGTGATGCCATCGGCCCCGGCAGACTGGGCCACAAAAGCTGCAGCCAGAGGCGAGGGATACAGGGTTCCGCGCTGCTGGCGCACCGTGGCAACGTGGTCGATATTGACCCCCAAGCGTAAAGGGGATGTTTGCTGGCTCATGCGACGGACCCGAAAAAGCGGCGATTCTACCCTGTTGTGCCCGGGCCAGCAGCGCGCGAGCTCTGCAGGCTGGTCAATTCGCGCAGCATTGACGCACTTTGCAATGGTCTTGTGCCCAGCTGACTCCTCAACATCTCGGCCAACAACGGCCGACACGGATTAACCCGGGCATCCCATGCCCCCGCCAACAACGCCTGCAGTGCCGCCACCGGCACGCCTGCAGAGGATGCCACCAAACCACGTGTTGAATCCCAGCGGAATGCCGCGGCCTGGGTCAAGACATCGGGCTGCAGGGCGTAACCCTGATGACTGAGCAGGCGATACTCAAACTGACGCAGCAGCGGCGCCGGGTCATGCTCGGGCAATCGCTGCAGAACCGTCAGATAAGCGTCAAACAACTCCGCCGCCTGGGAGTCATTGTGCGTCGCCAGGCGCAGGATGAGCTCATTCACATAAAAGCCGCACCACAGGCGCGTGCCGCTCAGACGCGGCGCGACACCATCCGCTTCGAAGCGACTTAGCGTGCCCAGCTCGGTTTTCTGCACGAAATCCAGTTTGAGCGGCCGAAATGATTGAAGCAGCCCACCGCCGCGGGCTTGTCGCCCCCCACGACTGACCAGACTGATGCGACCATAGTTACGCGTCAGCACGTCCAGAATCAGGCTGGTTTCCCGTAAGGGGCGTCGATGCAGTATCCAGGCCGGCTCGGCGCTGGCCCGCAGGCTCACTCGGTTGCCCCGTACCCGAATGCACGCAGGCTGTCTTCATGATCAGCCCAACCTTCGCGCACCTTGACCCACAGGTGGATATCGAACGACTGATCGAACAAGCCTTGCAGACGTTCCCGCGCCGATTGCCCGATGGCTTTGAGCCCCTGCCCCTGCTTACCGATCACAATACCCTTGTGGGACGGCCGGTTGACCCAGATCGTGGCGTGGACCTCGTTGCCATGATCACTCTGCGACATGCGATCAATGGTCACCGTGGTGGCGTACGGCAATTCCTTGTTGAGGCGCAAAAACAGTTGCTGGCGTATGTGCTCGGCAACCAGAAACTCCGCCGAATGCGGCGTCAGGGTATCGGCGTCGTACAGCCACGGCCCTTCAGGCAAACGCTGATCGAGTTCGCTGAATAAGGCTTCGAGGTTGTCGCCTTTGGTGGCCGACAGCGGCACCAGAAAGTCGGGCTGGATGAGTGCATGCAAACGGCCGATCTCCGGCAGCAACGCGCTCTTGTCCTTGATCTGATCAACCTTGCTCAGAATCAGGCCGAGGTTGCCAGGGCGGGCACGCTGCATGCGCGCCAGCATCTGGTCATCGGCCGAGGTCCAGCGCCGTGGCTCGACCACCCATAGGGTCACGTCAACGTCCGCCATCGCACTGATGGCGGTGCGGTCCAGCAGCCGATTCAGGGCTTTACCCTGGATATCCGCCTGCCCGGGCGTATCGACGAAAACATACTGGCTGTCAGCGCGTGTCAGCACCCCCATAACCCGATGTCGCGTGGTTTGCGCCTTGGGCGAAACGATCGATAAGCGCTCGCCAAGCAAGGCATTCATCAACGTCGATTTGCCCACATTGGGACGCCCAACCAGCGCCACTGTTCCAGCCCGTGTCATGTCCGCCTAACTCTCATGGTGCTTGCAGTTGTTCCAGCATACGCCTGGCGGCATCTTGTTCCGCCGCGCGACGGCTCCGCCCTGTCCCCCGGGTCAGCACATCGGCCACACCGCAGGTCGCTTCAAACTGCTTGCGGTGTGCCGGTCCGGATTCGGCAACCAGCTGATAATCGGGCAAGCCGCGCCCCGTTGCCTGCAGGCGTTCCTGCAACCGGGTCTTGGGATCCTTGAGCTCATCGGGGCGCGGCAGGTTTGCCAACCGCGCTTCAAACAGCTGCAGAATCTGTTGCTGCGCCGTCTCAAAACCGGCATCGCAGAGTATTGCGCCGAGCAAGGCCTCCAGCGCATCTTCCTGTATCGATGCACGTCGGTGGCCACCGCTTTTCAGCTCACCCGGGCCCAGCTCGATATCCATGCCCAGGTTCATATCAGCCGCCAGCGCAGCCAGTGTTTCGCCGCGCACCAGATGAGCCCGCATGCGGGTCAGGTCGCCTTCATCGCAGTCCGGTAAACGCTGATACAGCGCCTGGGCGATGACGAAGTTAAGCACCGCATCGCCCAGAAATTCGAGCCGCTCGTTGTGCCGATTGCCAGCGCTACGGTGGGTTAGCGCCGCTTTGCGCAACTCGGCGTCGCGAAACGGAAAGTCTTGCAGCCGTTGAATATCAGCCACCACCCCTGACCATCGGATATTCCTTGTCAAAGGTCAGCACCAGGTCCCAGTTGGCGAACAGATGCTCCCGCACCTCGTATTTGTAAGCCAGGGCTTTGCCGTTCTTGCTCTTCTTGATTTTGACGTCGTTCACTTTGAGATGTTTGACGTCATCCACGTCCCAGCGACGTTGCAAGCCTTTACGCAATTCGAACTGAGACAGCTCATAGTTCTGCGGTGATTTGGCCGTCTGTGACACGATCTTGGTGGCCTTCGCTTCATTCATGTAAATCGGCGCAATCACCATCGCAAGCAGTGCCCCACCACCGATCACCGCCAACAAAAACATCACGTTGTACATGCCGCCGGCTTGACGTTTCATCGTTGTCATCATTCTTCCCCGTTGCCTGTTTTCCGTTACCGGATCGTGTTACCGATTCTATCCAAAGCCGGACGGTTTTTTCGGCCATCCCAACTCATCCAGATGAAAAAGGCTTTGCCCACCAAGTTGCGCTCGGGCACAAAACCCCAGGCCCGGCTATCCTCGGAACCATCACGATTGTCGCCCATCATGAAATAGTGCCCCTCAGGCACCGTGAACTCGGCATCGTCATTGGGCCGGTGCGGGCTGACCAGTATGCGGTGCTCGACATCACCGAGCTGTTCAATCATTTCCTCGGCAATGACCTTGCGACCGGCCGCATCCGCACTGTAGTACCCGCTGACCTCGCGCGACATCTTCTCGCCGTTGATGTAGAGCGTTTTGTCGCGATAGGTGACGCTGTCGCCGGGCAGCCCGATCACACGCTTGATGAAGTCCTTGCTTGGGTCGCGCGGGTAGCGGAACACCATCACATCACCACGCTCCGGCTCGCCCAGCGGCACCAGCAGGTTGTGAAAAACCGGCATGCGCAAACCGTAGGCAAACTTGTTCACCAGGATGAAATCGCCAACCTCCAGGGTCGGGATCATGGAGCCGGACGGAATCCGGAAAGGTTCGACCAAGAAGGAGCGCAACAGCAAAACGATCAGGATAACCGGGAAGAACGAGCGGCAGAATTCCGCCCATTTGCCCGGCTCGGCCTGCGCGGTACGGCGCGGAGCAAACAGCTTGGCATCGATGAGCCAACCCACGCCGGTGACAACCGCGGCCAGCAGCAAGGCTGCCGCGAAATCGAAATGTACGTCGGGAGCAAACACCAAATCAGTCCTTCTGATCGCGGCTGAGCACGGCCATGAACGCGTCCTGCGGGATTTCCACCTTGCCGAACTGCTTCATGCGTTTCTTACCGGCCTTCTGTTTTTCCAACAGCTTGCGCTTACGCGTGGCGTCACCGCCGTAACACTTCGCGGTGACGTTCTTGCGCAGGGCTTTGACCGTTGTCCGCGCGATAATACGCGATCCGATCGAGGCCTGAATCGCCACGTCAAACATTTGACGCGGGATGATCTCACGCAAGGCTTCCGCCAACTGACGTCCGCGCCGCTCGGCATCCGCACGATGCGCGATGGTCGCCAGCGCATCGACCTTGTCGCCGTTGATCATCACTTCCAGCTTGACCAGATCAGCAGGCTCGAAACGCAGGAATTCATACTCGAACGAGGCGAAGCCACGGCTGATGGATTTCAGCCGGTCAAAGAAATTCAGCACCACCTCGGCCAGCGGCAGTTCGAACTCCATCGACACCTGGCTGCCGTGGTACTGCATCTTGCGCTGGGTACCGCGCTTCTCCATGCACAGCTGCATGACCGCACCGATAAATTCCTGCGGCAGCAGAATGCGGGCCAGGATCACCGGCTCAAGCACGCTCTCAAGCGTAGCCGGATCCGGCAACTCCGCCGGGTTTTCGACTTCCAGCTCTTCTCCGCCGCGGGTCATGGCCTTGTAGACCACCGTCGGCGCGGTGGAAATCAGGTTGAGCGAATACTCCCGCTCCAGGCGCTCCTGCACGATCTCCATGTGTAGCATGCCGAGAAAGCCGCAACGGAAACCGAACCCCAGCGCACCGGACGTTTCCGGTTCGAAGTTCAACGCCGAGTCATTCAGGCGCAGTTTTTGCAGCGCCTCGCGGAAATCCTCGAAATCGTCGGCATCGACCGGATACAACCCGGCGAAGACGCGCGGCTGAACCAGCTGAAAACCGGGCAACGGGGCCTGAGCCGGCTGCTCGGCGCTGGTCAGCGTGTCGCCGACCGGCGCGCCGTCGACATTCTTGATGCCGGCGATGACGATGCCCACTTCGCCACATTCCAGTGCGTCGCACAGCACGCGCTTGGGCGAGGCATAGCCCACATGATCGACCTGATGACTCTGGCCGGTCGACATCACGCGAATCTTTTCGCCCTTGGCCAAACGGCCATTGACGATACGCACCAACGAAACCACACCCAGATAGTTATCAAACCAGGAGTCGATGATCAGGGCCTGCAATTCACCTTGCGGATTACCCTGCGGCGGCGGCACCCGGCTGACCAGTTGCTCGAGAATCTCGCGCACACCGAGACCGGTCTTGGCACTGCAGGTCAGCGCGTCGCGCGCCTCGATGCCGATGACATCCTCGATCTGGGTGATCACACGCTCCGGCTCAGCGGCCGGCAGGTCAATCTTGTTGAGCACCGGCACCACGTCCAGATCCTGCTCGATCGCGGTGTAGCAGTTGGCCACGCTTTGTGCTTCAACGCCCTGCGACGCATCGACCACCAGCAAGGCCCCTTCGCAGGCAGCCAGCGAGCGTGACACCTCGTAGGAAAAGTCCACGTGCCCGGGGGTGTCGATCAGGTTGAGCTGGTAGGTCTCGCCGTTGTCGGCGGTGTAATTCAGACGCACGGCCTGCGCCTTGATGGTGATCCCACGCTCGCGCTCGATATCCATCGAGTCCAGCACCTGCGCGGCCATCTCGCGTTCGCTCAAACCTCCGCAAATCTGGATAAAGCGATCGGCCAAGGTCGATTTGCCATGGTCGATGTGGGCAATGATGGAGAAGTTACGGATGTGGTCTTGCATGCAGACGCTGTCAGATTGGGTGATACCACCGGTCGGAGACCGGCAAAAAGGCAGAGATTATACAGGCCCGACGGGGCCTTCGAGCCGTTCCAGAGCACGCGCCACGGATTGGGCATCGAAAGTGCCGACGCAGATTTCCTCGCCGGCCGACGTGGTCAACACCGGGATGCGCTGTGCGTGCAGGCTGCGCGCCTCGGGATCGCGATCGACATCACGCCAGTCGAGCTGGAAGCGCCCGGCGAAGTGTTCATGCAGTTGATCCTCCAGATGCTCGCACAGCGTGCAAGCCGGCCGGCTGTAGAGGATCAGCTGTGCTTGCGCCATCTACTCCTCGGGGCGCTGTAGGGCGATGAACAGCGTACGCTCATCCCGCAGCACCAGCAGGGCCGCAGACTCACCACGACCCAGCGCGCTGATCACTCGCTGAAAATCAGCTTCGCTGTCGATACTGACACCGGCCACACCCAGAATCACATCGCCCGGACGCAAACCCGAGGCGGCTCCGGCACCACGCGGCGCCATGCCGCGCACCACCAGACCACCGTCCACGCGCAGACGTGCGGCCAGTCGATCACTCAGCGGCTCAAGCTGCAAGCCGGTCCAGTCTGCACTTTGCGGCGCTGTCTTTTCATCCGGAAGCTCACCCAGCTCTGCGCGCAGGCTGGAGCGGCGGCCATCGCGCAAAAGTTCGATGCGCACCTTGTCACCCGGTGCATGTCGCCCAACCAGCGGCGGTAACGCGCGTGAGTCGGTAATCGCTTCATCATCAAATTTGAGGATGATGTCGCCCGCTTTCAGGCCGGCCTCATCAGCAGGACCCTGTGGCTCGATCTGACTGACCAGCGCACCAGTGGCGTGATCCAGACCAAAGCTTTCGGCCAGCGCGCGATCGACCTGCTGTATGACAACCCCGAGCCAGGCGCGACGCACCTTGCCGTGCTTGCGCAACTGCTCGACCACGTTCAAGGCCGTGTCCGAGGGGATGGAGAACGACAGCCCCATGTAGCCGCCGGTCTGCGAGAAAATCTGCGAGTTGATGCCCACCACTTCGCCATCCAGATTGAACAGCGGACCACCGGAATTGCCCGGATTAATGGCCACATCGGTTTGCAGGAAGGGGACGTACTGCTCGGAGGCCAGCGCTCGGCGCTTACCCGACACGATGCCTGCGGTCACGGTCTGTTCAAAGCCAAAAGGCGAACCGATAGCCAGAACCCACTCACCCACCTTCAACGCATCCGAACTCCCCCACTTGAGCACCGGCAGACCACCCGCATCAATCTTCAGCAACGCCAGATCGCTGGCCGCGTCACGCCCAATGACTTTGGCCTGAAACTGCCGCCGATCGGCCAGTGTGACTGTGATTTCATCGGCTTCCGCAACCACATGGTTGTTGGTCAAAATCTCGCCGTCACGGGTCAGGATGAATCCTGAACCCAGGGATTGTCGGGGTTGCTGCTGCTGTGATTCGGGCTCCGCGCCAAAATCACGAAACCACTCAAACCATGGCGGTGCCGCGCCCTCTTCACGGCCGGCGGCTTGCGCTTCGGAGCGACCGCTGATGTTGACAATGGCCGGTCCGGATTGCTCGACCAAGCGGGTGAAATCAGGCAGTGCGGCATCGTCCTGAGCGCAACCGACAATCAACATAGCTGCCGTAAACAAACCGATGGTGCGCGCCACTAAACGCCACCCTGCCCGCGTGATACTCGTCTGAGCCATGCCAGTCCCCTGAGCTCAGCTCGCTTTATGCCGGACCTGGCGCACTGCCACAGACTCGCATGTCGGTGGCAGCCGCTCGACGCAACACACGCGGCTGAAGCTGATTGTCGATGTACAAACGTCGAAGGCGCGGCCCCAACCACGCACCCGCGATCAAACCTGAAACGCCCGCGCCGGCAATCCATGCATCGTTGGCGCCGAGTGAAGCAAGCAGCGCCGCCAATCCGATCAATCCAAGCAGGGGCAGCAAATAAATCAGGGCGGTCGCTTTGACGAAAATGCCGGGTTCGATGCCCAACACCACGTGCTGCCCCGTCTCCAGATTCAAGCCCTGATCATCCAGCAGCAATCCTTGCAAACGCCGACGAATCAACTTGCCAAAGACACCACCGCCACAACCCTCGCCAGCATCGCAGCGAGCACAGCCGGTTTGGCTGGCGGCCGCCAGCCGCACACGGCGACCCTGCCGCTCTACAACGATGGCCAGATTTTCAATCACGGATTCTGTGTGACCTACTGCGCGTTCTTGAAAGACGTGAATCGCAGGTTATCACCAAAGAAGCGCACCGTGGCCTGCGGAACTTCACCAACGACGGTGACATGATGATCCTCGATCATCCGGCCGTAAGCGTTGACACCACCAAGACGGGTCAAACCCTGTAGCGCTTCATCGGGCAACTGGCTGGACGTGGCAAAAACCGACACCGCGGCTAGCCCGTCGGTATAAACCATTTGCGTAACCGGGCCATCAAAGCCCGGCCAGCGTCCCGTCTCACGGGTGGCCAGGCGAAAGCCCTCGGGCAGATCACGCACTTCCCAGATGCCTTCTTCGGCAGACGATTCAGAAGCCAGGGTGCCCAGCCCTTGCTGACTGACCTGGCGAAAATCCTGTGTATCGATCGGCGATTCGAAGTACCGATCTTCAATGCGCGGCGGGAACTCGATATGCGTGAACACGACCTGCTCAAGCAGCGCGCCATTGTCGTCAATCAGTCGGATGTCGAGCGGCAAAGCGCTCTCTTCATCGAGGCAAAGCGCATAGTTGTAACGATAGATGTCACGCGAGCGCACGCGCACCTCGCGACAGGCCCGTCCAGCCACGCGGGTATCACCCACAACCTGAATCAGTTCATAGACCTGACCGAGCTCTTCAAACGCGGCACGCGACAATTTGGGCAGCAAACCACGCAAACCCTCATGGTCGCGCACAACTGCTTTTTGATCGGGCAATATGCACGTCACCTTCTCGCCAGCACGCAACACTTCGCGCTGCTGGCCAGACAGGGAAAACATGCGCTCGTGCTCCTGCCCCTGCTCAAATCGATGGTAAACACGCAGGGTTTCGAGCTGCTCGCCGTTGCGGTACACAGCGGTGCCCTGGTACGTGGTCAGGCGGACCGCTTCGTTCATACGCTGCAGCCATTCCAATGCGTCCGCTGCACCCACCAGCGGCCAGCAGCTCAGCGCCAGAGCAAGCGCCAACCCGGAACCTCGTACCACGAAATTCACTCGTTACTGGCTGTTTGCTGAGGCCGCGCCGCGACACGCGCATAACCCAGCGACCCGGACAAAGCATAGCCCCCACCGGAGCGGGCGTGATTAATCAGGTAGGTATTGAGGCGCTCTTGCATACGCGCCTGCGCTGCCGCCTGTTGCGCTGTGGCATCAGCTGTTTGGGCGTGACTCCACTGCGCTACGATGGGGCGCGGCTCTTGCGGTGAGGCAATCACCAGCTCACGTGGTGAGGTGGCTTGATTGCGATGACTGGCTGGACTGTTGGTACTTGCGGTGGCAACCAATTGGGTGGGTACTTGAGCTGCGCGTGCAGCTGGCATCTGGCTCGCGAGCGGCTGAGCGCTCGCCACCGGCACAACGGCGGCGTCATTGGACGTTGCCGCCAACATTTCATTGCCGAGCTTGGGCGCCTGAACATCAGGCTGGATAACGATAACGGCTGCGAGTGCCGCGGATGCCGCCAGAGCCAAACCCGCTGCGGGCACCTGCCAGCGCTGCGATGCCACGCTGCGCCAACGACCAGGCGCCTTACGCATCATGCGGATGACACGAGAACCACGTACCGGCGCAACCAGCGGTGCCTCCAGACGAATCGCCTCACGCACCGCAACGGACACATCCACACACATGGCCTTAGGCTGGTTCATGAGGCTGCCCATCATGGCCTGGCGGCAGGCTCGGGAACGGGTGCGCTCACACTCCAGCTGCTCGAGCAACTCATCGATCTGCTGACTCGACAACTCTCCATCCAGGAAAGCGCAAACAAGCTGATCTTTCACACTCTCGTCGCTCATCGCTTACACATGCTCCAGCAAAGGTTTGAGTTTTTCGTCAACCGCGGCGCGGGCGCGGAATATACGTGATCGCACGGTGCCAACCGGGCAATTCATGGCATTGGCGATATCTTCGTAGCTTAAGCCATCAAATTCGCGCAACGATATGGCCGTGCGCAAATCCGGAGGCAGGGCATCAATCGTTGCCGCCACCACTTGACGGATTTCCTCGCTCAAAAGGTCCGCCTCGGGAGAAGCCTGATCGCTTAGATGTTCAGTGTGGCCGTAAAGTTCAGCATCCTGAACATCAATATCCTGGCCGGCCGGACGACGCTTGCGCGACACCAGATGATTCTTGGCGGTGTTCACCGCAATACGATAGAGCCAAGTGTAGAACGCACTCTGGCCACGGAAATTGGGCAGCGCACGATAGGCTTTGATAAAGGCTTCCTGCGCGACATCCGGAGCATCCGCTTCACTGACCAGACGCGACACCAGCTGAATGACGCGTTGCTGGTACTTGATCACCAGCGCATCAAAAGCGCGAGAGTCGCCCGCTTGCGCGCGCTCGACCAGCGCCTGGTCGATGTCACGCTGACTGGACCGGGGCGCTTGGTCAGTGGCATCGTCGGCGTTGCGGATTTCGTCCGAGGTCGTCATATTTCCCGTTTGGGACCGAGAGACCCCAGTGTTCGCCCGCTCCGCCGGTTTTTGATCATCACGCGCAATTGTAGCAGCCTGCTGCGGCTTATCCGCCGCACGGCGCGCGTCTTTTTTTGATCGCTTACCTCGTTGCTCGGTTGCGGGAAAATCCCACACTCCCAAGCCATTTATTACGCCATCAACCCCAATAGCCATGATGCAGCACCACTCTCGCGTTTTGATCATAGGTAGCGGCGCGGCCGGCCTGACTGCCGCCCTGCGCCTCGCCGAAGCTGACATTGAGAGCACGGTGATCGCAAAAGGTTCCCTGGAACAGGGCAGCACCTACCACGCCCAAGGCGGGATTTCTGCGGTGCTGTCGGCGCGCGACTCCATCGACTCGCATGTCCAGGACACCCTGGTCGCGGGCGCAGGCCTGTGCGATGAGCGCGCTGTGCGCTTCACCGTGGAGCGCGGTCCGCATGCGATTGGTTGGCTGGTTGAGCGCGGGGTGCCGTTTACCCGACGCCCTCAGGAAGGCGATTTTCACCTAACCCGTGAAGGCGGTCACAGCCATCGGCGCATCATCCACGCCGCGGACGCGACCGGTCGCGCGGTGGAAACCACTTTGCTCAGCTTGGCCCAGGCCAGCCCGCACATCGAACTGCTCACCGACCGCGTGGCGGTGGACCTGATCAAGGTTGATGGACGCTGCGCCGGCGCCTACGTGCTGAACCGCTCGACCCAGCAGGTCGAAACCCTGGCCGGACGTGCCGTGGTGCTAGCCACAGGTGGTGCCAATCTGGCCTACATGTACTCCAGCAACCCCACCGGGGCGAGTGGCGACGGCATCGCCATGGCCTGGCGGGCCGGCGGCGCCGTCGCCAACATGGAATTCATGCAGTTTCATCCGACCTGCCTATATCACCCGCAGGCGCATGCCTTCCTGATTTCCGAGGCTGTGCGCGGCGAAGGTGGTCTGCTCAAGCTGCCCAATGGCGAGCGTTTCATGCCGCGTTTCGATGAGCGTGCAGAACTCGCGCCACGCGATGTTGTTGCGCGTGCGATCGACCATGAAATGAAACGTCTGGGCCTGGACCACGTCTATCTGGACATCAGCCACAAGCCCGCCGAGTTCATCCGCGAGCATTTCCCCACCATCCATGCGCGCTGCCTGGAACTCGGGCTCAACATGAGCAAGGAAGCGCTACCCGTGGTCCCGGCCGCCCACTACACCTGTGGCGGTGTGCACACCGATCTCAACGGTGCCAGCAGCGTGCCCGGGCTCTATGCGATTGGCGAAACCGCCTACACCGGCCTGCATGGCGCCAACCGCATGGCCAGCAACTCCTTGCTGGAATGCCTGGTGTTTGCCCAGGCTGCGGCCGATCACATCGCCCAGAGCGACGCACCACAGCTCGCCAGCCCGCTCCCCGCATGGGATGAAAGCCGCGTCACAGACTCAGATGAGGAAATCGTTGTGGCCCACAACTGGCGCGAAATCCGACGCTTCATGTGGAATTATGTCGGTATCGTGCGCACCAACAAACGCCTGGAGCGCGCTGCGCACCGCATCGAAATGCTGCAGCAGGAAATTGACGAGTATTACGGCAACTTTCGCATCACACCCGGCTTGATCGAATTGCGCAACTTGGCCGTGGTGGCCGCGCTGATCATTCGTTCGGCACGCAGCCGCAAGGAAAGCCGTGGCCTGCACTTCAACCGCGACTATCCGGATTTGTTGCCGACCGCCGCACCGACCGTGCTCACGCCCGGCGCATAAGCCGCACCCGCGGTTGCTCAGCCCGGGCGGCGCACCTGCAACTGATCGAAGATGATCTTCAGCTGTGGCGGTGGGGCCATGCGCTTGACGCAAATCGCGTAGATATCGGGATCATCCATCTCCAGCACCGCCCGAAAGGCGGCCTGCTCCTGAGGTGGCGCGTCCGGATAGCGGCTGGCCAGATAGCCCTCCATCAGCACATCCAGCTCTTTCATGCCGCGGCGGCAGAGCCATTTCAGGCGTGAAATTGAAACGTCGCTCACGGTCACTCCGCAAAAGCTGAAAAAACAAGGGTTGCGACAGGCCGCCCGTTGCGGTTTTCAAACCGAACCGGCGGCCCGAAGCAACCCGGGGATGGCAGATTGAGCGCTTAGATCTGGCGCTCGACCATCATCTTCTTGGTTTCTGCAATCGCCTTGCCCGGGTTGAGACCCTTGGGGCAGGTGTTGGTGCAGTTCATGATCGTGTGGCAGCGATACAGCTTGAACGGATCTTCCAGCTGATCCAGACGCTCACCGGTGGCTTCATCACGCGAATCCGCCAGCCAGCGATAGGCCTGCAGCAGAATTGCCGGTCCCAGGTACTTGTCACCGTTCCACCAGTAGCTCGGACATGAAGTCGAGCAGCAGGCACACAGGATGCACTCGTACAGGCCATCCAGCTTGGCACGGTCTTCCTTGGACTGCAGGCGCTCCCGGCTGGGGTTGGCGGTATCGGTCTTGATCCACGGTTCGATCGAAGCGTACTGGGCGTAAAAGTGGGTCAGATCCGGCACCAGATCCTTGACCACCGGCATATGCGGCAGCGGATAGATGCGGATTTCACCGTCGAAATCAGCAATCGCCTTGGTGCAAGCCAGGGTGTTGGAGCCGCCCCGCTTGTCACCGATGTTCATCGAACACGAGCCGCAAATCCCTTCACGGCAGGAACGCCGGAAGGTCAGGCTCGGATCAATATCATTTTTGATCTTGATCAGCGCATCCAGAACCATCGGACCGCAGGTCGACAAATCAACATCATAGGTGTCGGTGCGCGGGTTCTCACCGGAATCCGGATCGTAACGATAAACCTTGAAGCGGCGCACATTGGTCGCCCCCGCTGGTGCCGGGAAGTGCTTGCCTTCCTTGACCTTGGAATTCTTGGGCAGCGTGAACTTGGCCATCAGTAAACCCTCTTCTTCGGCGGCACGACTTCAACTTCGTCGCTCATCGTGTACATGTGTACCGGACGGTAGTCGAGCGTCACATCCTTGGCGCCGGTGCGCCATGCCAGGGTGTGCTTCATCCAGTTTTCGTCGTCACGCTCGGGGAAGTCTTCACGGGCCTGCGCACCGCGGCTCTCCTGACGGTTCAGCGCCGAGGTCATGGTGACCAGGGCCTGCCCGAGCAGATTGTCGAGCTCCAGGGTTTCGACCAGATCGGTGTTCCAGATCATCGAACGATCCGAGACGCCGACGTGCTCGAAGGAATCGATCGTGCCCTTGAGCTTCTCCAGGCCTTCTTCGATGATTTCGCCGGTACGGAACACGGCACAGTGCGCCTGCATGGTTTTCTGCATTTCCAGGCGAATCTGCGCGGTCGGGCGGTCGCCCTTGGCATGACGGAAACGATCCAGTCGGTCGAGAATCTTGGCTTCGGCATCTTTCGACACTTCGCGCACCGGCTTGCCCGGCGTCAGCGTGTCTTCGCAATGCTTGGCTGCGGCACGTCCGAACACCACCAGGTCGAGCAGCGAGTTGGAACCCAGGCGGTTGGCCCCGTGTACCGAGACGCAGGCGTTCTCACCAACGGCCATCAGGCCCGGCACAACCGCATCCGGGTTGCCATCACGCAAGGTCACCACATCACCGTTGAAGTTGGCCGGCGTGCCGCCCATGTTGTAGTGCACGGTGGGGATAACCGGGATCGGTTCCTTGCTGACGTCGACGCCGGCAAAAATCTCGGCCGACTCGGCAATACCTGGGAGGCGCTCGTTGATGACTTCCGGCCCCAGATGCTCCAGGTGCAGGAAGATGTGATCGGCTTCCGGACCGACACCGCGGCCTTCACGGATTTCCATCGACATCGACCGCGACACCACGTCGCGCGAGGCCAGGTCCTTGGCGTTGGGCGCGTAGCGCTCCATGAAACGCTCGCCTTGAGCGTTGCGCAGAATGCCGCCTTCGCCGCGCACGCCTTCGGTGATCAGGCAGCCTGCGCCGTAAATGCCGGTGGGGTGGAACTGTACGAACTCCATATCCTGAACCGGCAGGCCGGCGCGCAGCACCATGCCGTTGCCGTCACCGGTGCAAGTGTGCGCCGAGGTGCAGGAGAAGTAAGCGCGGCCATAACCGCCGGTGGCCAGAATGGTCTTCTGAGCGCGGAAGCGGTGCAGCTGGCCGGTGGCCAGATCCCAGGCCATCACGCCCAGGCATTCACCGTCGTCGCTCATCAGCAGATCGACCGCGAAGTATTCAATGAAGAACTGCGCTTTGTGCTTGAGCGCCTGCTGATACAGCGCATGCAGCATCGCATGACCGGTACGGTCAGCAGCGGCACAGGTGCGCTGCGCAGTGCCTTCACCATAGTGCGTGGTCATGCCACCAAACGGGCGTTGGTAAATCTTGCCCTCTTCGGTGCGCGAGAACGGTACGCCATCATGCTCCAGCTCGATGATCGCCGGAATGGCCTCGCGGCACATGTACTCGATGGCATCCTGATCGCCTAGCCAGTCCGACCCCTTGACGGTGTCGTACATGTGCCAGCGCCAGTCGTCCTCGCCCATGTTGCCCAGCGCTGCGGACACACCGCCCTGTGCTGCCACGGTGTGGCTGCGGGTGGGAAAGACTTTGGTGATACAGGCAGTGGACAGCCCCGCTTGCGACAAGCCGCGAACAGCGCGCAAACCGGCGCCACCGGCGCCCACAACGACCACGTCATAAACGTGATCGGTAATCGGATAACTTGAACTCATGTGGATTCCTGCTTACTGGGCAAATGCCACTTTCAGCACGGCGAAAATGCCGGCGGCGGCGAGTGCAACATGGGCGAATTTCATCATCACAAGGCTCGCGATGCGCAAGAACTCCCCGTGCACGTAGTCTTCAATCACGACCTGCACACCCAGCTGCGAGTGATACAGCATCGCGCTCAGAAACAGGATCAGCGTGACGGCCACCCAAGGCTGGGCTACCCAAGCCTGCACCGTTGAATAGTCTGCACCGGACATGCAGGCCAGAGAGAACACGAACCAGAGACACAGCGGCACCAGGGCAACGCTGGACAAGCGCTGTATCCACCAGTGATGTGTTCCGCTTTTGGCCGAACCCAGGCCGCGCGCCTGACCCAGAGGGCTACGAAGTTTCATCATCGTTCTCCTAAATCAGCGCCACAAGCCACAGCACGGCGGTCAGCACCACCACACCGCCGATGACCATCTTGTCGCTGCGCTCGACCTCGTCCTTGCCAAGATTCATCCCGGCATCCCAGAACAGATGGCGGATACCAGTGCACAGGTGATACAGCAGCGCCACGCTGTAACCGAACAGCAGGAATTTGCCGAACCAACTGGCATAGAAGGATTGCACTGCGGCGAAACTCTGCTCCCCCGAAGCCAAAGCCATCAACCAGCAGATCAAACCAACCGTTCCCATTGCCAAGCCCACACCGGTGATACGGTGGGTAATCGACAAGATCGCGGCCAGTGGAAGTCGATAGACCTGCAAATGCGGCGAAAGCGGCCGCCCGCCGGTATCAATAGCCATGCGTGCTCCTAATCATCGTGATGACGCCCGGGAAAATCCCATCAAAAATCAATGCAGCGTCCTTTGCGTTCCCAATCCCCATAGCGGGTCGGTTCCGGGCCAGCCGGACCACCTATCTCTTTGGGCCGTTTCTTGAGCACGTCATCCAGCGACTTCACCTCGCTCTCGGCGGGGCTAGTCTCGGATTTCGGCTCGACCTTAGTGTTGTTGTCGCTCATAGGGCGCGCAAGGATAATCAGCAGACCCTTGTGAGGCAATAAAATGCCCTCATCACAGGTGGTTACACCAATCGTCATGAGCCCTGATTTGGACATCGAATCCCTGCACAAACAATTGACTGCCTCGATTGCAACGTCTGCACCTCTTCCCTACGTGCGAATCAGCTTTGCGGATTCAGATGCGCAGGAATTCCTCCAGGGTCAGCTCACCCTGGACCTGCGCCAGCTCGACCACAGCAGCCATCGGGTCACCGCCTGGTGCAACGCCAAAGGCCGCGTCTGGGCGGTTTTGCGAATCTGGCGCAGCGACGATGGCTTCGAGGTGCTGGTGCCGGCCAATCAGGCCGAAGCCTTCATCAAACGCATGCGCATGTTTGTGCTGCGCGCACAGGTTTCGATCACCCCGCACACGGACGTGGTCCAGGCGCATATCGGACACGGCGATCGGCCCGACGGTGCGCTCACCACCACATCAAAGACCATCGTGCTTCACCATGGCAACGACCATCGGCTGATTATCTCAGCGCAGCCCGAAGCCCACGACGACAACGCGCAGACGCGCTACCAAGCCTTGCGCATCCTCAATGCCGAACCACACATCGATGCGCAAACCCAGGAGAAATTCCTGCCACAGTCACTCGGCCTGAGCGAACTCGGCGGTCTGCATTTCAACAAGGGCTGTTATGTCGGCCAGGAAATCGTCGCGCGCGTGCATTACCGCGGAAAAGCACCGCAGCGCTTGAACTTTGCGCTGAACCCATCTGATGAAACGCTGCAAGATAAAGCCGTGCTGCGCGATATCCACACCGCAGACACACGGCTGGTCCAGTGGGTCGAAAACATCAAAAACTGAGCACGCTTAACGTTTTCCTCACGCCCTTCGAGGCATTTCAGAGCTTTGCCCCGCGCGAGCCACGGCATGGCCAAGATTCTGATCGTCGAAGACAGTTCCACCGTTCAAGCGTACCTCGCACGCGCTCTTAGCCTGCATGGGCATGAGGTTTTTCGTGCGTTGAACGGAGAACAAGGCCTGGTCCTGGCGCGCGCAATCCAACCTGATGTGATCACCATGGACTGTCGAATGCCGTTGCTAGGCGGTGCAGCAGCGGCAGAACAGCTGGCTCAGGACGTGGATTTGATGCATGTGCCGATCATCTTTGTCAGCAGCGTCGATGAACGCGGCGAACTCAAACGCGTGCTGACGCTGCCGAATATCGCCGACTATCTGCTCAAACCGGTCAACGCGGAAACATTGATACAGCGCGTCGACCGCTTGTTACTCAAGCTCGACAAAACCCCTGTCAATCCGGCCTGGAACAATATTGAGCGTCGTGTCCGCCAAATCGAGCGCTGGGAACATCCCAGCGCTGATCGGCGCGCGCGTGGCTGATCAGGCCTCCGGTCGCAGCTGAGGGAACAGCAACACCTCGCGGATCGATGCCGCATCCGTCAGCAGCATGGTCAAGCGATCCACACCGATGCCCTCACCCGCGGTGGGGGGCATGCCGTACTCCAATGCACGCACGAAATCGGCATCGTAGAACATCGCTTCATCGTCACCGGCATCTTTGGCTTCAACCTGCGCACGGAAGCGTGCCGCCTGGTCTTCCGCATCGTTGAGCTCGGAAAAACCGTTGGCGATTTCGCGCCCCGCAATGAACAACTCGAAACGGTCTGTCAGCTGCGGATCGTCATCACTGGCCCGCGACAGCGGCGAGACCTCCATCGGGTAGGCTGTGATGAATGTCGGCTGAATCAACTTGTGCTCAACCGTCTCTTCAAAAATCCCGGTGAGCAGTTTGCCCGGGCCAGCACCACGCGTATCCAGCTTCAATGCGCGAGCCTTGGCTTCGAGCTTGGCCATATCCTGCAAATCATCCGCGGCAAGATCGGGATTGTGCGCCAACACCGCCTCGGCCATGGTCAAACGCGCAAATGGCACGCCGAAATCGATCGGCTGACCTTGATAGTCAAAAGCCGTATCGCCTTTCACGTCCTGAGCCAAACCGCGCAACAACTCTTCGGTCATATCCATCAGGTCACGGTAGTCCGCATACGCCTGATAGAACTCGAGCATGGTGAACTCGGGGTTGTGACGCGTTGAAACCCCTTCGTTGCGGAAATTGCGATTGATCTCGTAGACCCGTTCAAAGCCGCCTACAACCAGACGCTTGAGATACAGCTCCGGCGCGATGCGCAGATAGAACTCGCGATCCAGCGCGTTGTAATGCGTGATGAAAGGCCTTGCGGTGGCGCCGCCAGGAATCGCCTGCAGCATTGGGGTTTCCACTTCCTGGAAATCGCGCGCATCGAAGTAAGCGCGCAAACCCTTGATGATGCGATTGCGAATCTTGAAGATTTCGCGCACTTCCGGATTCATGGTCAGATCGACATAACGCTGACGGTAGCGCGACTCGGTGTCGGTCAGGCCAGCCCATTTCTCGGGCAGCGGGCGCAGCGCCTTGGTCAGCAGTTCGATACGTTCGAGCCGCACTGACAACTCGCCGGCCTTGGTGCGAAACATCTCGCCGCTGGCCGCGACCACATCGCCGATATCCCAGCTTTTGAATGCCTGATAGATGTCGGTGCCAAGCACATCACGCTGCAGGAACAACTGCATCCGCCCAGAGCGGTCTTGAATGGTGCAGAAGCTGGCCTTGCCCATGACCCGTTTGAGCATCATGCGCCCGGCGAGCTTGACCTTGACACCCTTGCCTTCGAGGGCTTCGTTGTCATCGTCGGCATACTGCGCGTGCAGCTCAGCGGCCAGCGCATCGGGACGAAACCCGTTGGGGAACTTGAACCCCTGTTCACGCAGCGCAACCAGTTTTTCGCGGCGCGCGGCGATCAGCTTGTTGTCTTCTTCAATCGACATATGTCTTTACAGCCCCTTCTTCAGGCTGGCTTCAAGAAATGGATCCAGACCACCGTCCAGCACGGCCTGGGTGTTGCCGGTTTCAACGCCCGTGCGCAAATCCTTGATGCGCGAGGAGTCCAGCACGTAGGAGCGAATCTGACTGCCCCAGCCAATGTCCGACTTTGAATCTTCCAGCGCCTGCGCATCAACGCTGCGCTTTTGCAGCTCCAGTTCGTACAGCTTGGCCTTGAGCTGTTTCATCGCGGTGGCCTTGTTCTTGTGCTGCGAACGGTCGTTTTGACACTGCACCACGATCCCGCTGGGGTTGTGCGTGATACGCACGGCCGATTCGGTACGGTTGACGTGCTGACCACCTGCGCCCGAGGCCCGGTAAACATCAATGCGTAGATCCGCCGGATTGATCTCGATATCAATGTCATCATCGATTTCCGGCGAAACGAACACCGCGGCAAACGAGGTGTGCCGACGTGCGCCGGAGTCGAACGGCGATTTGCGCACCAGCCGATGCACCCCGGTTTCGGTGCGCAACCAGCCATAAGCATATGAACCGCTGAACTGCACGGTCGCACTCTTGATCCCGGCCACTTCACCAGCCGAGCATTCAATCAGCTCAGGCGAAAACCCTTTGGCCTCGCCCCAGCGCAAATACATGCGCAACAGCATCTCTGCCCAGTCCTGGGCCTCGGTCCCGCCGGAGCCGGCCTGGATATCAAGATAGGCATTGGCGATGTCATGTTCGCCGGCGAACATACGCCGGAATTCCAGGCCTTCGACCACGGCCTGCACTGCGGCAACCTCGGCTTCGACATCGGCCAGCACGGCCTCGTCATTTTCTTCCACCGCCATATCGAGCAGCTCGGCGGCATCGGTCAGCCGTGTGGTGGAATCCCGGATCGGCAGAATCTGCTCCTCCAATCGCGACTGCTCACGCCCCAGAGCTTGTGCACGCTCCGGATTGGACCACAACTCCGGGTCCTCATGCTCGGCCTGGACTTCCTCCAGACGCTCGGCCAGCGTTTCGTAGTCAAAGATAGCCCCGCAGCGCGTCAAGACGCGACTGCAGGGCCGTGATGGTCTCCCGAATCTGATTTACTTCCACAATAGAACTCGTGCCGCAGGGCACGCCTTGGTTTGCAATGGGTGATCGGTCCGCGCGGGGATGGAAAAGGCGGTTTTCCGGGGCGCGGCTCCTCGTTATAGTACGCGAGAGTGAGCAATTAACGAAGGCTGCCATACCTGCAAAGCCTTCTCTGCGCCATCCTGGGGAGACATAAATAATGAGAACTATTGCACTTGGCGTTTGCACCGCCATCGGACTTGCTGCAGCCACCCTGCCCGCTTCGGCTCAATACGATGACCCAAGCAAGGCAGACCGTCGTTTTTACATCTCGCCGATGGCGACATACAGCCTGTATGACGGTGACCGACGCTTCGACGACAGCTTGGGCTATCAATTCTCAATCGGCAAGATCCTCAGTCAGGGCAGCAATCTGGAAATTCACGGCACCTATGCCGAGCCGGATATCGACGCCGGTGGCAGCGGCGAATTGCTGTCCTACGGCCTCAGCATATTGCTCTTTCAGTCACGCAAAGACTTCCCGCTGTACGGGATCCTAAGCATAAGCAAAGGTAACGCCGAGGCGTCCGGTGCCGCAGGCGAGGCCACATCGGATCAGTTTGATGCGGGCATTGGCTACATGTTGAAGCTGGGCAACTGGCCCATGTTCGGCAACGGGCCGTCACTGCGCATAGAAGCCCGCTACCGCACTGATAAATACTCGCAAGGTGAATCATCGACCTATAGCAGCCTGTTCGGCACCTCCGGTGGGCGGACGTACCACGACGGCGTATTCGGCATCGGCCTGCTGCTGCCATTGGGTGCAGACCCAAGCGCGGCCAAAGTCGACGAACCGGACGAGCCGGACACCCGCATCGTGATTTCTCCCCCGGACAGCGACGGTGATCAAATCCCTGACGATATGGATGATTGTCCGAATACACCCCAGGGTGCGGTCATCAATGCCCGCGGGTGCGAACATGATTCCGACAAGGATGGCGTTGCCAACAGCCGCGATGCCTGCCCGGGCACACCGATTGGCTCAACGGTTGGTGAAGATGGTTGCCAACTCGACAGCGACAGCGATGGAGTCATTGATGACAACGATCAGTGCCCGAACTCACCTGCCAATGCAGCAGTGATGGCGGACGGTTGCGCGCTGCAGAACGATTGTCGCCTGCCCTCACCGGGTCAAAGAATTGACGCCAGCGGATGTGCCACCGGCGCAGTGGTTCTGAAAGGCGTGAGCTTCGAAACCGGCAGCGCCGACCTGACCGGCAGCGCCAAAACGGTCCTTGACGGCGTTGCGCGCGCGATCGGCGGCGCCGACGGAATTCGCATCGAAGTTGCAGGTCACACCGACAGCCAAGGCGACGATGCCTACAACCAGCGCTTGTCGCAGCTTCGCGCGAACGCGGTCAAAACCTATTTGCAGCGCCAGGGCGTCGACAGCAAGGTTTTGATCGCAAAGGGTTATGGAGAAACACGTCCGCTCGCCAGTAACGAAAGCCAGGAAGGCCGGATGAACAATCGCCGAGTTGAATTACTGGTTCTTGGCGAATAAGCGAAAAATCTTGCGCAGACACATGATTTTCATCTGCAATTTGATACACTTGCGGCAGAGAATGCAGGCAGAATTGTCATTCAAACTAACAATAGCTTTACTTTTCAGGGAGCAAACATGAAAGGATCACTCGTCGGCTTGCTGGCCGCATCAGCAGTATTCGGCGGCGTTGCCCATGCTGGGGAACAGTCGTTCGATGACCGTATTTATGGTGGCTTGATGCTCAATTACATTGATGCAGACAACGCCATGCGCGGCCTGACCGACAGCAAAAGCGGTCTGCGTGTCTTTGCGGGTAAGCAGATTAGCCCGCTGTTTGCAGTAGAAGGTTTTGCCTCATACAACCAGTTTGGCCGTTACGGCGACGCGAATGTCATCGCTGCTGACAAGAAGCAGAAAGAAGGTTCGGTCGGCGTGGACCTGCTCGCATTCCCGCTGCGTTGCACCGGTAGCGTATCTCCGTTTGTGAAAGCGGGCATTGGCGCCACCTACTTCAACGAAGACGAAACCGCACTCAACCTGAGCGTGGGCGGTGGTATCAACTGGAAACTGAGCGACAAGCTGAGCTTCCGCACGGACGCCGCTTGGCGCATTCAGGACACCGATAACGATGTCCGCAACATTCCGGCCGCATCAGACACCCGTGCCCTGGGCGACAACCAGACCGAATTTGTCTTCGGCGCAGGCTTCATGATGCCGTTTGGCGGCAGCGCTCCTAGCGTCAGCGATGGCTGCCCGGCCAAGAAGATGGAAGAACCGGCACCTGCTCCGGCTCCGGCTGCTCCGGCACCGGCTCCGGCTGAGCCCGCTCCGGCACCGGCTCCGGCTGCTGCCCCGGCTCCGGAAACTGTGGTGATCTACTTCGCCTTTGACTCCTCCGAGCTGAACTCGGCTGCCAAAGCCGCTCTGGATCGTGTTGCCGCCAACCTGACCAACCGCAACTTCGTGGTTGCGATTGCCAATGGCCACGCTGATGCGACCGGTACCGAGGAATACAACATGGGCCTGTCCGAGCGTCGTGCAGCTTCTGTTTCCAACTACCTCGTGAGCAAAGGCGTGGGTGCCAGCCAGGTGCGTCAGCGCGCCTATGGCGAAACCCGCCCGGCAGCTTCTGACGACACTGAAATCGGTCGCGCCAAGAACCGCCGCGTCGAAATCAACTTGCTGCGTCAGTAAGTCGACACTTAATTAGAAAAGCCCCGGTCTCCGGGGCTTTTTTTTTGCCTGAAGAAAAGGAACCTACCTTAAATGCGGGAAGTTGAGGTGACGATTTCCCGCCACATTGAGGCCCTACCCACTGGCCGGGCCATGATGTCCGCAACGCTATGAACTGGTACACCGGTAACACCACCTTCGACACTGTTCTGACCATCGGATTCGTTTTTGCCGCGCTGACCATTATCGGCGGTGCGTTCATGCCGCAAACGCCCTACGGACGCTTTGGCACCGACAAATGGGGCATGGCGCTGAATCCCAAGTTCGGCTGGTGGCTGATGGAAATTCCGGCAACCGTGGTGTTTCTGTGGTTCTATCTGCAAGGCCCTCGCACCACCGAGCTGGTGCCCATGATTCTGGCAGCCGTGTGGTTGATTCATTACGCCAACCGTGGCTGGTTCTTCCCGTTGTCCATCCGCGTGGCGCCCGGGCGCAAAAGTACGTTCAGCATCAGCATCGTGCTGTCGGGCATGTTCGTAACCGCAATCCACGGCTACATGAACGCGACCTGGTTCAATGAATTCGCGCCCCACCTGACCCGTGACTGGCTGTCCGATCCACGGTTCTGGCTCGGCTTGGTGGTGTATTACTGCGGCTTTGCACTGATCCTCCACTCGGAATGGGTGGTGCGCAATCTACGCGATCCCGCCAAGCTGTCGGCTGGCACCGAGTCCGACTACAAAATCCCCTACGGTGGTGGCTATCGTTTTGTTTCCAGCCCGACCTATCTCGGCGAGCTGACCGCCTGGACCGGCTTTTCGATCATGACCTGGGGCTTGCCTGGACTGGTGATCCTGCTGATTTCGGCGGGCAACCTGATCCCTCGCGCAATCGCCACGCAGCGCTGGTACAACGAAAAATTCCCGGACTATCCGCAAAACCGCAAAGCGATCTTCCCCTATGTTCTCTAGAGCGGAGCTGCTCGACACAGCGCAGGCCTCACCCCGCGCTGTTGCCGCGCACGACAAATCGACGTGGCTGAACCTGTTCGCGGATGACGCCGAGGTCCATGACCCGGTCGGCTCGCGTGGGCATGCCGGTCCCGCCGCGCTGGCGCGTTTTTACGACACGTTCATCGCGCCCAACCAGATCCGCTTCGACGTCGATCACGACATCGTATGCGGTCAGACCGTGGTGCGTGATCTGGTGATCGTCACCCACATGGGCGGCACGGCGCTCACGGTTGGCGTGCCGCTGTACATCCGTTACGAAATCGTCGCCGGGAGCGCCGGCCGCCCGCGCGTCCGGCGCCTGTACGCGCATTGGGAACTGCTGCCGATGATGACGCGGCAGGTCTTCAGCCAGGGTTTGAGAACCGGCCTCAGCGCGCTGCTGGCCCTGAGCGGCAACATGTTGCGCCAGCAGGGTCTGAGCGGCGCGCTGGGCTTCTCACGCGCCTTTGTGGGCGTTGGCGCATCAGCGAAGCGCTGCGCAGAACAATTCCTCAACGCGCTGAATGCCGGCCAGACGGCCCACATGCGCCAGCTGGTCGAGACCAATGCGCCCATACAGCTGGCCGACCAGACCTTAGCCCTGGATGCCCTGTGCACGCAGCTGAGCGACATCCGCTGGAGCAAGGTCATTGCCGGCGGTCGCCAGGTTGTACTCACGCTCTTCCAGCAAGAGCAGCGCATGGTCGCGGTTTTCGACTTCGCCCACAGTTCGTCACAGATTTCCGCACTCACGATCTACCGCGACACGGCATAATGCAGGGGCACTCATTGCCCCTGCTCCGCATGACCGACGACCACCACGAGGCTGAAAAAACGCTGCACCACGCACAACGCGTGTTCGATCAGCGCTTTCTCAACAAGGCCGGCAGCAAAGCTGCGGAAATCGAGGTCGAACAGGAACTGGGCGACAAGATGTCCGGCCTCAAGGGCAATTCGGATGTGATGCGGCGGCTGCGCGAGCTTTCCGGGCAAGCCTCACAACTGTGGAAAAACCGCAGCCAGTTGAGCAAGAAACAGGTTCTGTATCTTACCGCCGGCCTGCTCTACTTCATCTCGCCGGTTGATGCTGTCACCGATGTGATTCCGCTGCTGGGCTATGTCGATGACGTCGCCGTACTCGGCTGGATACTCAGTCAGATCGTACCGAGCGTGACACGTTTCAAGGACCAGGCCATCGACCAGGCAACCGATCAGCTGGTCGACAAAGGACGCAACGCGCTGAACGAGGTTGTCGACGAGCGCACCGACGAATTGCTCGAAAAACTCGACCGCGCTGCAGAAGATGCCGTACAGAAATACGTCACCGCGGTGGTCATTGGGCTGTGGGGCACCACCACGGCGGCGGCGCTGTCTCTGGCCATCAGCCTGATCAGTGGTGGCTACACCCGCGAATGGCTGGCTTACGTTGGCGTCACCAGCCTGCTGGTGCTGGCCTGGAACATCAGCGTGGCAGCCGTGTTTCTACGCCAGTACCGCAGCCTTGATCAACGCTGGCAGGACAAGCTGCCGAAGATCATCGGGGCCAAAGTCGGGCGCTGGCGGCATATCCTGGCGGTCAGTCTGCCACTGCTCGCCTTTGTCGGGCTGGCCTGCGCCCACCTCGCCCTCAACTAGGAGGTTGCGCCAGCGGGGCTGTTGGCCAGATCCCGCACGACCTCAACCAGTTGGCCCGGGGCCAGCCGTTCGGCGCCGCGCACCACGACCCGGTCGCCTTCACTCAAAGCGCCACTGACCACGATCCAGTCTCCCCGCCCTGCGCCCAACTCGACCGGTACACGCTGGGCGTGCTCGCTGTCATCAATGTGGAACACGTAGGTCGCATCGCGGCGCAGCACCAAAGCATCACGCGGCACCATCAGGGCCCGTGCCATCAAGGCCGCGGGCAGACGCACCGCAGCAAGCTGGCCGACCACCCAGGACGGCTGCACCAAGGCCGGCAGATCGACCCGTGCCTCGAAGGTCTGCGAACGCGCATCGGCGTTGGGAATCAGGCGACGAATGGTGCCCAGCACAGCAGCTTCGGCGCCACGCCGGACCTCCAGCACATCACCGACAGCAAGCCCTGGCAACCAGTCCAGCGGCAAGACCGCACGCAACTCGATATCGCCCACATTGAACACCTGGGCCAGATCTTCACCTCGTGCCACTTCCTCGCCGGGATAGCGGAATTGCTCGGTCACCAGACCTTCGAATGGCGCCACCACGGTGGCGCGGGCGATCTGGTCATCAAGTTGCCTGACCTGGACCCGGGCAATCTCCAGGTCTGCTTTGGCCAAGTCACGCTGCGCGCGCAAATCGTCCAGCTCGACCACGCTGTAGTAGTTGCTGGCTTGCAACTCGGAAAACCGGGCCAGACGTGAGGCCAGATTGGCCAGCTGCACCTCGTTGCGGTGGATACGCGCCAGCTGTTCCTCGCGCTGCAAGGCCAACGGGACCACATCAATGCGCGCCAGCGCATCACCACGGGCGACCCGCTCTCCCGCTTCACGCACCCATTCCAGACGACCCGCAACGCCGGCGCGCACGCGCAGCTCCTGACGACTGTGGACCGTGGCCGTGGCACTCTGCCCCGCCTGCGCGCTGTCCTGCCGAACATGATCGACCACCACCGGCGCCACCGGCATTTCGGCGGCGTATGCGGAGCGCAGCCCGCTCAGCGTCAGTACGGCCAACATCAGCAGGTTCAGTTTGCTGTTGATCATCACCGCGAAGTCTCCGTTGTCATTGTTATGGGATGCTCGTCGTGACGCTGCCCCATGCGCAGCAACGCCGGCATCAGCAGCAGTGTAAACAGCGCGGAAACACTCAGACCACCAACGATAATGGTGGCCAGCCCGCGATAAATCTCGGCGCCGGTTCCAGGCACCAGCATCAGTGGCAACATGCCGAAGATGCTGGTCAGCGTGCTCATGTAGATCGGCCGGGTGCGCTCGCGCACCGCCAGCGCCACGGCGTGCCCGCGCGCCATGCCTTCGCGCTCGGCACTGCGGGTGCGGTCCACCAGCAGTATCGAGTTGTTGACCACCAGCCCGAGCAGGATCACGAAGCCGCTCATGGTCAGAAGATCCATCGACTGGTAAGAAAACAGATTGAGCAACGACAGCGCCAGCACACCGCCGGCAAAGGCCAGTGGCATCACAGCCACAACCAGCACGGCATCACGCAGCGAGCGGAACATGGCCGTCAGGATGAGCAGCAGAATCAGCAAGGCGTAGAGCAGGTTCATTCCCATCGCCATCAGGGCCTGCTCCAGACCGTCAGCGCTGCCGCGAAAATTCACCCCACCGTCACCCGCCAGAACCTCCATGATGGCCGGCTGAACCTCCCGCCGCAGCTGCTCGATCACATCCTCCAGTGTTTGTTCGTCAGGAGGAAAAATGCGCAGCGTGACCGTGCGTTGCCCATCGATGCGGCGCAGTTCGCTGGGACCGACGCTGCGCTGGAACTGCGCCAGCTGACCAAGACGCTGAACCCCGGCACCGGGCGTTGCCAGCGGCATCTCCGCCAGCGCTTCCGGACTGGCCCACGGCGGCGAACGCAGGATGATGTTCATGCGCTCGTTGCCATTGAAATACTCACCAACGTACAAGCCATCGGTGTAGCTGCGCACCACACTGCCCAGCGCCGCCCGGCTCATCTGCGCACGGGCCAGACGCACGTCATCCGGCCGCACCAGCAACTCGGGTTCGGCCAGATCAAGCTCCGGCCGGGGCTGGACCGGCACGCCCGGCATCACCTCGTTCAAGCGTGCCTGACCGGCCCGCGCCGCGGCCATCAGTCGATCAAGATCGCTGCCATGGATATCCATGTCGATCTGGCGATTGCCGCCACCGGCAAAATTCAGCAGCGAGCCCGGGCTGACGAAAACACGCGTATCCGGCAAACCCGACAGCACATCCTCGCGCAGTGCCGCCATCATTGCGTCGGCTTCCTTGGGCTCCTTCGGATACAGCGCCAGACCGGTCCAGTCGCCGTTCCACGACGACAGGTTGTAGTAGGCAACCTGGGGCTTTTTGTCCCCGCTCAGATAAGGTTTGAGGCGCTCGGCGACCACCTCGCCCAGATCATCGCGTATGGCCTGCTGCGAGGCGCCAGGCGGCACCGAGAAGTTGCCCCAGACGTTGTCCGAACGGGCCTGCGGCAGATAGTCCGCCGAGGGCATCAAACGCCAGGTCAGCACGGCCGCGCCGACAATCAGCAGCATCGCCCACAGACCACGCTGCCAGGCCTGAGCGGTCAGTTGCATGGCCCAGGCGGTGATGCGCGTCCACCACGGTTCCAGATGATCCTTGTCGACCGGCGCAGTCCGCAGCATCCAGGCCGCAGCCACCGGGAGCACCGTCAGGGCGGCAACCAAGGACACGCTCACTGCTATCGAAAGCGTCAGCGCCAGATCGGCAAACAGCTGACCTTCCGGGCCGCGCATGAACAGGATGGGCAGAAAAATCGCGATACTGGTCACGGTCGATGCGAACAGTGCAGGCGCCACCTCGCTCGCCCCTGCAGCCACCGCACGCGCCAGATTTTCGCCGCGCTGGCGTAGCCGGATGATGTTCTCCAGCACCACGATGGATGCATCCAGCACCAGGCCCACGGCGAACGCCAGCCCCGCCAGCGAAATCACGTTGAGACTACGTCCGGTGAGGTACAACGCGGCAAACGCACTGAACAGACAGATCGGTATGCTCAAGCCGACCAGCACGGTCGAGCGCCACTGACGCAGAAATACGAACAGGATCAATGTGGCCAGAACGCCACCAAGCACCAGATTGCCCTGCACCAGGGCGATGGCCCGCCGAATATGGATGGAGGCATCGTAGGACAGTTCGATGGCCAGCCCTTCGGCCGACAACAAACCGTCGTTGAGCACGTCGATCTCACGATTGACCTGATCCAGAATGGCCACCGTGTTGGAACCCGACTCGCGGGCCAGCTGAATGTAATAGGCCGGATACCCATTGCGCAGGGTGAACCCGCGACTTTCCTCGCGCGCCACCGAGACACGGGCGACATCGCGCAGATACACCGGCCGTGCATCACGGTAAGCCACAATCAGTTCACCCAGATGCTCCACCGCGACCTGGCCCAGAAAGCGCACCGTGTACTGGCGCCGTCCGACATCGGCAAACCCGCCCGAAACATCGCTTGCACTGTTGAGCGCGTTAACAATGGCCGGCAGATCGACGGCCATGGCCGCAGCTTTTTCGGCATCCAGTTCGACACGCACTTCCTGCGGACGGTGGCTGTTCAGCTCCACCCGCGCCACACCAGGTATCCGCCCCAGCCGCGGCTCGACCTCGCGTTTGATCACATCATGGAATTCGACCGGATCACGCGGATCATCCTCGCTCAGGGTGCGCACCAGCAGACTGGCCGCATTGCCACCGGAGAAATCCCAACCACCCAGATTGACCCAGGGACCATCCGCATCGCGGGGCAGCGGCGGCACTTGCTGCAAACGGTTGATCACGTCGAGGTAAGCCCGCTGCATATCGGTGCCAATGGCAAAAGTCAGATTGACGTTGCCGTTACCCTGATTGATCTGACTTTCTACCCGCTCCAGCCCGGCAATGGCGCGCAGCACCCGTTCCTGTTGCTCGATCACCACCGATTCCATGTCGGCCGGTGCGGCGCCACGCCAGTTGGTCCAGACTGAAATTTGCGGTTGATCGATAGCCGGCAGCAGCTGAATCGGCAGCTTGTACAGGCTGACCAGACCGGCCACCGCTATGAGCACAGCCACCACAGCAGCCGCAGCAGGATTGGACAGCGACAGGCGCGTCAGATTCATGATGTCTCCCCTATGACGCGCGACGGCGCCAGCCCCTCACACAGAAAGACCGCGACTAGCCGCCGAAGGTTCCCGCGCTGGCACTGCGTCACGTCTAGGGTGAGCCGAAATCGATCACCTGATAACGCTGCATGATCGGCATGAACCGGGTTTTGACGGTCTCGACATGCAGCGGGTGCTGGAGATAGGCCTGCAGGGCCTCGGCATCGTCAAAACGCATGCTCAGAGCCACATCGTAGCTGTCTTCGACCACCGCCCGCTCGCTGCTCACAACCGGCCCCACACGCAGTTCGCGCACACCGGGAATCGCGGCAAGTTGTCGTGATGCCTCAACAATCTGTCTGCGGTGTTCAGCATGGCCGGGCTGCTTCAGCCAGACCAGCACCACATGCATCAGATAGTTGTCCTGTGGCGCTTGTGGTGCTCGCCAGCTGCAGCCGGCGAGCACCAGGGTCAGTACAACGATCAACAGACCGCGCAGACTCACAGGGCTGGCCAGCGGTCACGCCATGGCGCAGCCTGCTCCAGTTGTGCGGCCAGACGGATGAGCATGTCTTCCCGCCCAGCTCCAGCCACAAACTGCACCCCCAGCGGCAAGCCGGACTGCGTCCAGTGCAGGGGCACGCTCATGCCCGGCGCGCCGGTCAGGTTGCCGAGCTGGGTGTACGGCACCCATTGCAGATTCTCCTGCACCATCTGCTCGATGATTCCGGATTTGACCATGACCCGCGACAGGCCCATGGCCATCAGCGCACGCGCCAGCTTGTGCTGCCATGGTGGCGTGGCGATTTCCCCGACCCGGGCCGGCGGGCGGGCCATGGTGGGCGACAGCCACAGATCATGGCGGCGGTGGAAATCGCCCAGCGCACGGCTGTACTCGTTCCAGCGCTGCACCGAGGCGACATATTCATCGGCCCGAGTGGCGCGCCCGAACTCGGCCATGATGACCGTATCGTCCTCGAAACCGGCATTGCCGCAGCCGGTTTCCCGCTTGATCTCATCCACCGTCACGGCAACGTTGGCGAACCACATGATGATGAAATCACGCGCCAGTTGATGCCCGTTGATAACCGGCTCGCCCTCTTCGACATCATGCCCCAGCGATGCCAGCAAAGCGGCCGTCTTTTCGACCGCCTCAAGTGCTTCGGGATCGACAGCTGTACCTATGGGAGAGCGTGTGCTGAATGCGATTTTGAGCCGCCCAGGGTCACGACCGACCTCTTCCAGATAAGCGCGTTCCGGCGCCTGGATGTGGACGAAACTGCCATTCTCTGGCCCCTGCGCCGCGTCCAGCATGGCCGCGCTGTCGCGCACCGAACGTGACACCACATGATTGATGGCCGCGCCCTGCAGCAGCTCGTTGAAGGCCGGCCCCCACGGCGTGCGCCCGCGCCCCGGCTTGAGACCGAACAAGCCGCAGTGCCCGGCCGGCAAGCGAATCGAGCCGCCGCCGTCATTGGCTCCGGCCATCGGCACAACGCCAGCCGCCACTGCAGCGGCCGAACCACCGGACGAACCACCCGGCACGTGCTCGGTGTTCCAGGGATTGCGCGTGGCGCCCCAGGCCTGCGGTTCGGTGATGCCCTTGGCGCCGAACTCCGGCGTGTTGGTTCGGCCAATCGGGATAACACCTGCGGCCAGCCAGCGACGAGTGATCTCGCTGTGTTCCGGCGCCGCCTTGCCTTGCTGCTTGAGCGCTTTGCAGCCGTAGGCGGCGGGTGCGCCTTCCAGCTCCTGATACAGGTCCTTGAGCAGGAACGGCACGCCAGCGAATGCACCGTCAGTGGGTGACTCGGCCTGCGCGCGGGCGCGTTCGTACAGCGGATAGATGATTGCGTTGAGCTTGGGATTGACCGCTTCAGCGCGGCTAATGGCTGCCTCCACCACCTCTTTGGAACTGACCTCGCCCTGCGCAATCAGCGTCGCCAGCCCGAGCCCATCATGCTCCCGATAATCCTCAAACTTCATCCCCGTCCCCTGCTCGAAAAGGTCCGAGTATCCCGCAGCCGTGAGGGCGCTTCAATGTGGCTCAGTCAACCCGCTGAAAGTGCTCCAGCAAGCACCGCGCAACCTCGTCGGGCTTTTCGGCCTGGAGAAAATGGCCGCAGTCAGGCAGCTGCACGGCACGCAGCAAACCGCGTTGCGCGGGCGCGTTGCCGATGATGCGATGGGTCTGCGCACTCATGCAGCCGTCTTGTGCGCCGGCCAGCGCCAGAGTCGGGACCCGAAAACGACGCGCCATGCGGGCAAAGGTCTGCCGTGTGGTGGCGCGATGCAGGGTGAACAGGTTGCGATAGTAGCGGGTGCTGGCCCAGGCCAGCGCAGGATCGCTGAAAACCAGCCGGGCCGGCGCAAAATCGGCATCATCAAAGTGCCAACCGGGCGACCATTTGCGCCAGATCTGGCGCACGTACTCCGCGTTGTTGCGGGTCAACAGGCGATGCGAAAAGCCCAACTGCATCACGGGCATGTAGGCCGATAGCCGCAGCTGCCGGGGCAGATACGGCAACAAGGCGCGCCACTGTGAGGCATGCGGCAGAGGTGGCACGGCGAGCAGGCTGAGCGTTTTCCACGGGCCGGCATGGGCCGCAGCCGGTGGCGGCGTATCTCCCAGTACCATGGCCACCACGGCGCCCCAGTCATGCCCGACCAGATGCACCTGATCCGCAACCAGGTGCTGACGCCAGGCTTCGATGTCCTCAGCCACGGCGATCAGGTCATAACGCGCCCCGCGCTTGGCGGACTCGGGAGTGTAACCACGCAGCCACGGGGTCAACACGCGATAACCGGCGGCCACCAGATGCGGCACAACCCGGTCCCAGGAGTACGGTGTATCCGGAAAACCGTGCAGCAGAATCACCAACGGCGCATCGTCCTCGCCGTAGAGTCCAGCGGACAGGGTCAGCCCGTCCCGGCGCAGGTGTAGCGTCTGTTCGTTCATACCAGCTTGCGGCATATGCCGCAGGGATTAGCCGGCGGCGGCGATGGGGGAACCAGCCTGCATTGTGCCCGATTCCGGCGCACGGCGGGCGGCGGCGCCCACCGCATATTCGAGCACCGGATCTTCGAGCGAACCGAACCGCAAGGCCGGGATGTCACGCAGATAATCCTGCACCACCGACCAGGGCGCCTTATTGCCCTGACGCGGCAACCGGTCGGCTGCACGCCGGATGTAGCCGGAGCGCAGCCCCCCCATGACGGTGTCCTGGGTCATGCAGCCTTCGTGGTCGCGGGCCACGACACGGCGGTAGCCCTTGCGGTCCATGTGCTTGATCAGGCGGCAGACGTACTCGCTGGCCAGATCGGCTTTGAGCGTCCACGACGCATTGGTATAGCCGAACACCACGGCCAGATTGGGAACCCCTTCGACCAGAATGCCCTTGTAGGTGAGATGATCCTTGATCGACAACGGCTCACCATCCACGCTGACCTCGATGCCGCCCAGCATCTGCACATTCAGACCGGTTGCACTGACCACGATATCGGCCTCCAGATGTTCGCCGGATTCCAGCTGCAGACCGTCGGCGGTGAAGCTTTTGATGTGGTCCGTGACGATGCTGGCGTCGCCACGTCGCAGGGTCTTGAACAAATCACCGTTCGGCACCACGCACAGACGCTCATCCCAAGGCTGGTAGCTGGGCGTGAAATGCTTCATGTCGACATTCGGCCCGAGCTGCTTGCGCACCGCGGCCAGCAGCAAACGGCGCATGGCTTTGGGGCGATTGCGTGCGGCGCGAAAAACAAAGCGCTGCAAACCGATATTACGCACCCGGGCCATGGCGTACGCCGCGCGTTTGGGCATGAAGCGGTTCAGGCGCACGGTGACCGGATCAACCTCCGGCACGGTCATGACGTAGCTGGGCGAGCGCTGCAGCATGGTCACATGAGCCGCTTTGTCGGCCATCGACGGCACCAGCGTGATCGCGGTGGCGCCGCTGCCGATCACCACCACTTTCTTGTCGTTGTAATCCAGATCCTCCGGCCAGTGCTGAGGATGAACGATGCGCCCCTTGAAGGTGCTCTCGCCCGGAAAATCCGGTTTGAAGCCCTGATCGTAGTTGTAATACCCGGTGCAACTCATCAGATAACGTGCTTCAAAGCGCTCGATCTGACCGTCGGCGTTGCGGGCTTCAACGGTCCACAGGCTGCGCCCGCTGTCCCAGGCCGCCTGCTGCACATGCCGTCCGAAACGAATGTGCTGGTCAACACCGTATTCCTGCGCCGTCTCGGTGACGTAGCGCTTGATCGACGGCCCGTCAGCCAGCACACGGGGTTCACGCCAGGGGCGAAAGCTGTAGCCGAAGGTGCACATGTCGGAATCCGAGCGAATGCCCGGATAGCGGAACAGATCCCAGGTTCCGCCGATGGCCTCACGCCGCTCGAGGATGGCGTAGCGTTTGTCAGGGCACTGCCGGGTCAGATGGCAGGCGGCACCAATGCCGGAAATGCCGGCACCGAGGATGAGAACATCAAACTGCTGAGTCGTGCTGTGCATACGGCTGCTGTTGTCCTGTCATATTGCCATTATTCAATGGGACAATATACAAAGACAACATGACCGTCAACCTGTTGCAGCGCAGCAAAAGCAGGCACTGCAACAGGCCAGTTAGAACGCCTCAGATCAGCCGCATCAAAGCGTTTTCAGGTACTCGATGATGGCCGCCCGCTCGCGCTCGGTGAGCACATCGGTGAACTCATGACCGGCGTTACCGTTACCCAGAATGCGGCTGTCATAGACCAGCCGTTTATCAAAACCACCCGGCGTGGGATCGCTGACATTCACCACACCGGCCCAGGCAATCAACCCATTGATGTAGTTCTGCACCATCTGTCCCACCGATGGTCCTTCCTCATTGAGCGGATTGCAGTTGAGCAGTTCACTGCCCGGGATGTCACTGCAACTCAAGGCATCGTGCTTCCAGCCCACCGCATCAAAATCGAAGGCCACGCTGAGACGCTGATCAAAGCCGGTGACCGGGCCGTCCGTCTGCAGCTTGCGTTGCCAGATGGCGTGGCGCTGGCTTGAATCGAGCAGGGCCTCAAGTGTCGGCACCGATCCGTTGTGCAGATACGGCGCGGTCGCCCACACCCCGTACAGCGGCGGTGCCTGGTAACCGATCACACCCTTCTCCCAGCCGCACAGCCCCTTGGGACGGATCGCCACGGGCAGCATGTCATCAATCAGTTCGGTAACCGGGTCCTTGTCCTCCGGCGCGGTCCAGCCTTCCACCCCGTCAGGGAAAGCCCAGTAGGTCACATCCCAGCCCTCGCGCAGGGTCATGGTCAGCATGTCGGAACGCGCCCGGTCGGTACCGATGACCTCCAGCGGAGAGATGTGCGCGGCGATCCCCTCAAAGATCGGATCTTCGAGATAGCTGGGATCGTTGACGTACATCGGCGCATAAGCACCATGACAGCTGGCGCAAGAGCCATTCCCGCCATCCGGACGCGGGCGCTCGGCATTGCCGGGCGCGGCCCACAGGTCTTTGGAATGGAACAGTATCGCGCCCTGGCGGGCGAGGTTTTCGTCAATCTGTGCGGGATAAACCGGCGATTCCAGCGACAGAAAGTAGTTGGCCAGTTTCTGGTCGTACTCGGCGATACGCTCGCGATAGTGCTTGCCGTCCAGAGTGAACAGCTCGGAGATCTCGCCCGGCCCTGCCGCCATGATGATGCGTGTGCTGTCATTGGAGACGCCGGCATCGAAAAACTTGCGCGGCCGGGAGCCCATGTTCCACCACGGCGGGGTGTCCTGAGTGTGGGCCAGCGGATGAGCCGAATCGGCAACGCTGCCGGGCAGCCCCGCAGTGATGGTCTTGGCCAGGTTGGGGGTAAAGCCCAGTGAATCGAAATCCAGCAGGGTGACCAGCAGTTCGAACGCGCCGACCGCGTTGTTCTGGCCACGCTGCTTGATGCCGATATTGAACAGGCTGTCCACGCTCAGCCCCGGGAACACGCCTGCCGCGCTGCTCAACGGCCCAGGCAGCTGCGACAGCGGCGAGTTGTCCTGCGCCAGCATCAGCACATCGGCGTTGTTGTTGCCCAGCCCTAGGCTGTTCAGCCCGAGGACCGCCGCCTCACCCGCCGCGACATCACCAATCTGACCGCCGTGACACTGAAAACACGCGGCCGTGCCGATCATGCCGGTCCACTCCCCCTGTTCATCCTTGAGCTGACGCAAACCCAGCGGCAGCTGACCGGAGCCGCCGTTGGTCAGTGTCGGATCTTCACCCTCCAGCGGATACGGATTGTCGAACGGGGCGTGGTTGAGTCCATAGCGCAGGGTGTAGAGCTGCTCGAAGTTATCCGGCTTGCTCTCGAAGCCCCATTTCTGCCACAGCATGCGGAAGTCTTCAGCGCTCATGGCACCAGCCGATGCGGGCAGCTCGTTGACCAGGAAATCAAATCCGGCGTCTCGCGCGGCGCGGAACTCGCCACAGGTCTGCGGACGTTGCTTTTCGGCCGGCAGGTTGACCCGGCAGTCTTCCCAATACGCGTTGAAGTAGACGGCACGGTCGGCATTGACGCCCGGCTGAATCATGCTGCGCGGATCTACCGGCAGCGGCGCGCTGTCCGGCTGGTTGGCGCAATAGGTGTTCCACACGTGGCGTCCGCGCTTGCTGCCCAGCAAGCCCAGATCATCGGCGCGCTGCTCAGCGTCGCCTTCGCCTGGAAGCTCCGGCGAAACCCCGACCACGCCACTTTCTCGCCCACCGTTGCAGGCCACCAGCCCCAGCGCCACCAGCGGGATAATCCATGTCCTCATCACTGCACCTTCCTGCACGACTGCTGCGTCGTACTTTTGATTGTCATGAGGCAAAAATTAACATTTGTCTCTTTTTTGCGCAACACGCTAGAATCCGCGACATGACCAACACAGCCGAAGACCTCACGATCGCGCGCCAGCCCAAGCAGCAGCGCTCACGCCAACGTTTCGGAGAGGTGCTCAGCACAGCTGAACTACTGCTGCGCGAGCAAGGCATCAGTCAGTTTTCCATCCCCCAAATCGCAGAGCGACTGCAGTGCAGCCGCAACGCCATCTACAAGTTCTTTCCCACGCCCTACGCCGTACTCAACGAGTTAACACAGCGCCGACTGCAGGCGCTGGAAGCCAGCCTGATCAGCGAATCGGATCGCAACCCGGCGGCTTCGTGGCAGGACATGGTCAAACGGATCGTGGCCACCGCGGTCAAGTTCTACAACGCGGACAGTGTTGCCAGCATGCTGATACTGGGCGGATCGTCGACCGACGAGAGCTATCGCCTGCTGGAATTGACCATCCATCATCTGGGCAGCCAAATCCGTCGCATGATGAGCATCTACGGTCGCACGCTGCCCGCCGATCCGCCGGATGTTGCCACCCTGGCGGTGGAAATCGGGTCAGCCGCCTTTCGTCTGTCCTATATGACCTACCAGCGCATCACGCCGGCCTACGAAGTCGAAGCCGCCACGGCCATGATCGCGTATCTGGAAACACGCATCAAAAACTGAATAAACCTCACTAATCAGCAAGTTGCGCCACCATGTATACATTTGTCTAGACAACTGTATATTTACTCTGCCATACTGCAGCGCATTGTCCACACGACTGCGCGCGATGCGCCTGCCTGCATGACTGTCACTGCCACCGCCGGACAACCGGCCTGGACCCACTCGCTTTTTCGCTCCGGCTGGCTAGATGGTTCCGCCCTGAATTTCTTCCTCGAGGAGCTTAATCCTGCCTGGTCGTTGGTCCGCCCAGCCGTGCGGATTCGCCAGATCATTGAGGAAACACACGACACCCGCAGCTTCGTCTTCAAGCCGGCCTGGGGCTTTGGCCGCGCCATCGCAGGCCAGCACGTGGGCATCGGGGTCGACATCGACGGTCGCCGCCATGAGCGACGCTATTCCATTTCGAATGCGCCAGCAGCGCAGGCTCGCGGCCTGGTGACCATCACGGTCAAGCGCGAACCCAATGGCAAGGTGTCCAACCATCTGCATGACCGCATCAAGGTTGGCGACCGCGTGTTTGTGTCGCCGCCGCAGGGCGACTTCGTGCTGCCAAGCCCGGCCCCACAAAAGCTGTTGCTGATCGCCGCTGGCAGCGGTATCACCCCGCTGATGGCACAACTGCGTAGCCTGCTATCTGGCCGCTACAGCGGCAGCATCGTGCTGCTGAACTATGTCCGCAGCCAGCAGGATCGTATTTTCGGCGCAGCGCTGGATGAACTGGCCGAACACCACCCACAACTGAGCGTGCACTGGTGTCTGGAAAAGGAAAACGCTGAGCGCTTCAGCGCCAGCCAGCTGCAGCAGCGCGTGCCGGACTACGCCGAGCGTTTTGCCCTGCTCTGCGGCCCTGCCGGTTTCATGCAGGTGGTCCGGCAGCACTGGCACGAGCAGGCACTGGATGAACGCCTGCGCTTTGAGTATTTCGGCACACCACAGCCACTCAAGTCAGACGATAAACCGGCCGGTGTGGCCGCCCACATCGCGCTTGCACGCAGCGGCCGCAGCATCTCCGCCGAGGCCAATCAGAGCGCGTTGGCGGCACTGGAAGCCGCCGGCGAGACACCGTCCTACGGCTGCCGCATGGGCATCTGTCAGAGCTGTCGCTGCCGCAAAGTCAGCGGCCCGGTTCGCAATCTGCTGACCGGCGCCGTCTCCCATGAACCCAATGAAGAGATTCAGCTGTGCATTTCAGCGGCTGAAGACGACCTGGTGCTGGACTACTAGGAACGCAAAAACATGAAGAAACCTCACCCCAGTCGGGCTCTGAGCCCTCAGGAACAGGACGCTCTGGCTGCAGAACTTGATGCCCTGCGTGACAGCGTGGTCGCCGATCTTGGTGAGCGCGATGCGCGCTACATCCGGCGCATCGTACGTATCTCGCGCTACTCTGCCGTGTTCGGCCGCATCGCCCTGATGTTCGGTTTTGTGCCGCTGCTGTGGCCGCTTGCAGTGCTTGCCCTGGGCGTATCCAAGATCCTGGAAAACATGGAAATTGGTCACAACGTGATGCACGGCCAGTACGACTGGATGAACGACCCGCGCCTGAATTCGCAGACCTACGAATGGGACAACGTGGGGACCAGCGACAACTGGCGCAAAACGCACAACTTCAAGCACCACACCTATACCAATATCCTCGGCCTGGATGATGATCTGGGCTACGACATCACCCGCATCACGGGCGCTCAGCGCTGGAACCCGGGCTATCTGCTGCAGCCGGCCTACAACGTGGTCTTTGCCCTGCTGTTCCAATGGGGCGTCGCGCTGCAGGACATGAAGCTGGGGCGCTACGTCCTGGGCCGCCGACCGCTCACGGAGATGTTCGCCAAGCTGCGCCCGATCGTGCGCAAGTCCGGTTTTCAGCTGTTCAAGGACTACCTGTTCTTTCCGCTACTCGCCGGCCCCAATCTGCTCGCCGTACTGATTGGCAACCTGATCGCCAACGGGATGCGCAATGTCTGGACCTACAGCATCATTCACTGTGGTCACTTCCCTGCGGGCGTGCGCATCTACACGCGCGCAGAATGCAAGAACGAAAGCCGCGGCCACTGGTATGCACGTCAGATGAATGGCTCCGCCAATATCGAAGGCAGCCGCCTGCTGTACATCCTGAGCGGCCACCTCAGCCATCAGATCGAGCACCATCTGTTCCCGGACATTCCGGCTCACCGCTACCCGGAAATGGCGCCCAAAGTGCGCGAAATCTGCGAGCGCTACGGCCAGCATTACGCCACCGGACCATTCATTCGCCAGTTCGGCAGCGTGATCGGGAAGTTCTTCCTCTACGCCGTGCCGAACTTGCAGCGACGCCCGCGCACCGCCTGATGATGATGCTGTGATCGTGGCCATTGGCCCATTGATCAATGACTGCTTATCATAGGCGGATGCCACAGTTCCGCAAATCGCGCAGCGAGCGCAGCAGCCGCACCGCTGACCCGCAACACGAATACACCATCGACGAGCTCGCATGGACCGTGGGCGCAACCGTGCGCAACGTCCGCGCCTACCAGGAACGCGGCTTGCTGCCGGCGCCGGAAAAACGTGGCCGCACCGGTATTTACACCGATGCCCATCTGGCCCGCCTGCGCATGATCCAGCGCCTGCTTGATCGTGGCTACACCCTGAACAGCATCGGTGAGCTGCTGCAGGCCTGGCAGCAGGGTCGCGAGCTGTCCGACCTGCTTGGCCTTGAAGATGCGGTGACCCGCCCGTTCGTGGAAGAGATTCCCGATTACACTACGCTGGCCGAACTGACCGCACGTTTCAAAACCTTCTCGCCCAGCCTGATCAAGCAAGCCACGGATCTGGGTTTGCTGGTGCCGGAGGGACGCAACCGCTACCGCATCACCAGTCCGCGGCTGCTGCAGGCCGGCGAAGAACTCAGCGCCATCGGCATTCCCACCAGCAAGCTGTTCGACATCATCGGACGCCTGCGCAACAACGTCGAACTGGTGGCTGAACTGCTGGTTCAGCTGGTCGCCGAATACGTCTTCGACCGCCACTGGAAAGACACCCTGCCGCCCAAAGAAGACGTCTCCAAACTGGCCGATGTGATCTGGCGCCTGCGTCCGTTGGTCGACATGGCGGTTCAGCCCGAAGTGGCGCGCGCCATGGAAAAAGCGCTGGAGAAAATTCTCGGCGACCGGCTGGAGCTGATCCTCAAGCACCTCAACGACGAAAAGCAGCCCGCCTCGCTGAACGAATAGCCCTAGGCCACCTGCCCGCGCACGATCAGCTGAACGCTGGGCGGATCGAAGTAGTCGTTGATGTCGAGCTGATAAACCAGCCTGATCTGTTGCGCCTGCACACGTTCGTCGACCCCGAAGGCGATCGCATCCCAGGTCTGCGTTGCACCGGGCAGCCCAAGCCTCAGTTTGAGATGACCGCTGCCGACCACGCGCTGCCTGCGCACCTCAAACACGTTGTCGAACAGCGGATCCTCGAATCCCTGCCCCCATGGCCCGGCCTGTCGCAGCGCCGTCACCGTATCCAGGCTCAGGGTGGCCGCATCCAGCTCGCCATCGCTGAGCCACACCGCCTCGAGCAAAGCGCGATCAATGGTCTCATCACACACCGCAACAAAGGCCTGCGAGAACACCTCGAGATCCGCTTTGCGAATGCTCAGACCAGCTGCCATGGCATGGCCACCAAACTTGTCGATCAGGCCCGGATGGCGGGCATCCAGCAAGGCCAGCGCATCGCGCAGATGAAAGCCACTGATCGAGCGTCCGGAACCCTTGAGCATGCCCTCGGCGGCATCGGCAAATGCAATGACCGGGCGATGGAAACGTTCCTTCACCTGTGAAGCGATCAGCCCCACCACCCCTTCGTGCCAGCCCGCATCGTGCAGACACAGGGCCACCGCATCGCTGTCTTCAACTTCAACACGTGCGATGGCGTCGTCCTGCATTTCGGTCTGCATCGCGCGGCGTTGCTGATTGATCTGATCCAGCCCCTGCGCCAACGGTCGCGCCTGTGTCAGGGATGGTGCCAGCAGACAGGCAATGCCCTGATCCATATGATCCAGGCGCCCAGCCGCATTGATCCGCGGCCCCAGGGCAAAGCCCAGGTCACTGGCCTGCAACTCTGCGGCCTTGCGCCCGGAAACTTCTATCAGCGCGGCCAGCCCAGGGCGTGCACAGCCTGCCCGCATACGCAGCAGGCCCTGCTCTACCAGACGCCGGTTGTTGCCATCCAGCGCAACCAGATCAGCCACCGTACCCAGCGCAACCAGATCGAGATGAGCGGCCAGATTCGGCGCTTGAAGCCCGCGCTGTGTGAAGTAGTCACGCGCCTGCAGCTCGTGGCGCAATGCAGCCAGCACATAGAACATCACGCCGACGCCGGCGAGCGCCTTGGAGGCAAAGCCATCCCCGGGCTGGTTCGGATTAACGATGGCGGTCGCCGCCGGCAGGGTGTCGCCAGGTAAATGATGGTCCGTCACCACCACCGCAACCCCGGCCTCACGCAGGCGCGCCACCCCGGCGACACTGCTGATACCGTTGTCCACGGTCACGACCACATCGGGCGTGCGCGACAAAGCCAGCTCCGCCAGGGCCGGCGACAGCCCGTAACCCAGCTTGATGCGATCCGGGACCAGATAGTCCACCGCCTGCGCCCCCATCTCACGTAGCGCCGAGACGGCCAGGGCCACGCCGGTTGCGCCATCGGCGTCGTAGTCACCAACGATGAGGATGCGTTGCTGCGCCGCCAGCGCATCAGCCAGACAGGCCGCCGCGGCATCGATACCTTTCAGTTCGCGCCAGGACAGCAGCCCCGCCAGCCCCAGATCACGTTCGCGTTCGACCAGGCCACGGTGACTAAGAACCCGCTGCAACACCGGATGAGCCACCCCGTCCAGGGGCGGCGCCTTGGGACTGCGCCGGCTCAGCGCACGGCTGGCCAGTGTCGTCATGAGCGGCGACTAAAGCCCTTTAACCAGCGCGTCTTCGACCGCCTGACGAGTGGCGTCAACGGTGACCGGCTCGGCTGTGGCCTGCTTGATCGCGATATCCGGATCTTTCAGACCGTGCCCGGTCAGCGTGCACACCACGCGACTGCCCGGCTTGATCTTGCCGCTGGCGATATCGCGCAGCGCACCGGCCAGAGAACTGGCCGAAGCCGGCTCACAGAACACACCTTCGCGCTCGGCAAGCAGTTTCTGTGCGGCCAGTATTTCGTCATCTTCAATAGCGTCGAAATGCCCATTGGATTCGCGCACGGCGGTCTCGGCATGAGCCCAGCTTTGCGGGTTGCCAATCCGGATCGCGGTGGCCACGGTTTCCGGATTCTTGACCGGCGCACCAGCCAAAAACGGCGCCGCGCCTGCAGCCTGAAAACCGCACATGACCGGCAGCTTGTCGGTCACCGCTTCACGCAGGTAGCTGAAGCTGTCCGGCGCGATCGGGGTTTCACCGGCACGCGGCGTCGCCATTTCGCGGTAGCCCATCCAGTAGGCCGAAATGTTGCCCGCATTGCCGACCGGCAGGCAGTGGTAGTCGGGCGCATCGCCAAGCGCTTCAACAATCTCGAAGGAGGCGGTTTTCTGACCCTGCAGGCGGTACGGATTGACCGAGTTGACCACCGTCACCGGCAAAGTCTCGGCAACGTCCTTGACCAGCTGCATGCCGTCATCGAAGTTGCCGCGAATCTGTATCACCGAACAGCCATGAATCGCCGTCTGGGAAAACTTGCCCATGGCGATCTTGCCCTCAGGAATGAGCACAAAAGCGGTCATGCCAGCGCGGGCGGCATAGGCCGCAGCGGCGGCCGATGTGTTCCCGGTTGAGGCGCAGATGATGGCTTTGCTGCCTTCGGCATGGGCCTGGGTCACCGCCACCGTCATACCGCGGTCCTTGAATGAACCGGTCGGATTGAGACCTTCGTATTTGACGTAGATCTCGCCGCTGAAGCCGACATCGCCGGGGATGTTGCGCAGCTTGATCAGCGGCGTGGCGCCCTCCCCCAGGCTGATGGCTTCGGCACCAGGGGCCAGCGGCAGGCGCGCGCGATAGCGGTCAACCAGACCGGTGTAGAGGGATGTTCCGTTCATGACTCTGTTCATTCGCTCAAATGCTCCAGGCGCATCTGCACGATGCCGCCGTGTACGGCGTCGCACGCCGCCAGTTCGTCCATGGCCTGCGTGATTGCGCCGGTGCTGACCTCGTGGGTGATCAGAACGACCTCGGCCTGCCCTTCGGAGGACTCCTTCTGCACCATCGCTTCGATGCTGATATCCAGGCCTGCGAGGATGCCACTGATGGTTTTCATCACGCCCGACTGATCGGTCACCCGCATCCGCAGATAATGCGCGCTGACCACCGCCGACTGCGGCACGAAGCTGACTTCCTGGGCCATGGCCGGTGGCGCAATGGCATGCCCGAGCGCCACGTCGACGATATCCGCAACCACCGCCGATGCGGTGGCCAAAGCCCCCGCGCCCGGACCATAGAAGCCGGCAGTGCCGACCGCGTTGCCGCTGATCGATACACCGTTCATGACGCCATCAACCTTGGCCACGAACGCGTTCTTCGGAACCAGGGTCGGCTCGACCCGCAGCTCAACACCGGCTTCGCTGCGCCGGGCCACCGCCAGATGCTTGATACGATAGCCCAGCTCACGGGCAAAGCTGATGTCCTCGGCGCTGACCTTGCCCACGCCAATGGTGTGCAGCTGATCGGTGGCCAAAGGAATATCAAAGGCCAGCGTGGCCAGAATCGCCAGTTTGTGCCCGGCATCGATGCCTTCGACGTCGAAGGTCGGATCGGCCTCGGCATAGCCCTTGGCCTGGGCTTCGGCCAGCACCTCGGCGAAGTCGGCACCATCCGCTTCCATGCGGCTGAGAATGAAGTTGGTCGTCCCGTTGATGATGCCGGCGATCTGGTCAATGCGGTTGCCGACCAGACCTTCTCGCAGTGCTTTGATGATCGGGATACCGCCCGCCACGGCCGCTTCAAAGGCCACGACCTGACCGTGCGCCTGGGCGCACTCGAAAATTTCCTTGCCGTGCTCGGCAATCAAGGCCTTGTTGGCGGTGACCACCGACTTGCCGTTGGCCAGCGCCGCCAGCACCAGTTCGCGGGCGCGACCGATACCGCCCATCAACTCGACCACCACGTCGATGCGCGGATCTGCCACCAACGCATCGGCGTCGCTGTCCAGCTCGATACCGCTCAGATCGCAGTCTCGCGGCAGCGCCGGATCGCGCACGGCCGCGCGCACGATCTCGATCGGACGCCCGGCCCGGCTGGTGATGTCGTCGGTGTTCTCACGCAGCACCTTGACCGTGCCTGCGCCCACAGTTCCCAGGCCCAGCAGGCCGATTTTCAAACTCATGGAATTCCTTATCCCGCTTTTTCCATCATCCGCCGCATGCCCCGCAGAGCCTGCCGCGTGCGGTGTTCGTTCTCGATCAGGGCGATACGCACGTAATCGTCCCCATGGTGACCAAAGCCCACGCCCGGCGACACCGCCACCTTGGCCTCAGCCAGCAGGCGCTTGGAAAATTCCAGCGAACCCTCGGCCTTGAACGGCTCCGGAATCGGCGCCCACACGAACATCGTGGCCTTGGGCTTGTTGACCTGCCAGCCCATTGCGTTCATGCCGTCACACAGCACATCGCGACGCTTCTCGTACATGTTGCAGATCTCGGTCACGCATTCCTGCGGGCCGTTCAGCGCTGCAATCGACGCGACCTGGATCGGCGTAAAGGTGCCGTAATCCAGATACGACTTGATCCGCCCCAGCGCGGCGATGATGGTCGGATTGCCACACATGAAGCCGACACGCCAGCCGGGCATGTTGTAAGTCTTGGACAACGAGTAGGACTCGACGGCAACGTCCTTGGCGCCTGGCACCTGCAGTATCGACGGTGCCTTGTAGCCATCGAAGCACAACTCGGCATAGGCCAGATCCTGAACGATCCAAAGGCCGTATTCCTTGGCCACTTCCACCACCCGCTCGAAGAAGGCCAGATCAACGCAATCGGCGGTCGGATTGGAGGGGAAGTTGAGCAGCATCATCTTCGGCGCCGGCCATGATTCGCGAATCGCGTTTTCCAGCTCGTGGAAGAAATCGCCGCCCGGCACCATCTTGACGTGGCGCACATCGGCACCGGCAATGACCACTCCATAGGGGTGGATCGGGTAAGCCGGATTGGGTACCAGCACCACATCGCCAGGACCCAATGTCGCCAGCGCCAGATGCGCCAGACCTTCCTTGGAGCCGATGGTGACGATGGCTTCGGATTCGGGGTCCAGATCCACATCGTACTTGCGCTTGTACCAGTCACAGATGGCTTTGCGCAGACGCGGAATGCCGCGGCTTACCGAGTATCGATGGGTGTCACCGCGCTGGGCCGTTTCAACCAGCTTGTCGACAATGTGCTGCGGCGTGGGCTGGTCCGGATTGCCCATACTCATATCGACAATATCCTCGCCACGCGCTCGCGCCGCCTTCTTCAGATCGCCGACGACGTTGAAGGTATAAGGCGGGAGACGCTCGATGCGTTGGAATTTGTCTTGCATTGCAGCAATCAGTGGGCAAAGGGGCCGGATTTTATCTTGCAGCGGCGCTCGCGGCTAGGGCCGGGGCGAGTTGCAAAGACAAGAACGCCCCGAATGTTGAGATTGGGGTGCTCGCGCTAGGGCAGCAGTGGCTCAGGATCGACCGGCTGACCCAGGCGACGAATCTCGAAATGCACCAGCGGCCGGTTCTGCGGCCCCAGGCCCATGGTCGCAATGGCCTGCCCCGCCTTGATCTGCTGTCCCTCTTGCACCAGCAGCTTGGCATTGTGGCCGTAAGCGGTCAGATAGTCTTCGCCGTGCTTGATGATGACCAGCTCACCATAGCCCTTGAGAGCGCCACCGGCATACACCACCTTGCCATCGGCCGCCGCAGCGATGGTCTCACCCGCCTTGCCACCGATATCGATGCCCTTGCGCCCCTGTGCCGGCGCAAAGCGGGCCAGCAGCGGACCACGCACCGGCCATTGCCAGCGCTTTGGTCCCACCACCGGCGCGCTGGCCGGACGCGGCGTGGCACGCGGCTGCGCCGGTGCGGCCGGACGTGGGGTGCTGGGTCGCGCCACCGGTTCGGCCGGCGGACGACGCGAAGACACAACGCCGCTGTTGCTGGGCACATGCGGACGCCGCAACTCGCCCGGCAGCGGCGGGTCAAGACGCAGAATCTGTCCGGGCTGTAAGGTGCCGTCGCGGCCGATGCCGTTCCACCAGGCCAGATCACGGTGGTCAAGCTGATGCTGAAAGGCGACTCGGTAGAGCGTATCGCCGGGCTTCACGGTGTAGCTCAGGTCACGCTCTTCCCAGCGCACCCAGCTGCTTGAACAGGCCGTCAGCACGACGGTGCACAGCGCTACCAGTAACGGTAGGCAAGCAGGCCAAGCACGAGTATGGCGAGGGTGCTCCACGCGATCTGGTCCATGTAGCGCTTCAGGTGAGGCTCTATCTTGGGGCCACCCCAGCGCACGAGCAAGGCGACCAGAAAAAAGCGACCGCCGCGCCCGACCAAACTGGCGGCGACAAACAGCGGCAGAAACATGCCGCCAGCACCGGCAGCGATGGTGAAAACCTTGTATGGAATGGGCGTGAATCCGGCCAGAAAAACCGCCCAAAAACCCCATTGCTCGAACCAGAGGCGCGCGGTTTCGTAGGCTGGCAGATACCCCATGTCGATGATCAGCGGCATCGCGGCATCCAGCAACCACAAGCCTATGAAGAACCCGATCACACCGCCGATCACCGATGCCACGGTGGTCAGCAATGCCAGTGGCAAGGCTCGCTCCGGTCGCGCCATCACCATCGGCGCCAGCATCACGTCGACCGGGATGGGAAAGAACGATGATTCGGCCACCGACAATCCGGCCAGCCAGGCCGGGGCGCGGCGGTGCGCGGACAGGCGCAGCACCCAGTCATAAAGTTTCAGCCACATGCGTTTTCGGGTCCCGCCAGGGTCAGTCGATTTTTTCCGCCAGCATGGGCACGAAACTGACTCCGGCGAGAATCTCGCGGCTCAGTCCGCCATCCGGCTTGAGAGTGAAACGGCACAGCTGCTGGCCATCCTGCGCACCAACCGGAATAACCAGCCGTCCACCCGGCGCCAGCTGAGTGAGCAAAGCCTCCGGCACCTGTGCGGCTGCAGCAGTGACGATGATGCCATCAAACGGGGCCTGCTGGGCCCAGCCTTCATGACCATCGCCATGGTTGAGGTAAACCCGCATGTAATTGAGGCCGCGCAGGCGGCGCTCGGCCGATTGATTCAAGGCCCGAATGCGTTCGACGGAGTAGACCCTGTCGACCAACTCGGCCAGCACTGCGGTCTGATAGCCGCAACCGGTCCCAACCTCAAGCACGTGACGCGCCTCGCGCCCCTCAAGCAGGGCCTGAGTCATCAATGCGACTACAAAGGGCTGCGATATGGTCTGCCCGCGACCAATCGGCAGGGCGGTGTCTTCGTAGGATTTGCGCAAGTCCCAGGCGGCATCGACAAATTCATGCCGCGGCACCCGCCCCATGGCTTCCAGAACACGCTCGTCGTGGATGCCTTTGGCCGCCAGACGCTCAATCAACTTGGCGCGATAAAACTCCGGGGTCAGACCCCGGCGCTTGCCGCCCTGCCCGATCACAGATCCGGGACCCAGCCCTTGAGACCATCCAGCGCACTGTGGTTGGTCAGATCGATCTGCAGCGGGGTCAAGGCCACCTTGTTCTGATTGATCGCGTGGAAATCGGTGCCGGGCCCGGCATCCTCTTCACCACCGGCCGGGCCAATCCAGTAGATCGGTCGGCCGCGCGGATCTTTGTCGCGGACCACGTCCTCGGCAATATGGCGATAGCCCAGCCGAGTCACCTCGATGCCCTGCAGCTGCTCATACGGCACGTCGGGCACGTTGATGTTCAGAATGCTGCTGGGTGGCAGGGGGTGTGAAGGCAGATCCTGCAACAGGCGCACCACCACCTGCGCCGCCGCATCGTAGTGCTGCGGCTGGTACCCGACATTTGACACGGCAATGGCTGGCAGGCCCATGAAGCGCCCCTCCATCGCCGCCGCCACCGTGCCCGAATACAGCGTGTCATCACCCAAGTTGGCGCCGGCGTTGATGCCGGACACCACGATGTCAGGGCGATGATCAAGCAGCCCGGTAATCGCCAGGTGCACGCAGTCCGTCGGCGTGCCATCAACCGAATACCAGCCAGGCTGCATCTCGTTGATCCGCAGCGGCCGACCCAGAGTCAGAGAATTGCTGGCACCACTGCGATTTCGATCCGGCGCCACCACGGTGAGCTGCCCGAGCGATTCCAGGGCGCGTGCCAGTGCACGCAATCCCGGCGCGTGTATGCCATCATCATTGGAGAGAAGTATGCGCATAAGCGGCGCGAATATTATCAGTTGAACGCAGCCACGCCCAACGAGGCGCGGGAGAAAGGCAGGATGATGCCGCACGACGGATTTGGCCAAGACGATGATGACGGCGATGAGCTGTCTGCGTGGCGCGCCGAACTGGCGCGGGTCAAACCGCTGGATGCACGCCAGCGCGCGCCGCTCCCACTGCCGCCCGACCTGACCCAGGGGCAACACGAGCGGCGCCAGCGCGAGCACGCCGAGATCATGCAGGAAGCCATGCTCGGGCCGTTTGATGCGGAAGATTTCAATACCGGCGATGAGCAGGAATTTCGTCGCGGCAGCCTGCCGCGGGCCATCTTGCGCAAGCTGCGCCGGGGGCAGTTCGCGATTCAATCGACCCTGGACGTGCACGGATTGCGACGCGACGAGGCCCACCGTGCGACGCAGAGTTTTCTGATCACCGCGCAGCAGCGCCAATGGCGCTGCGTCAAAATCATTCACGGCAAGGGCCTGCATTCACCGCGTGGCGTGCCGGTACTCAAGCACCGGGTCGAGATCAGCCTACGTCAGAACGACGATGTGCTGGCTTACTGTTCGGCCCCGACCTGGGCCGGCGGGCACGGCGCAACCTTGGTGCTGCTGCGCCGCGGCTAAAGCCTAGACGCGCTCGAGCAAAGCCACAGCCTGGGCCGCCAGGCCCTCACCACGACCGGTGTAACCGAGCTTTTCAGTGGTGGTTGCTTTCAAGTTCACCGCATCCAGCGGCACCCCGAGCAGCGCAGCAATGGTCTGACGAATGCGATCACGGTGCGGCGACAACTTGGGGCGCTCGCTGATCAGGCACAGATCGCAATTCTCGACCCGCCAACCCGCTTCACCCACCCGCTCAAGCACGGTCTTGAGCAGCTCCCGACTGTCGGCACCGGCGTAGCTGGAATCAGTGTCGGGAAAGTGCTGACCAATATCGCCGAGCCCCGCTGCACCGAGCAGTGCATCACACAGCGCGTGCAACAGCACGTCGCCGTCGGAATGTGCGATCACGCCTTTATCATGCGGCACACGAACACCGCCCAGGGTGACGTAATCACCCGGCCCGAAGCGGTGAACATCAAAACCCATTCCTACTCTCATGCCTGCTCCAGCAAAGCCTCGGCCAAACGCAGATCCGACGGCGTGGTGATCTTGAAATTGAGCGCATCGCCCGGCACCAGACGGGGGGCGTACCCGGCCAGCTCCATGCAGGAGGCCTCGTCGGTGATCGCAAGCCCCTGCTGCAAGGCCCGCTCCAGAGCCTGATGCAGCCGCGCGAACTCAAAGTACTGCGGAGTCTGCGCCATCCAGATGCAGCCGCGGTCAATGGTCTGAGCCACGGTGCGCGCGTCCTGGCTGCGTTTGAGCGTGTCCTGGGCCGGCACCGCCAGCAAGGCCCCATCGGCGCCGGGCGGCGTGCTCAACAGGCGCGCCAGCGCATCAGCCGGCAGCAACGCCCGCGCGGCATCATGCACCAACACGCCGCTGTCTGTGGCCGGAGGCTGCGGCAGCGCCATCAGCGCGTTAAGCGCCGCGAGCACCGAATCGGCCCGCTCAGCGCCGCCCACGCAAGTGTGCACCCGCGCATCTTCGGCATGAGCACAATCTGCCCAGTGTGTGTCGTCGGCGCTCAGCGCCAGCATGACCGCGCTGATGCGCGGCTGCGCCAGCAAACGGGCCAGACAGTGGTCCAGCACGCGCTGGCCATTGAGCATACGGTATTGCTTGGGCACATCCCCTGGAAGGCGTTGCCCTACGCCCGCGGCGGGCACGATCGCCCACAAACCCGAATTCATCAATGAACGATCAGATAAAAGGTTTCACCGGGGCGGACCATGCCAAGATCCGCCCGCGCGTGATATTCGATGGCATCCGGGTCGGTTTCCAGCCGCTCGATTTCGGCTTCAAGCGCCTGGTTGCGCACCCGCAACTGGGTGTTGTGGGTGGCTGCGGCCTCGACCTGAGCGCTCAGATCGGCAGCGTCAAGCCAGCCGCCCGGCCCTATCCAGAGCCGGTACTGCAGGTAGATGATCCCCGCACCGATGATTACCCAGGTCGAACGCGGCATGGTCGCAGTTTAGCAAAAGGCCGCGATGTCGGCGTTTTTTCAGGCTTTGACCGGAAATGCAGACAGACCGGGGTAGCGCGCGGCACTGCCCAGCGCTTCTTCGATGCGCAACAACTGGTTGTATTTGGCGATGCGATCGGAGCGGCACAGCGATCCGGTCTTGATCTGGGTTGCGGTGGTCGCCACCGCCAGATCCGCGATAGTCGCGTCCTCGGTTTCCCCGCTGCGGTGCGAAACCACCGCCGAGTAACCAGCCTTGTCGGCCATGGCAATGGCCTGCAGGGTTTCGGTCAGGGTACCGATCTGGTTGACCTTGATCAGAATCGAGTTGCCTACACCCTTCTCGATACCCTCGGCCAGAATCGCCGGATTGGTCACGAACAGGTCATCACCGACCAGCTGAGTGGTGCCACCCAGGCGTTCGGTCAGCAACTTCCAGCCGTCCCAGTCATCTTCGGCCATGCCGTCTTCGATGGTGATGATCGGGAACTGCCCCACCAGCTCGGCAAGGTAATCGCAGAATTCAGCGCTGTTGAAACGACGGTTCTCCGAGGCCAGCGTGTAGATGCCGTCCTTGTAGAACTCGCTACTGGCCACATCAAGCCCCAGCAGCACATCCTTGCCCAGCCCGTAGCCGGCCGCCTCGACCGCCTCAGCCAGGGTTTCAACCGCGGCCGCATTGGACGGCAGGTTGGGCGCAAAGCCACCCTCATCACCGACGGCGGTGTTGAGCCCGCGCGCATTCAGCACTTTCTTCAGGTGATGGAAGATCTCGGTGCCCACGCGCAGCGATTCGGAGAAGCTCTCCACACCCACCGGCAGAATCATGAACTCCTGAATGTCGACGTTGTTGTCGGCATGTGCGCCACCATTGATGACGTTCATCATCGGCACCGGCAGCGTGTTGGCCGCCTCACCGCCCAGATGGCGGAACAACGGCAGCTTGCGTGAAACCGCCGCCGCCTGGGCCGCGGCCAGCGACACCGCCAGAATGGCGTTGGCGCCCAGACGCGACTTGTTGTCGGTGCCATCCAGCTCGATCATGGTCTGATCGACACTGGCCTGATCCGCGGCATCCAGACCGGCCACCGCTTTGGCGATTTCGCCATTCACATTGGCCACAGCCTTGGATACACCTTTGCCCATGTAGCGGGCTGCATCACCGTCGCGCAATTCGACCGCTTCGCGCGCACCGGTTGAGGCGCCCGAAGGCACCAGAGCGCGGCCAAAGCTGCCATCGTCCAGGGTGATTTCCGCTTCGACGGTCGGATTTCCGCGTGAATCAATAACTTCACGCCCATGTACTTTGGCAATACGGCTCATACGGTGACTCCCACTCAAGCAATAGCCGAAGTGTTCGGCCATAACGCCGCACTTCGGGGTTGATTCAGGCCCTGTGCGATCTGCACATGGCGGTTCACAAACAAATCAGAGTAAATCTTCAGCCAGCGGCGCAGCCTGCACCGCCTGATGCAGTGCGGCCAGCTGGGTCAGCAGCGCTTCGGCCAAAGCCAGCGGCCAGGAATTGGGGCCATCACACAGCGCTTCGTCCGGCTTGGGATGGGTTTCCATGAACAGACCGGAAACCCCGGCGCCGATCGCCGCACGGGCCAGCACCGGAATATATTCACGCTGCCCACCGGAGGCATTGCCCTGCCCGCCCGGCAACTGGACCGAATGGGTGCAATCAAACACCACCGGGCAGCCGGTGGCACGCATGGCCGCCAGTCCGCGCATGTCCGACACCAGGTTGTTGTAACCGAACGAGAACCCACGCTCGCACAACATCACCGGTGTTTCGGGTGCAACCTCGCGCATCTTGGCCACCACGTTGCCCATTTCCCAGGGCGACATGAACTGTCCTTTCTTGACGTTGACCGGTTTGCCGGCCAACGCCACGCGCTGCATAAAATTGGTCTGGCGGCACAGAAAAGCCGGGGTCTGAATGACATCAGCGACAGCGGCGACCTCTTCGATCGGCGTGTCTTCGTGCACATCGGTGATCACCGGCACACCAATCTGGCGCTGGACTTCGGACAGCATGTGCAGACCTTCGTCCATGCCCGGCCCACGGTAGCTCTTGTGCGAACTGCGGTTGGCCTTGTCGAAACTGCCCTTGAACACGTAGGAGATGCCCAGTCTGGCGGTGACCTCCTTCAGATGCCCGGCAACCTCCAGCACCATGTCCAGACTTTCCAGTGTGTCCGGCCCCGCCAACAACAGCAGCGGCTGGTCCAGCCCTACCTCGTAGCCTGCAATCGCGGTCATGCTCAAGCCTCCTGCGGGGCCAGCTTGCGCTCACGCGCCGCAGCGATGAAACCACGGAACAAGGGATGCCCGTCACGCGGCGTGGAGGTGAATTCGGGGTGGAACTGGCAACCCACGAACCACGGATGATCCGGCAGCTCGATGATTTCGACCAGCTGATCTTCGTGCTGCTCGCCGGCAAACAGCATGCCTTTGCTGGCCAGGGCCTCACGGTAAGCGTTGTTGAACTCGTAGCGATGACGGTGACGTTCGACGATTTCGTCGCTGCCGTACAACGCACGCACCCGGCTTTGCGGGTGCAGATGACAGGTCTGCGCGCCCAGGCGCATGGTGCCGCCTTTGCGGTCCTGTGCACTGCGCTGCTCAACACTGCCATCCGGGTTGTGCCATTCGGTCACCAGGCCGATCACCGGATGCGGGGTTTCGGCATTGAATTCGGTGCTGTGCGCGCCTTCAAGCCCTGCCACATCACGGGCGAATTCGATCGCCGCGATCTGCATGCCCAGACAGATTCCCAGATACGGCACGCCTTTTTCACGGGCGTAGCGCACCGCGGCAATCTTGCCTTCGACGCCACGCTCACCAAAGCCGCCGGGGACCAATATCGCATCGGCGCTGGCCAGCTGCTCGATGCCTTCCGACTCCAAGCGTTCGGAATCGACATAGTTGATACGCACCCGCGTATTGGTATGGATGCCGGCGTGGTGCAGCGCTTCATTGACCGACTTGTAGGCGTCCGCCAGGTCGACGTACTTACCGACCATGGCGACCTTGACCTCGGCATCCTGGCGCTCGGCCGCATCGATAACATGCGCCCACTCGGACAGATCCGCTGCCGGCGCATCCAGACCGAAACGCTTGACCACCAGCTCGTCCAGACCCTGCTCGTAGTAGTGCGTCGGGATGGTGTAAATGTCTTTGACATCGGTGGCCGAAATCACCGCCTGCTCGGGCACATTGCAGAACAGCGCAATTTTGCGCCGTTCGTTGGCCGGCATCTCGCGATCACTGCGGCAGATCAGGATGTCGGGCTGAATCCCGATGCCACGCAGTTCCTTGACCGAGTGCTGCGTGGGCTTGGTTTTCATCTCGCCAGATGAGCCAATGTAGGGCACCAGGGTCAGATGCAGGAACATCGACCGCTCGGGGCCGTATTCGACGCCGAACTGACGGATCGCCTCCAAAAACGGCAGGCTCTCGATGTCACCCACGGTGCCACCGATCTCGACCATGCAGATGTCGGCCCCTTCACCGCCCTGCAGAATGCAGCGCTTGATCTCATCGGTGATATGCGGGATGACCTGCACAGTACCGCCGAGATAGTCCCCACGGCGCTCTTTCTCCAGCACATTGGAGTAGATCTGGCCGGTGGTGAAATTGCTGTGGCGGCTGGTTTTGTTGCGCAGGAAACGCTCGTAGTGGCCCAGGTCAAGGTCGGTTTCCGCCCCGTCCTGTGTCACATAGACCTCACCGTGCTGGAACGGACTCATGGTGCCCGCATCCACGTTGAGATACGGATCGAGCTTGATCATGGCAACGCGCAGCTTGCGCGATTCGAGCAAAGCCGCAAGCGAAGCAGCCGCAATACCCTTGCCCAGCGAAGACACCACGCCCCCGGTGACAAAAACGAAACGCGTGTCAGATTGGTGATTCATGGGGGCTCCGAAATTATCCGCTCATTTTAGCTGATGGGCTTGTCATCGGACAATTGTGCAGGCCCGCCATCAAACCCGAAAAAACCAACCTAAGCAATTAATTTCAATGGAAATTATTCGATTTCGCCGAGCTCCCAAGACCACTCAAATACAAGCCCCGTCTCGGCACGCCAGCGATTTCCCACCGCAAGCAGTTCGTCGCCAGCCCACAGCAGCGGATCCCGCGCACGCTGCCAAGGTGGCACACCGGCCTGCTGATAGAGGTTTTTGAGCCGTCGTTGCATGCCGCCAAAGCGCAACATCTCACCGCCCTGTGGTGAAGCGATGCGAACCGGGGCCTGGGTTTCAACGGACCAGTGCACGCGGCCTCCGGCAGGCCAGACACGCGAACCTGCGTGCGCGACAGGCCAGTCCAGAACTGGTCGTTCACCAAGCGGCGCCATAACGAAGATGTGATCACGGTAGCGCCGCAGCTCGGCACCCGGCCAGCGCACCACCGGTTGTGCATCCGGCGCGGCGCTGAGCATCTGACGCCATAAGTCGTCGAGCATGCGGAAGCGCGGCGGCGCAAAACCCTGATTGCGCAGCCACACCCGTAACAGCTGATTACGCACGGCCGGCGCCTGCTCGCGCAGCTCGCTCACCAACAAGGGCGCATCGGCGTGGCCCGATACCGGTTGGCGTTGTTGCGACAACAAGCCGGCGCTGCGCGCGATGTTGGCGGCCGCTTGCGGAAAACGCTGCAGCAGCCGCGGCACGATCTGATGACGCAGGAAATTGCGATCGTGCTGCATGGACGCGTTAGAGGGATCATCGACAAAACTCAGCTGATGCGCCTCGGCATAGGCCGCGATACATTGCGCATCAACATCAAGCAAAGGCCGTTGCAGCTGCCCCACACCCAGCGGGCGCGTAGCCGGCATGGCTGAAAGACCGTCCACTCCACTGCCGCGCAAGAGGTTAAGCAGTACGGTTTCAACCTGATCGTCGCGGTGATGTGCGGTCAGCACCACATGCTTGGCGGTCAGGCCGTCGGCCAACAAGGCGTAGCGCTGCTCGCGCGCCCAGGCTTCCAGATTGGCTGTCGGTGCTGGCGTGCAAACCTGTTGCACGTCTAAGGTCAGCCCCAGGTGTGCACAGAACGCTCGGCCATGCTCAGCCCATGCCGCTGCATCCGGATGGATGGCGTGGTTAACGTGCATCACTTCCAGGGCTAGCTCAGGTCGCAAGCGTGACAGCGCATGCAACAGTACGCTGGAGTCACGCCCGCCGCTGTAGGCAACGCGATAGATCAAATCAGCGTTCAGCGCCGCCAGCGCGGCGCGTAACGCGGCTTCAGCCTTCGCGGAACTGACCGTACCCGGCATAGCGCTTCTCGCGACGCGCGATCAGCTCACTGATCGAATACCGTCCCAACTGATCCAGTGTGCGCACCAGCATGTCAGACACTGCCTTGGCTTGAGCGGCCGGTTGACGGTGAGCGCCCCCCAAAGGCTCGGGGATGACTTCATCAATCAAACCCAACTCCCGCAAGCGCGGCGCAGTCAGGCCCATGACCTCAGCCGCGGTCTTGGCGTGCTCGGCGCTCTTCCACAGGATCGAAGCACAACCTTCCGGCGAGATTACCGAGTAGATGCTGTGCTGAAGCATGGCCACGTGATCGCCCACACCGATGGCCAGCGCGCCGCCCGAACCGCCTTCCCCGATCACGGTGCAGATCACAGGGGTCTTCAGACGGGCCATCTCAAACAGATTGCGCGCGATTGCTTCACTCTGATTGCGCTCTTCCGCGCCGATGCCCGGGTAGGCCCCCGGGGTGTCGATAAAGGTCAGCACCGGCAGCGAGAATTTTTCCGCCATCTGCATCAGACGCAGCGCCTTGCGATAGCCCTCAGGGCGCGGCATGCCGAAATTGCGCCGGATCTTCTCATTGGTGTCACGCCCCTTCTGCTGGCCGATCACCATCACCGGACGGCCCTGCAAACGAGCCAGGCCGCAGACCATGGGCGGATCATCCTTGTAGTGCCGGTCGCCCTTGAGCTCCTGGAAGTCAGTGAAGACGTGCTCCACATAGTCCAGGGTGTAAGGACGCTGCGGGTGGCGCGCCAGTTGGGCCACCTGCCAGGCGCTGAGCTTGGAGAAAATCTGCTCGGTCAGGCTCTGGCTCTTTTTTTCGAGCCGGGCAATTTCCTCGCTGATATTGACCGCATTGCCATCGGCAACGTTGCGCAACTCTTCAATCTTGGCTTCCAGATCAGCAATCGGCTGCTCGAAGTCCAGATAATTCAGATTCATTCACCCTCCGATGATCGAGACCGGCCAAAATCCGGTCGTCGATAACGAATCAGCACCCGCTGCTTGCCGCAAACGCCCTCCAGGTCGCGTACAAGTGCATCGCTGATATCCACCCGCCAGTCGGCACCGAGCTTGAAATCAGCCTGCTGACCATCGGCCCGCAGTTGCATCAGCACCGGCAATCCGGGTGTCGCCTTATGTTGTTTGAGTATGGGTTGCAGCACAGCATAGTCAAAATCGGCATCGACCGAAATCTGCACGCCAATCGCAAAGCGTTGGCGCACCTCTTCCAGGTCGAGGATTTCCTCGGGACGGATGCGATAACCGTCCTCGTAATCGTCATAGGCCAGTTTGCCCCAAATCACCAGGGGCTGTTCACGGCGCAAACGTTGGCGGTTGAGCTCAAGCTCCTCACCGGACAGCATCGCACTGATCCGCGCGCTGCCATCATCCAGGCTCAGTATGGCCCGAAACTCACCAAGAAAGCGCATCGACCAAAGCACACCCACCGCCAGCACATCGCGCCCCCTGGGCTTCCAGCGCTTTCCGCCCCGGGTGTTGCTCTGGGCCGGCTCATTGGCAATCATGCCGGCAAAATTGTTGCTGATCAGCTGGCCCAGCTCGCGGCGGTACAGATCCATGGGATGCACGGTGAAGTACAGGCCCAGCGATTCCTTTTCCGCAATCAACAGCTCCTGGGTTTGCCAGGCCGGCACGTCCGGCATCTCGATTTCCTGCGCCTGCTGCACAGCCTCACCGAACAGATCAACCTGCCCGGCCTCGGCAGCGGCCGCATCCTGCTCAGCCGCGGCAATGGCCTGCGGCAGCGCGGCCAGCAAGGCCGCGCGGTGCTCGCCAAACACATCCAGCGCACCGGCCTTGATCAAGGCCTCCAGCACGCGCTTGTTCATGCGCTTGAGATCCAGCCTGCGGCAGAACTCGAAAATATCCTTGAATGGCCCGTCCTGCTCGCGCGCCTCCAGGATCACGTCGACAGGCCCTTGTCCGACGCCTTTGAGTGCGCCCAGCCCGTAACGGATACGGCGGTCGTTGACCACCGAAAAACGATAATCCGAGCGGTTCACGCACGGCCCGTCCACCGGAATCTCGAGCAGCCGGCAATCCTCCAGCAACGGCACCAGCTTGTCGGTGTTGTCGAGATCGGCGCACATTACAGCGCACATGAAATGCGCCGGGTAATAGTGCTTCAGCCAAGCGGTCTGGTACGCCACGTAGGCATAGGCCGCCGAATGCGATTTGTTGAAACCGTAGCCGGCAAATTTTTCGATCAAGTCGAAAATTTCCCCGGCCAGCTGGCCATCAACCCCGTTGTCCTGCGCCCCATCGACAAACTTGCCGCGTTCGGCCGCCATAACCTCGGGCTTTTTCTTGCCCATGGCCCGGCGCAACAGGTCGGCGCCACCAAGACTGTAGCCGGACAGCACCTGAGCGATCTGCATCACCTGTTCCTGATACAGGATGACGCCGTAAGTCGGCTTCAGAATGGGTTCCAGCGAGGGGTGCGGATAGGTGATCTCGGCCTCGCCGTGCTTACGCATGACGAAGTCATCAACCATGCCGGACTGCAGCGGGCCGGGCCGGAACAGGGCCAGCAGGGAGACGATGTCCTCGAAGTTGTCCGGGCGCAGCTTGCGCACCAGCTGACGCATACCCGCGGATTCAATCTGGAAACATGCGGTGACCTTACCGCTCTGCAGCAGCTCGTAGACACCCGGATCGTCGAGCTCCAGATTACGGATGTCCACCGGCGGCTCGCCCTTGGCCGCACGACTGATATTGACCAGCTTGGTCGCATGATCAACCACCGTGAGGGTCTTGAGTCCGAGAAAGTCGAATTTGACCAGACCAACGGATTCAACGTCGTCCTTGTCGAACTGGGTCACCGGATGGCCATCCGGGTCGACGTAGAGCGGGGTGTACTCGGTCAGGGCTTCCGGTGCGATCACCACCCCGCCAGCGTGCTTGCCCGCGTTGCGGGCCAGCCCTTCAAGCTTCAACGCGGTATCGATCAGCTCGGTGATTTCTTCCTCATCCCGATACGCCTGAGCCAGTTCGGTGCGGCTTGCACGGATCAGCTCGGGTACGCTGTGCCCCTGCTCCAGCTCGGCCGCAATGGCCTTGTCGTCGAGCCCGGTCAGGGCGCCGGTCAGGCTGATACCCAGCTCATTGGGGACCAGCTTGGCGATGCGGTCGACATAGCCATAACCGTGCCCAAGCACACGCCCCACGTCACGCACCACAGCCTTGGCCGCCATGGAACCGTAGGTGATGATCTGGGAGACATGATCGCGCCCGTACTGGCGGGCGACATAATCGATGACCCGGTCACGCCCCGCGATGCAGAAATCGACGTCGAAATCCGGCATCGAGACACGCTCGGGGTTGAGAAAGCGCTCGAACAGCAAATCAAACTGCAAGGGATCAAGATCGGTGATCTCGAGCACCCAGGCAACCAGCGAACCGGCGCCGGACCCACGCCCAGGCCCCACCGGCACGTCGTTTTCGCGTGACCAGCGAATAAAATCCGCCACGATCAGGAAGTAGCCGGGAAAACCCATCTGGTTGATCACGCCGATCTCGCGGACCAACCGGGCTTCGTAATCCTCGCGGGTACCGAACAGCACGCCACGCTCAAGACGTTTCTCCAGCCCCTCGCGCGCCACGTGTTCGATGTAACTGGCCGCGGTATGCCCTTCAGGAACCGGGAAATCCGGCAGCACGTTATTGCCGAACTCCAGCTCCAGATTGCAGCGGCGGGCAAGCTCCACCGTGTTGCTCAGGGCACTGGGAATATCTGCAAACAGCGCCGCCATGTCCTCGGCAGACTTGAGATACTGCTGGTCGGTGTAACGGCGCTCACGTCGCGCGTCATCCAGACGGTCGCCGTCGTGAATACACACGCGCGCTTCATGCGATGCGAAGTCTTCGCTGTCGAGAAAACGCACCTCGTTGCTGGCCACCACCGGCAAATCCAGACGCAGCGCCATATCCAGCGCGCCACCCACCAGATGATCGGTGCGCCCGGTGCGCTGCAGATCAACGTACAGCCGGTCGCCAAACACCGCGCACCATGGTTCAAGCAGGGCTCGGGCGGCTTCATCTTCCTGCTGACTGAGCAACTGGGCCAATCCGGCCTGACTGCTCACCGCCACCGCGATCAGACCATCCGCGTGCTCACGCAACCATTCGGCCTGAACCCGCGCACGGCCCTGTTCGCGGCCCTTGAGCTGAGCCAGCGTCAGCAGACGACTGAGGTTGCGATAGCCATCCCGATGCTGGCAGTACAGACCAAACCGCAGTGGCGGCTGGCCTTCCTCCAGCACCTCGACATCGGTGCCGATAATCGGTTTGACGCCAGCGGCCTGCGCGGCCCGGTAAAACTTCACCAGAGCGAACAAATTGGCCTCGTCGCTCAGTCCCAGCGCCGGCAGTCCGAGCTTGCGGGCACGCGCGAACAGCGGCTTGAGCCGCACCGTGCTATCACGCAGGGAATACTCGGTGTGCACCCGCAGGTGGACGAACGCGCTCATAAAGCGAGGTTATGTTGGGCGACGGGCGCGTAAGAGTACCGATGAATCACGCACGGGCCTACCCGGCGCAGGGCCGCCAGATGCTGTGCTGTGGGATAACCCTTGTGGCGGGCAAAGCCGAAATCGGGGTAAACCTTGTCCCAACGCAGCATTTCCGCATCGCGCCACTGCTTAGCCAGGATCGAGGCCGCGCTGACCTCGGCCACCTGCGCATCGGCGCCGACCAGCGCGCGCGCGCTGCACGCCAGCCCCGGCGGCACGAATTTGCCGTCGATGATGCACTCATCCGGGATCATACCCAGGCCTTCAACAGCGCGACGCATGGCCAGCAAGGTGGCCTGATGGATATTCAGTTGATCGATTTCCGCGGCGCTGGCCTGCGCAATGCACCAGGCCTGCGCATGCGCTTTGATTGCCGGCACCAGCGCGGCACGACGCTTCTCACTTAGGCGCTTGGAATCATCCAGACCCGCGGGAACCTGGGCGAAAATGACCGCCGCTGCCACCACCGGCCCTGCCAGCGGCCCGCGCCCGGCTTCGTCTACGCCGCAGCGCAAAGAGCCAGCACCGCGTCGGCCGCGATGTCACCACTGGGCTGATCCAGCTGTTGCGCCAATGGCGCAAACTGCGCGCGTTGCAATTGCGCCCAGCGCGGCCGGGTCAGCAACTGGGTTGCCGCCGCACTGAGGTTCTCTGCGCTGGCGTCGTCCTGCAGCAGTTCACGCGCGACCTCATCACCGGCCAGGATATTGGGCAGCGCCACGTGCTGAATCTTGAGCATGCCCAGCCCTCGCAGCAGCCATTCGGTGATCGGTGAAGCTTTGTAGGCGACCACAAACGGCGTACCCAGCAACATGGTTTCCAGGGTCGCGGTTCCGGAGGTCACGATCGCCGCGTCAGCGGCGCGCACCACCTCGCGCATCCGTCCATCGAAAATGCGCACCGCGTCTTGCTGGCCATGCGCCGCAAGCTGGCTTTCGAACAACCCGCGCACCTTGGCATTGGCCGCCGGCGTGATGAAACGGATACCCGGAAGACGCCGGCGCAAACGCGCCACGCTGCGGGCAAGTTGTGGTGCGAGCAGACCGACCTCCCCACCACGGCTGCCGGGCAACAGCGCCAGTACCTTGTCATCCGCATCCAGCCCCAGTGCCGCACGGCAGGTTGCCTTGTCAGGCACCGCTTTGATCTGATCGGCAAAAGGATGGCCGACAAACACAGCCTTGATCGGCAAACCGTCATAGCAGGCCGGCTCGAACGGAAACAGGCACAGCAGCAGATCCGCCGCGCGCGCAATCTTGTGCACCCGACCTGGTCGCCAGGCCCACACCGTCGGGCTCACATAGTGCACCGTGCGCACGCCATGGGCGCGCAAGCGTGTCTCCAGGCCCAGATTGAAATCCGGGGCATCAACGCCAATGAACACATCCGGCGGGTTTGTGCGCCAGTGTTGCAGCAGGCGCTTGCGCAGAGCCAACAGGCGCGGCAGTTCGCCGGCAACTTCGGCAATACCCATGACAGACAGGGCCTGCATGTCTTCCAGACTGTCACAGCCCAGCGCGCGTAGGGCCGGACCGGTCACACCTTCAGCCTTGAGATCGGGCACCCGGGCCTTGAGTGCTCGCAGCAGATCAGCCGCGAGCAGGTCCCCCGAGGTTTCGCCGGCGACAATCGCGACGCGCATGCTCAGCGTACGATGCTGCGTTCGGACCGGTCGATGAAATCGATATAGCGCTGGATATCCGTATCACCCTGGCCGTATTCGACCAGTCGCGCACGCGCATCATCCAGACTCAGCTCCGAGCGATACAAAATCTTGTAACCCTCGCGAATCCGCTTGATCTGCTCGGCCGAAAACCCCTGACGTTCCAGCCCCACCTTGTTGATGCCCCGCGGCCGCTGCGGGTAGTCGCTGGTCATGACATACGGTGGTACATCGCGCACCGTGGCGCCACCATGCCCGACATAGCAGTACGAGCCAAGACGGCAGAACTGATGCACCGCGGTCATGCCGCCGGTCAACGCATAGTCTTCGACGATGACGTGGCCGGCAAAGGTGGTGTTGTTGGCCAGCACCGTGTGGCTGCCAATGGTGCAGTCATGCGCCACGTGGACATAAGCCATGATGAAGTTGTGACTGCCAATGCGGGTTACACCATCCTGCTTGAGGGTGCCGCGGTTGAAGGTCACGAACTCGTAGATGACATTGTTGTCACCGATTTCCAGCCGCGTCGGCTCGCCACGGTAAGTCAGATCCTGCGGATCACCGCCAATCGAACCAAAGGAATGGATGACGTTGTTGCAGCCGATGCGGGTCGGCCCCTTGATCGACACATTTGAGGCAATACGCGTACCCGAGCCAATGCTGACGCCGGGCCCGATGTAGCTGAACGGACCGATCTCGACATCGTCGGCAACCTCGGCCTTGGGATCGACGTAAGCTTGCGGACTGATCTGTGTCATGACGGTGAGCCTCCGAAAAAACTAGGCCGGGGTGTGAATCGCGCACAGCAGATCGGCGCGGCAGGCCAGCTGCTCGTCCACTCGCGCCTCAGCGCTGAAACACCAGATATCACGTTTGCGCTTGGTCAGCTGGCCACTCAGGATCAGCTGATCGCCGGGGATCACCTGGCGCTTGAAGCGTGCCTTGTCGATACCAGCGAAGAGCAGAATCACACCATCTTCAGCGCCGGTGTTCGCGGTTTTCGAAGCCAGCACGCCGCAGGTCTGGGCCAGCGCCTCGAGCATCAGCACCCCCGGCATCACCGGATTACCCGGGAAATGGCCCTGGAAAAATTCTTCGTTGGCGGTGACGTTCTTTAATGCGGTCACGCACTCGCCAGGTTCGCAGCTGAGCACGCGATCAATCAGCAGGAATGGGTAACGGTGCGGCAGCATTCGCTGTATCGCCGCGAAATCAATCGCCTCAAGGGTCTGGGTCATGCGCGGCGTCCTCGCTCCAATGCTTTCAAACGCGTTTCCAATCGATTCATTACCGCCATGAAGCGGCGCCAGGCCATGGCCGGCATCAACGGTGTGCCCGAGGCATACTGCCCCGGCTGATCAACATCCTGCAGAACTTTTGATCCGCCGTTGATGATCACGCCATCGGCAATGCGGATGTGCCCGTTCAAGCCGACTTGGCCGCCGAGCATACAGTTGCGGCCAACCACCGTGCTACCGGCGATACCCACGCCCGAAGCCAGTGCGGTGTGCGCGCCAATATGCACGTTGTGGGCAATCTGACACAGGTTGTCGATGCGCACATTGTCTTCAATCACGGTGTCGCCCAGGGCGCCCCGATCAATCGTGGTGTTGGCACCAATTTCCACATCGTCGCCGATGCGCACGGTGCCCATTTGCGGAATCGCATGCCAGCGCTGGCCATCATGGGCATTGCCAAAACCTCGCGAGCCGATCACAGCGCCCGGCAAAATCAGAGCGCGTGCGCCGATCTCGACGCGGTCGCCAATGGTGACCCTCGGGCCGATATCAGCCGCTTCGCCAATGCATGCATCACGCCCGACCACGCAGCCCGCACCGAGCGACGCGCCAGCGCCAATCTGTGCCCGCGCGCCAATCACACAGCCCGGCCCCAGGCGCACCGAGGCGCCCAGCTGTGCATCAGGATGCACGACCGCCGAGGCGGCGATGCCCTCATCCGGACGGTCATCCGGTGCAAACAGCGCGGCAGCCTGGGCAAAAGCCAGTTGCGGATTGCTTGCGATCAGCGCATGCGGCGTGGCCTCAGCCAGCGCTGCAGGCACAATAACCGCCGCTGCAGCGGTGCTGCTTAGCGCATCAGCCAAACGCGCGTGCCCGGCAAAAGCCAGACAATCAGGCTGGCCCGGTGACAGCGCACACACACCGGTAATGATCCGCGCCGCATCACCCCGGCACTCAAGCCCGAGGCGCTCGGCAATGTCGCCCAGCGTCAGGGCCACGGCATGACCCGCCGGGTTCAAGGCTTACTTGCCCTTCTGCAGGCGCTTAAGCACGGTTTCGGTGATGTCGATGTTGTCCGCCGCGTAAACCGGATCCTGCAGCACGATGTCGTACTTGCCTTCCTTGGCGACCTTTTCGATCACGCTGGTAATGTCGGCCAGAACGTTCTGGAACAGTTCCTGACGACGCGTGGCGAAGTCTTCCTTGAACTGACGCTCCGCCTGTGCGGTGTCAATCCGCCGGGTGGTCAGTTCCTTCTCTTTCTGTGAACGCTCCGCGTTGGACATGATGTCTGCGTCACGCTTGAAGGTCTCGAATTCGCCAGCCAGCGCTTTCACGTCGCTTTCCAGTTTCTTGGCGCGGTTTTCGAATTCCTTGCGCATGGCTTCTTCGGCCGACTTGAACTGCGGCGAACTGGTCACCAGCTGACCCGCGTTGATTACGGCGATGCGCACATCGGCACTGGCCGCACCGCTGAACAGCAGGCTCGCGGTCATGATCAGGCCAATCAGGGAAGTGCGTTTCATGTCTATCCTCATACGTCTTGTGTGGCCGTCAGTGCGACCTGTGTGTCAATGGTTTAGAAGCCGCCACCGAAATTGATCTGGAAGCGGTCTTCACGATCGATGCTCGGATCGGTTTCGATCGGGAATGCGTAGCTGAGCTCAAGTAGGCCCAGGAATGGTGTGAACCATTCGAAAGCCAGACCGGCTGAACTGCGCAGTTCGTCATATTCCCAATCGCTCGGCTCGGCAAACACATTACCGATATCGTAGAAAACCGACAGACGGGTGGTCTTGTTGTCGCTTTCCAGTGGCGTGGGAATCACGATGTTGGTCTGTACGGTGGTGCGCAATTTACCACCGAAAGCGTTGTTGTAAGGGGTGTCGCGTGGGCCAAGAGAGCCCGAACGATAGCCGCGCACGGTGCCGGTGCCACCAGCAAAGAAGTGCTCGTAAGGCGGCACCGTTGTGGTGTCGCCATAGTTCTCGATGTAGCCAATATTGGCATTGATCTCGGCAAACACACCGCTGAACAGCGGCTGGTAGTGCTGCAACTGATAGGACGCTTTGTAGAACTCGATGTCGCTACCCGGCAACACCAGATCCAGGTTGATGCGGTTGAGCGAACCACGTGTCGCGAAGATGGTGCGGTTACGCGTGTCACGGCCAAAGCCGGTGCGGAACTCGTAGGTGGTGAAGTTACTGCCGTTTTCAGCAACAAAGCGCAGCACTTCATCGGCCGTCGCCGTGGCAAAGGTATTGATTGAAGTCTCTTCCACACCCAGACCCAGACGGAAGCTGGAGTACTCACTGATCGGAATACCGTAAGTCAGCGACGAACCAATCGAGTTGGAGTCGAAGCCCGAGGAGTAGCGAATCACACCTTCGGATTTACGATAGAACGCAGCCACCGTGCGTGAGATGCCATCCGGCGTGGCGTACGGATCGGTCCAGCTGACGCTGATGGTGTCGGCGATCTGATTGTTCTCCAGTTCCAGAGACACACGATTGCCGGTGCCCAGGAAGTTGGTGTGGGTCAGACTGCCGTTGACCAGAAAGCCCTGCGAACCTGAGAAACCCACGCCAAACTGCACAGAGCCTGGCGGGCGTTCTTCGACGGTAAAGGCCACGTCAACCAGATCATCGCTGCCTGGCACCGGGATGGTGTCGACGGTGGCTTCCTGGATAAAGGCCAATCGTGCGATACGGGTGCGCGAACGTTCAACATGGTTGCGTGAGAACACCGCACCCTCGAGCTGACGCATTTCACGCCGCAGGGTTTCGTCGTTGGTCTTGAGGTTGCCGGAGAAGGTGATTTGACGCACGTAGGTGCGCTTGCCCGGCACCACGTTGAAATTCACCGTGACGTCCTGGCCATCTTCGCTCAGCTCAGGCATCGGATTAACCTTGGCAAAGGCGTAGCCCACGTTGGCCAAGGAACCTTCCATGTATTCCGCAGATTGCGTTGCCAGGCGCCGAGAGAAGGTGTCATCTTCACGCACCAGAACCAGCTGGCGCAGATAGTCTTCGCTCAAGATCAGTTCGCCCGAGAATTTCACACCCTCGACACGATACGGCTCACCTTCAGAGACATTGATGGTGATGTAGATGTCACGCTTGTCCGGACTCAGCGACACCTGAACTGACGGCACATCAAAGCGCAAATAGCCGCGGTCCATGTAGAAGGAGCTCAAGCCTTCAAGATCGCCCAGCAGCTTCTGCTTGGAATAATTGTCATCGGACTGGAACAGACGCCAAGCTTGGGTTGGCGACAACTCAAACGCATCCAGCAGAGTTTCGTCATCAAAGGCCTGGTTACCGACGATATTGATCGACTTGATCTTGGCCGGCTTGCCCTCTTCAACGTCGATCTTGATGCTGACCCGATTGTTGTCCAACTCGGTCACAGTGGCTTCGACACTGACGCCATAGAACCCGTTGGCGTAATACTGGCGCTGCATTTCCTGCTTGACCTGATCAAGCAGCGACTGACGGAACAGCTCTCCCGGGGTTAGCCCGGCATCGGCCAGGGCCTGATCGAGTTCGTCACCGCCGACCTTGTCATTGCCGTCGATTTCGAACGACACAATGGCAGGGCGCTCTTCCACGCGCACGATCAGCGTGCCGCCTTCACGCAGAAACACCACGTTCTGGAACAGCCCGGTGTTGTACAGCGCGCGCAGCGCTTGCTGGCTGCTCGCTTCATTGAGCTGGTCGCCGACTGAGAGCGGCAGATACGACAGCACCGTATCCGGCTCCAGACGCTGCAAACCCTGGGTGCTGATGTCCTCAATCTGAAACGGGGCAATCGCCGCTGCCAAACCGTGAATCAGCATGAGGGCCCCGAACAGACCAAAGCGCTTTAACACTCGCATTCCCTTTAACGTCGCGTGACGGCACGTATCGCCGCCTCGTCCATCACCCGACCAGTCGAACTATGTCGTTATAAAAAGCCACGCTCATCAGCATGAGCAATGCGGCCATACCCACTTGTTGTCCCATCAGCTGGACCCGCTCAGATACCGGCGAACCCTTCAGCCATTCAACGAGGTAATACAACAAATGCCCACCATCCAAAACCGGGATAGGCAGCAAATTGAGAACCCCTAAGCTGATACTGATGACAGCCAGAAAGCTTAAAAATGCAACGATGCCCACCGCCGCGGTGGCACCAGCATATTCAGCGATATGCAGCGGTCCGCTGATATTACGAACCGACACATCGCCCGTCACCATTCGGGCCAGCATCTGCAGCGTCAGCACCGACATATCGACGGTTTGACTTACTGCGGCCGGAACCGCCGCCCAGGGCGACAGACGCCAGTCAACCTGCAAATCCTGCCACAGTTCCGGTTGAGCTGCCACGCCCGCACCAAAGCGACCGATCGTGCGCCCATTCTCGTCGTGCAGCCCCAGCGGCATTTCCAGGCTCAGATTTTGCCCGTTACGCTGGTAGTCAACGCGGACGATTTCACCTGGATGTTCACGCACCCAATCACGCAGCTGTTGCCAGCTCTGGATGGTCTGCCCATTGAGACGCTGAATGCGATCACCTGGCTCAAGGCCAGCGCGCTGTGCGGCCTCCCCGGGGACCACCTGCCCAATCACCGCCGCATACTCGAAACGCGGCAGCACAATTCCGATCTGATTGAACACATCTTGCGGGTCCACGCTGACCCCGCGCAGATTCAGACTGAGCTGTTCAACCTTTCCACCCGCCCGACGCACGGCTACAGGCACATGCTCCTGGGTCAGCGCCGCATCCAGCAGCTGCGGACGCAACTCATCCCAAACTGCAATGTCTCGCCCGTCCAGCGAGAGCACTTCGTCACCTTCACGCAGACCGGCACTGGCCGCCCGGGTTTGTTCAGCCACAGGCCCGATCACCGGGCGAAGACCGTCCTGCCCAATGACGAACATGGCCCAGTAGGCGACGATCGCAAAAAGGAAATTGGCCAGCGGCCCGGCGGCAACGATGGCAATGCGTTGGGCCACCGATTTGCGGTTAAAGGCTTTGTGCTTTTGCGCGTCGGGCACTTCGCTTTCGCGCTCGTCGAGCATTTTGACGTAGCCCCCCAGGGGAATCGCCGAAAGCGCATATTCGACGCCATCACGCCCATAACGGCGGGCCACGACGGGGCCAAAGCCTATGGAATAGCGCAACACCTGAACACCGCACCGACGCGCCACCCAGAAGTGACCGAATTCGTGAAAGGCCACCAAAAAGCCGACCGCAACGACGAACGCACCCGCCGACCAAAGCACCTCAAGCATGGCTTACCCCAAGGTGTTGTGCGGCATGAGCGCGCGCCCAGGCATCCGCCGCGAGCACGGACTCTATGCAGTTGGGCTGCGCCAGACCGGCGGAATCCATTGCTTCCAGAGTGCTTTCAACGCAGGCCGCAATATCCAGAAACGCAGCCTGCTCGTGCAGAAACGCCTCAACCGCCACCTCGTTGGCTGCATTCAGCACGGCTGGCGCGGTCCCACCGGCCTCCAGTGACTCACGGGCCAAGCGCAGGCACGGGAAACGGGCCAAATCCGCGGCTTCGAAATCCATGCGCGCCACCTCGGCCAAATCCACCGAAGCCGCACCAGATTCGAAACGCTCCGGCCAAGCCATTGCATGGGCAATCGGAATGCGCATGTCGGGCGATCCGATCTGGGCCAGAAACGAGGCGTCGTCGTATTCAACCAGAGAATGAATCACGCTTTGTGGATGCAGCAAAACATCGATGCGCGCGGACGGCAGATCAAACAGCCGAGCGGCCTCGATCAGCTCCAGTCCTTTGTTCATCATGGTTGCGGAATCCACAGAAATTTTCTGCCCCATCGTCCAGTTCGGGTGGGCGACGGCCTGCGCCGGCGTCACCGTGGCGAAAGCCTCCATCGGCAGGGTTCGAAACGGCCCGCCAGACGCGGTCAGGATCAAACGCCGAACACCGCGCGGTGTCTGGCCGCAATGGCTGCCCGGAGGTAGACACTGAAAGATTGCGTTATGTTCACTGTCGATGGGCAAAAGTTCAGCGCGGCTGTTACGCAAGGCATCCATGAAGACTTGCCCACTCATGACCAAGGCTTCCTTGGTGGCCAGCAAAACGCGCTTGTGCGCCTCGACTGCGGCCAAGGTGGGTAGCAAGCCTGCGGCGCCAACCACGGCAGCCATCACGGTCGTTGCCTCGGGTAAAGCCGCCAGTTCGCACAGCCCCTGTGCGCCACTGAGCACCTTGGTGGGCAAGCCTGCTTCACGCAGCCTCAGCTGCAGACGCTGTGCGGCGGCCTCATCCGCCATCGCCGCCCAGCCCACACGATGTTCCTGGCAAATGGCAAACAGCCCGGCATCATCACGATTTGCCGAGACGCCCACAACCTGAATTTTTTGTGGGTGGCGGGACGCTACATCCAGCGTGTTCCGTCCTATCGTGCCCGTCGCGCCCAGAATGACCAGCTGCTGCATCAAACCGCCACCAAGTAAACGTACGCCACCAGCATCACAGGCGCTGCCGACAACAGGCTATCAAGACGATCCAGCGCTCCGCCGTGGCCGGGAAACAACCGTCCAGTGTCCTTAACACCGCACTGACGCTTGAACATGCTGACACTGAGATCACCGATCACTGAAACCAAGGCAACGCCGAGCCCCAGCGCGGTGAATGCGAGGACACGCGGCGGCTCAAACACCCAGTAGCCCGCTGCGGCGGCCAGCGCCATGGCCAGCACAACACCACCAACCAATCCTTCCCAGGTTTTGTTGGGACTAACCAGCGGAGCCAACTTATGGCGGCCAAACCGTTTGCCGGCGAAATAGCCACCGGTGTCTGTCGCCCAAACCAGAAACAGCAGCAAAAAAATCAGCTCACGTCCGTGCTCAAGCCCGTGCAAATGCCAGATCGCCGCATAGCACGGCAGTATGGCCGCCCACCCGAGGACTCCATAAAGCCAGACCCTGGATTTGATCTGGGCAAACCCCGCCGGATAGTTCAACACCCAAACGGTAGCCAGCAACCACCAGAGCAATCCTGCGGCAAGCAACGGCAGCAAAAGCTGTGCCCCACCCAGCGCCGGGTGAGCGAACGCAACAAGCAACGCGGTAAGCGCGACGTACATCGCCCGAGCGCTCCCCGACAAGCTCATGAAGCCCGCCCATTCCCAGGCGCAGGCCAGCATCAGACCGCCCACGATCGCCGCTACCACGGCATTGGGCAAGTACCACAGGGCCGCAAATACCAGCGGAATAAGAACAATAGCGGTGAGGATGCGCTGCTTCAGCATCGTCAGAATCAGGCCTTGGCCTGGGGCAATCCGCCAAAACGCCGCTCACGCGCGGCAAACCCGGCAATCGCCTTGTCCAGCGCCGCCTCGTCGAAATCCGGCCACAAGGTGTCGGTAAAGAACAACTCGGTATACGCCAACTGCCACAGCAGGAAGTTACTGATACGCAGCTCACCACCGGTACGGATAAACAGATCAGGCGGCGGCAAATCACCCAGCGCCAGCGCGGCATCAATGCGCTGCTCGGTGATGTCGTCGAGCTGCATCTCACCATCACGGACCTGCTCGGCCATACGCCGGGCTACTGCTGCGATGTCCTGTCGGCCGCCATAGCTGACGGCAACATTGAGCTGCAAACCACTGTTGCTGGCCGTTTGTTCCTCAGCACGCTGCATCTCGGCGCGCAGCGGCTCGGCAAAGCTGCTGCGATCACCGATGAAACGCAAACGCGCTCCACGCTCATGGAATTCATCCATACGCTCGCGCAAAGTGCTGAGAAACAGATCCATCAGCACGCCCACTTCCTGCTTGGGTCGCCCCCAGTTTTCCGTGCTGAAGGCGAACAGCGTCAGGCATTCAATGCCACGGGCATCACAGGCCTCGATGATCTTGCGCGCAACCTTGCCACCGGCGCGGTGTCCCATGGTGCGCGGCATGGCGCGCTTTTGCGCCCAGCGTCCGTTGCCATCCATGATGATCGCGATATGACGCGGGCACCCGGCAACAGCGACATTGTCTTGCATGCGGCGACTGCTCAAACCGACATGATCTCGGTTTCCTTGGCGTCGAGCAGCGCCTCCACCTCGGCGACATATTTGTCGGTCAGCTTCTGAATCTCCTGCTCACCGCGATGCTCGTCGTCCTCGCTGATCATCTTCTCTTTGACCATGTCTTTGAGCGTTTGATTGGCGTCACGACGGGCGTTGCGAATGGAGATCCGGGCGCTTTCGCCCTCACCGCGCATGATCTTGGCCAGATCACGACGGCGCTCCTCGGTTAACGGCGGCATGGTGATACGAATCACGGTGCCGGCCGTGTTGGGATTCAGGCCAAGCTCGGAGGTCATGATGGCTTTTTCGATCTTGCCCACCATGTCGCGCTCCCACGGCGTGATGACCAGGCTGCGCCCATCTTCCACCGTCACGTTGGCACATTGACCAATCGGCACGGCACCGCCGTAGTAATCGACCATCACATGGTCGAGAAGGCTGGGATGCGCACGCCCAGTTCGAATTTTTCTTAGGTTGGCACCCAACGCCTCGATGGCTTTGCCCATCTGCGTGCTGGCGTCTTTCTTGACGTCATCAATCATGCCGGTTCTCCCGTTACTCGCTATCTTGATTGTCTACCCAGGTGCCCAGCGACTGATCGCCACGCAATATCTTGAGTAGAGCGCCATCCTGGGTCATGTCGTAGACACACAAGGGCATGTTGTGGTCGCGACACAGCACAATGGCGGTTTGATCCATAACCGCCAAACGGCGATCCAGTACTTCATCGTAGCTCAGGCGGTCAAAGCGACTGGCATCCGGCACTTTGGCTGGATCGGCGTCATAGATGCCGTCAACCTTGGTTGCCTTGAGCATCAGCTCGGCGTTGATTTCAACCGCGCGCAAAGCCGCTGCCGAGTCGGTGGTAAAAAACGGGTTGCCTGTGCCGGAGGCGAAGATCACGATGCGCCCCTTTTCCAAATGGCGCACAGCACGACGACGAATATAGTCTTCGCACACCTGATTGATGCGCACCGCCGACATCACCCGGCACTTCTGCCCATGGCGCTCCAGCGCATCCTGCATGGCCAAGGCATTGATGACCGTCGCCAGCATGCCCATATGGTCGCCGGTAACCCGGTCCATACCAGCGCCGGCAAGCCCAGCGCCGCGAAAGATATTGCCACCGCCAACCACAATGGCCACTTGTGCGCCGGCCTCAACCAGATCACCGATCTGGGCTGCCAGACGCCCCATGACATCGGGCGAGATACCGTACTCGGCATCGCCCATCAGGGCCTCGCCGCTCAATTTCAGAAGAATTCGCTTGTAACGCAGATCGCTCATGAGCTGGCTTGGTCATCCCCTTGCATGGATTGTGGTCGGCACGGTCGCCGCCTGAAAAAAGGCCCCGTAACCGGGGCCTTGGATTCAATCTGTCTATTATGACTGATTTTGTGCTCGCATCGGCGAACACTTGTGCGCCACGCTGACGCGCGACGCACACTCAGCGCGGGATCAGGCGCCCGCTGCAGCAGCCGCCTGCGCGGCCACTTCGTCAGCGAAGTTGGCTTCCTGCTTCTCGATGCCTTCGCCCACTTCCAGACGCACAAAGCCAGTAACCTTGGCGCCAGCGTCAGCCAGCAGCTTTTCAACGGTCACATCAGGATCTTTGACGAAGGGCTGACCCACCAGGGTGATTTCCTGCAGATACTTGCGCACGCGACCTTCCACCATCTTTTCGATGATTTCGCGCGGCTTGCCACTGCCTTCAGCCTGAGCGATGAGAATCTCACGCTCTTTGTCGAGCAATTCAGCCGGCACGTCATCGGCCGAAACATGCGCCGGCGCGCTGGCCGCAACATGCATGGCAATGTCTTTGCCCAACTCTTCGTTACCACCTTCCAAAGCAACCATCACACCGATGCGGCTGCCGTGCAGGTAAGTGAAGACCTGGCCAGCGCTTTCCAGCTTGGCCACGCGACGCAGGCTCATGTTCTCGCCCAGCTTGGAGATCAGGCCACGGCGGGCTTCATCCAGGGTCTGGCCGTTGGCCGACTCGGCCAGCAGTTCCTGCGGGTCGGTCTTGCCGGTGGACAGCGCGACATCAGCAGCGGTCTGAGCCAGCGTCTGGAATTCGTCGCCCTTGGAAACGAAGTCAGTTTCGCTGTTGTACTCGACCATCACAGCCTGCTTGCCATCGGCAGCCACGGCAATGCTCAGCACACCTTCGGCAGCCACGCGACCAGCTTTCTTATCAGCCTTGGCCTGACCGTCCTTGCGCATTTTCTCCAGCGCAGCTTCAACGTCGCCACCGGTGGCTTCCAGGGCGCGTTTGCAGTCCATCATCGCGGCGCCGGAGCGCTCGCGCAGTTCTTTAACCAGTGCAGCGGTAATCGCCATTTACTTCGACTCCTCGGAAGCAGGGGTTTCAGTGGCCGCCTCAGTGGCGGGTGCAGCAGGCTCGGCAGCGGCAGGCGCTTCTTCCTTGGGCTTGCGCGCGGTGGTCACGGAACCACGACCGGCCAGCACAGCGTCGGCAATAGCGGCAGCGTAGACCGAAATGGCACGCGTTGCGTCGTCGTTGCCCGGAATGATGCTATCGACGTTCTTCGGCGAGTTGTTGGTATCAACAACCGCGATGATCGGAATGCCCAGCTTGCGCGCTTCTTTCACGGCAATGCTTTCGTAGCCCACATCAATGATGAACAGCGCGTCAGGCAGCGAGGTCATGTTGCGAATACCCTGCAAGCTGCGGTTCAGCTTGTCGTACTCGCGCTGCATCATCAGCGACTCTTTCTTGGAGAACTTGTACTTGGCAGCGTCTTTGATCTGCTCTTCCAGTTCTTCCATACGCTTGATCGACTGCTTGACCGTCTTGAAGTTGGTCAGCATGCCACCCAGCCAGCGGTGGTTCACGAACGGCATATCGCAACGCTCGGCTTCCTTGCGAACCACATCCTGAGCAGAACGCTTGGTGCCCACGAACATGATGCGACCACCGTTGGCCGCGATACGGCTGGCGTGGTTGTACGCATCCTTGAGCATCGGCAGGGTGTGCTCAAGGTTAATAATGTGAATCCGGTTGCGCGCACCGAAGATGTACGGCGCCATTTGCGGATTCCAATAACGGGTGCGATGCCCGAAGTGCGCGCCGGCTTCCAGCAGCTGACGCATGGTGACCTGAGTCATGATTTACTCCAGATGGGGTTGGGCCTCCACATACCCCATGACCGGCCTGCGAGCAGGACCCCCGGACAAGGTTTTTGGCATGTGTGCGGATTAAGCCGATATTCGGCGGATTTTCCCGAGCCGACGAGTGAGACAGCCTGCGCGGGGCGCGCTTTATAGCACATTGACCCGATCCAGCCAATGTTTACGCGGCCAGATGGGGCTGCAAGGGCACGTTTTGGTATCAACAGCGACCGGATTCTGCGAATATATGCGGTTGAATCCAGCTGTCAGCGCTGTGTCGCCAAGGCGACGCAGCGCTCACCACCACTAGCCCTCATGCCCATCAGCATCAAAAGCCCCGACGAAATCGAGCACATGCGCACGGCTGGCCGCCTGGCCTCCGAAGTTCTCGATATGATCACGCCGCACGTCAAACCGGGCGTGAGCACCGACGAACTCAACAGCATCTGTCACGACTATATCGTCAATGAGCAGGGTGCGATTCCGGCGCCGCTGAACTATCACGGTTTTCCCAAATCAATCTGCACCTCGGTCAACCATGTGGTCTGCCACGGCATTCCCGGGCCCAAGAAGCTCAAGCGTGGCGACATCGTGAATGTCGACATCACGGTGATCAAGAACGGCTTTCATGGCGACACCAGCCGCATGTTCGCGGTCGGTGATGTGCCGGTCATCGCGCGGCGCGTGTGCGACACGGCGCTTGAGGCCATGCACGCCGGCATCGCCATGGTCAAACCCGGCGTCCGCCTTGGCGACATTGGTCACACCATTCAAGTGCTGGCCGAGAAAGCCGGCTTTTCCGTGGTGCGCGAGTACTGCGGCCATGGCATCGGTCGTGAATTCCACGAGGAACCACAGGTTCTGCATTACGGCACACCGGGAACCGGCGTCACTCTGGAAGCCGGCATGACCTTCACCATCGAACCGATGATCAACGTCGGGCGCAAGGACGTGAAGCTGCTGCAGGATGACTGGACCGTGGTGACCCGCGACCGTTCTTTGTCTGCGCAGTGGGAACACACCGTGCTGGTCACCCCTGACGGCCACGAGATTCTGACCACATCCGCAGGCGCCGCATGAGCGCGCAGCTCAAGCCGGAGCTGGCTGAGCTGAGCGCGGCTGAGCTGAGCGAGCTGCTCAGCCATAATCCCGGCGACCCGATTGCCTGGCGTCAGTTGCTGACCGAAATTCGCCAGGCCCAATCAGAATCCTTTCGCAATGGCACCCCCGCCAGCGAGCTGATCACCCGCTACACCGCCATCGTTGACCAGATGCTGGTCACCGCTTGGGCCACGCTGGTGCCCGACGATGCACCGGCCGCGCTGGTTGCGGTCGGCGGTTACGGTCGCGGTGAGCTGTTGCCCCGTTCCGACATTGACCTGCTGGTGCTGTATGCCGAAGGTCAGCTGGAGCAGATTCAATCGGAGCTCGGCGCCTTCATCACCTTTGCCTGGGACATGGGGCTGGAAGTGGGCCACAGCGTGCGCTCTCCGGCTGAATGCGCCAGCGAGGCAGCTGCCGATATCACGGTGGTCACCAATCTGATGGAAAGCCGCCTGCTGACCGGGCGCGAAGACCTGTTCACGGCGATGGATCAGGCCATCGGGCCGGACAACATCTGGCCGGATGATCAGTTCTTCAAGGCCAAAATGGCCGAACAACTGCAGCGCTACAAGCAGTACGACGACACCGCCTACAAGCTGGAACCCAACGTCAAGGAAGGCCCGGGCGGCCTGCGTGACATCCAGATCATCGGCTGGGTTACGCAACGGCACTACGGCACCGCCGGGCTGGAAGAGCTGCACGCTCAGGGCCTGCTCAAGTCGAACGAGCTCAGCAGCCTGATTTCCGGGCGCGAATTCCTGTGGCAGGTGCGCTTTGCCCTGCACATGCTGACCAACCGCGCCGAAGACCGCCTGCTGTTCGATCACCAACTGCGTGTGGCCGAGCTGTTCGGCTATCAGGACAAGAGCCACAACCTTGCGGTCGAGCAGTTCATGCAGATGTACTACCGCACCATCAAGGGTCTGTCGGCGCTCAACGACATTTTCCTGCAGCTGATGGACGAGGACATCTTCCATCGCAAGCAGCGTGATGAACCTCAGGTGCTGGATGACCACTTCCAGCTGCGCCATGGCTTCATCGAATGCCGCGAAGCCAATCTGTTCCAGCAGCGGCCGCTGGCCCTGCTCGAGATCTTCCGCACCTGGGCCAACAACGAACACCTCAAAATCAAGGGCATCAGCGCCGACACGCTGCGCGAGATTCGCCGCGACCGTGAAAACATCGCCGAGATTCGCGACAGCCGTGAAGCGCGCCAGCTGTTCATGGACATGCTGCGCATGGAGCGCGGCGTACTGCACAGCCTGCGCCGCATGAACCGCTACGGGATTCTGGGTCGTTATATCCCGGCTTTCGGCAAGATCATCGGACGCATGCAGTACGACCTGTTCCACACCCTGACGGTGGACGAACACACCCTGTTCGTGGTGCGCAATATCCGGCGTCTGGCCGTGCCGGAATTCCGCCACGAATTCCCGGCCCTGTCCGATCTGCATGATCAGCTGAACAAACCGGAACTGCTGTATCTGGCTGGCTTGTTCCACGACATCGCCAAGGGCCGCGAAGGCGATCATTCCGAGCTCGGCGCTCAGGATGCCTACGATTTCTGCCAGAGCCACGGCCTCTCCAGCCAGGACAGCGAGACCGTCAGCTGGCTGGTCCGCTACCACCTGCTGATGTCGCTCACCGCGCAGCGCAAGGATGTGTCCGACCCCGACGTGGTCAACACCTTCGTCAAGCAGGTCGAGACACTGGATCGCCTCAACCTGCTCTACCTGCTCACCGTGTGCGACATCCGCGCAACCAATCCCAAGTTGTGGAATGGCTTCCGTGAAGGGCTGCTGCGCTCGCTGTACTCATCGGCACGACGCGTGCTGGAGCGCGGCGACCCGGTCGGCATGACCGAGCTGATCGCCGAAACCCGTCAGGCCGCCCGCCTGATGTGCCTGGAATACGGTCTCGCCGAAGCCCGCATCGACAGCGTGTGGGAGCGGTTTGAAGACGACTATTTCCTCAAGCACAGCGCCGAGGAAATTGCCTGGCATGTGCAGGCCATCGTCAATGCGCCGGCCGACCAACCCAGTGTCCTGGTGCGCCACTTCCGCGACCGTGGCACCGCAGTGCTGATCTACATGAAGGATGCGCCCAAGCTGTTCGGCATCACCAGTTCATGCCTGGCCCAGCTTGGCCTGAGCATTCTGGATGCACGCATCCAGTCCAGCCTGGACGATTTCGTGCTCGACACCTTCATCGTCAGTGAAGCCGACGGCAGCGAGATCACCGACCCCAACCGACGCCAGGAAATCGGCAAAACCCTGGGCCAGACCCTCAGCCGGGCGGAAAGTCCCCAGCCGGTCGCCCGCCGGGTGTCGCAACGCGCACGCCATTTCTCCACCCCGGTACAAATCTATTTCACGGTCGACAGCGACAAGAACCAGACCCTGATGGAACTGGTGGCTGATGACCGCCCCGGCCTGCTCGCCACGGTTGGCGTGGTTTTCGATGAACTGGACGTCGAACTGCGCGCCGCCAAGATCGGGACCATCGGCGAACGTGCGGAAGACGTGTTCTTCCTCACCGATCGCCAGGGCCGCGCCCTCACCGACCCTGCCGTTCTGCATGCGCTGCGCGAAGGGGTCACCGAACACATCAATCTTTTGACTGACAGCACCAAATGACACAACAAGACCTGCAGAACCAGATCGAAACCGCTTTTGAAAACCGCGCCAACATCGACCCCAGCGATACCGCGCTGCGCGAAGCTGTAGGCCAGGCCATTGCCGGCATTGATGACGGCAGCCTGCGCGTGGCCGAGCCGAGCGCCAACGGCTGGCAGGTCAATCAATGGCTGAAAAAAGCCGTGCTGCTGTACTTCCGCCTGCATGACAACGTGGTGATCGAAGGCGCTGAAACGACTTATTTCGACAAGGTACCGGGCAAGTTCACCGGCTGGAGCGATGCCGATTTCCGCTCCCTGGGTGCCCGTGTGGTGCCGCCGGCGATGGTGCGCAAAGGGTCCTACATTGCGCCCAGCGTGGTGCTGATGCCGAGCTACGTAAATATCGGCGCCTACGTCGATTCGGGCACCATGGTCGACACCTGGGCCACGGTGGGCTCATGCGCCCAGATCGGCAAGAACGTGCATTTGTCCGGCGGCGTTGGCATTGGCGGCGTGCTCGAACCGCTGCAGGCCAACCCCACCATCATCGAAGATGACTGCTTCATCGGTGCACGTTCGGAAATCGTCGAAGGCGTGATCGTGGAACGCGGCTCGGTCATTTCCATGGGCGTATTCATCGGCCAGAGCACCCCGATCTTCAACCGCGAGAGCGGCGAAATCAGCTACGGCCGGGTCCCGGCGGGTAGCGTGGTGGTGGCGGGTTCACTGCCCAAGAACGGCCCCGGCGGCGTGTACAACCTGAACTGCGCGGTCATCGTGAAGCAGGTCACCGAAAGCACCCGCGCCAAGGTCGGCATCAACGAATTGCTGCGTGAGGCCGCCACCCAGTCGTGACTGTCGATACCGCAGCCGCGCGCGGCCTGCTGCTGGATCTGATTGCGCGTCGCTCGCTGACCCCGGACGATGCCGGCTGCAGCCAGCTGCTGGCCGAGGCCCTGGCGCCTTATGGCTTCGAGCACGAGTGGCTCAATCACAACGGTGTGACCAACCTGTGGTCACTGCGCCGTTGTGGCCGCGCCAATGCGCCGCTGGTGGTGCTGGCCGGGCATACCGACGTGGTGCCGACCGGCGACCTGGCTCAGTGGACCTCGGATCCGTTCGTGCCCAGCGAGCGTGACGGCGTGCTCTACGGGCGCGGTGCTGCCGACATGAAGTCAGGCCTGGCGGCGATGACCTGCGCCGCTCAAGCCGGGGCCCAGACCGATCTGAACATTGATCTGGCTTTCCTGATCACCAGTGATGAGGAAGGACCAGCCCGCGACGGCACGCGCTATGTGGCCGAAGTGCTGCGCCAGCGCGGCACCCAACCCGACTATGTGATCGTCGGTGAAGCCACCGCCGACGAGCAGATCGGCGATCGCTTCATCGTCGGCCGGCGTGGCTCCATCGGCTGCAACCTGACCGTGCACGGCGTTCAGGGGCACGTGGCGTATCCACACAAGGCGGACAATCCGGTCCACCGCGTCTTGCCGGCATTGACGGAACTGGCGGCCACAATCTGGGATGAGGGCAACGCCGACTTCCCCCCGACCAGCTTCCAGATTTCCAACATCAACAGCGGCACCGGCGCGACCAACGTCATTCCCGGACAAGCTGAAGTGGTGTTCAATTTCCGCTACGCCCCCTGCTCTAGCGCAGAGCAGCTCAAGCAAAAGGTCATCGATTGCCTGGATCGCCACAACGTGCGCTACAGCGCTGACTGGTGGCACACCGGCGAGCCCTATTACACCCCGGCTGGTCGCCTGACCGAGGCCGCTGACAAAGCCATCGGCCAGGTCACCGGGCACAAACCGCTGCACTTCACCGGTGGCGGCACATCCGACGGACGCTTTCTTGCACCGCTGGGTGCTGAGGTGATCGAGCTCGGCCCGGTCAGCGCCAGCATTCACAAGTTCAACGAGCATCTGAAGCTCGATGACTTCGATGCCCTGTGCGCCATCCACGCCGCCCTGCTCCGCGAGCTGTCACAGAGTCTGGGCTGACGCGCCCCGCACAAACAAAAACGGCCGGTTAAACCGGCCGTTTTGCGTTATGGGTGACGGGGTCCTCAGGCCGCGCTTTCCATCGCGTCGGAGTACTCGCCCAGCGCAGCGGCGCTGTTGCAACGGGCGCGGTGCATGAAGGCCGCCTGCCCTGCCGCCACATTACCGGCCTGACCGCCCCAGGCCTTGAGCGCAGCAGCCTGCAGCGCACGACCGTAGGAGAAGCTCAGTGCCCACGGATGCGGACCCAGCTTGTTCATGGCATCCAGATGCGCAGTTGCCAGTTCGTCGCTCTGACCGCCTGACAGGAACACGATACCCGGCACAGCGGCGGGTACGTAACGGGTCAGACACCGCACGGTGGCTTCGGCCACGGTCTGCACATCAGCCTGCACCGGGCAGGTGGTGCCCGATATCACCATATTCGGCTTGAGCAGCATGCCTTCGAAGGCCACGCCCTGAGCGTCAAGCTGACCAAACACGGTCGCCAGAGCCGCCGCCGTCACGTCTTCGCAGGTTTCCAGATCATGCGAACCGTCCATAATCACTTCCGGCTCAACAATCGGCACAATGCCCTGCTCCTGGCACAGCGCAGCGTAGCGCGCCAGCGCGTGGGCGTTGGTGTCCAGGCAGTACATGCTGGGCAGATCTTCGTCGATGTTGATCACCGCGCGCCATTTGGCAAAACGAGCACCGGCATTGCGGTATTCGATCAGACGCTCACGCAGGCCATCCAGGCCTTCGGTCACTTTCTCGCCATCGGCACCGGCCAGATCCTTGGCCCCCTTGTCGACCTTGATCCCGGGAATCACACCTTTGTCGGCCAACATCTTCGAGAACGGCGTACCGTCCGCTGCTTTCTGAAACAGAGTTTCTTCGTACAGAATCACGCCGCTGACGTACTGCTCCACACCCTCGGCCGAGAACAGCATGTCGCGGTAGGCGCGACGCGACTCTTCGGTGGATTCGACATTGATGGAATCGAAACGCTTCTTGATCGTCGGCGAGCTTTCGTCCGCCGCCAAAATACCCCGACCCGGCTCGACCAGTTCACGCGCAGTGGCGCTCAGCACATCGAGATTCATTGTTTATAACTCCTTTGGATTCAGTCACTTGGCTCGCCATTCCTGGAGGCGACGAGCGAAGGGCTTGGGAATGCCGGAACCACCAACAACGGCAGGCCGGGTTGCAGCCGAGTATTTTAGCAGATGCCGAGCCGACTCAGACCTGACGCATGCGGACGACATAGTCACGACTTGCTGCAAGCACCTTTGGCGCCAACAGCAAAGTGGCTGTCATGGTCGGGATGGCCATCAAGGCGTACATGCCGTCGATCAGATTCAGCGCCGCATGCAGAGGCAACATGGCCACGAACACGATCGATAGCAGGTATAGCGTGCGATACCAGATTTCAGCCCGCGCACCGAACAGATAGACGGCGCATTGGGCGCCGTAAAACCAGTACGTGGTGATGGTGGTAACGCCGAAAATCAGCACCATCAAATACAGCAGGGCCACACCATAGCCGGCATATACGCTCTCGAAAGCCTGACTGGTCAGGCTCGCGCCGGACAACTCGCTGACACTGGCGACATCGGTCACCAACAACGCCAGCGCGGTCGCGGTGCAAACAATCAAGGTGTCGATAATCGGACCCAACATCGCCACGATCCCCTCGCGCACCGGCTCCGATGTGCGCGCCGTGCCATGGGCCATGACTTCCGTGCCAATGCCGGCCTCGTTGGAAAACAAACCGCGGCGCACGCCAAGCAGGATGATGGCCACCAGTCCGCCCGTGCCGGCGGCCTGCAGCGAGAAGGCTTCGCGAAATATCGACAGCAACGCGGGCACCACCGCCGACCAGTGCACCAGCAATATGCCACCGATGGCCAGCAGATAAATCACGCACATGGTCGGTACCACCCGCGCGGCCACCGCCCCGATCCGCACGATACCGCCTCGCACGATCAACCAGCACGCAAGCATGATGATCAAGCCCAGAATCAAAGGCGCCAGATCGTGATCCCAGCCGCGCGGCGCCAACACCAGCGCCTGGGTGGTCTCCACCAGCTGATTGACTTGCAACGATGGCAAGCATCCGATCAAACCGGCCACGCAGAACAGATAGGCTAAAGGACGGTAGCGCGCTGACAGCGCCTCGTGGATGACCCACATGGGTCCTCCACGTAAACCTCCTTGATCATCACGACCGCGATACATCACGGCCAGCGTTCCGGTGAAGAATTTGGTCGCCACCCCCACCACGGCGGTCATCCACATCCAGAAGATCGCACCCGGCCCACCCAGCTCAACCGCCACGGCGACGCCGGCGATATTGCCCAGGCCAATCGTGCCGGCCAACGCTGCACTGAGGGCCTGAAAATGGCTGAGCTGCCCCGGGGCATCCTGGTCCTGATGTCGCGCATCACCGCGCAGCAAACCTATGGCATGAGGCAGCAGGCGATACGGCGCGCCGCGACTGAACAGCAACAAAGTCAGTCCACCGCCGAGCAGCAAGACGACCAGCGGCATTCCCCATACAAACGACGCAAACTGCGCCAGCGCATTTTCAATCCCAGTCATGAGCCCTTCATAAGCAGGCTTTGCGCCAATTCGCGACGCGATCAGCCATCACGCAGCAAATTGATCAAGTTCGATACGGCAGCGTTGGCGGAGCCCAGATAAGACGCCATGACCAGCGAGTGATTGGCGAACAGCGAATACCCCGAACCGTTGAGAATCATGATGGTCCTGAGCGGCCGGTTGGCCGACTCCAACTCGCGCAGCACCTGTCGATACTGCAGCGCAGCCTGCTTGTCGGTCAGCACCTCGGCAAAATCTGCCTCAGCCGCCTGCAGCAACGCCTGCAGCGCCCAGGCCGTACCGCGCGCCTCGAAGAACACATCGTCCAGCTCCAGCCACGGTGTCTGTTCCACCGATTCACGCATGTTTTGCGGCGCAACCGCGCTGGCCGCGCCATCCGGCCCGGACTCGAGCACAGCGTCGTTGACCGTCATCTTGCCCACGCTCATACCCAGGCGCTGAACCATGCTGCCCAGACGCTTTTCCACCACCTGCATCCAGTCGACCAGGTTCTCCGCATTGGCGTAAAAATTGGCATCACCGTCGGCCAGACGCACGCGGTAGTCATCGAGCAGCTCGATACCCTTGCGATACTCGGCCTCGGCGCGTGGGAACATCCAGCTGCGGTTGTCGATGTTGAATTTGGGTTCGGCCTGGGCCAACTTGGGGTCTTCGGCGGACTGGCTCTGACTGCGGCTGATTTCATTGCGCAACACACGGTTGAAATCGCGTAACTGCTTGAGCACGCCGAATTCCCAGTTCTGGATGTTGTCCAGCCACCAGGCCGGCGGGGTCACATCATTGCTGATGTAACCGCCACGTTTGTCGAGCAAGGTTTCCGCCACCGCAATGCCGGCATCCACGGTCTGTACACCCACGCGTCCATCACGCGTGGTCGGGAACACCGGCACGCTTGGTGCGGCACTGATCCACATGCCCCACACAATGAGCAAGATCAGCACCACACCGCCGCCAAGCGCCCATGGGCCCCAGCGTTTCTCACCGACATCCTGAAACCAGGCCAGCGTTTTTACCACCATGCTTTGTTTTTCACCTGCGTGCGCAGACGTGATGGTTGGGGCTGAAGGCTCGGGGGTCAAGTCTGGCCGGCGAATTCGGGCGAAGAGGCCTGCAAGGCTTCGAACACCCCTTCGGTGCTCAGATGCACCGGCAAGTGCTCCAACACCTCGGGCGCGGCTTTTAAGCGATCCATGACCGGCCCCTTGACCTCGGCCAGATGCAGGCGAATGCCCGCACGGGCGAAGTCCTGAACCAGCTGCTCCAGCATTTCCAGACCGCTGGCATCAATGTAGCTCACGGCCGACATCACCAGCACAACGTCTGTGATGTCACCCTGCTCGGCCACCTGGTCGGCGATAAATTTCTGCACCACCGCGACATTGGCAAAGTACAGATTCTCATCGGGACGAATGAAAACCGCGGTCGGCAGGGTTTGCACCGCATGGCGCTGCACATTTCGAAAGTGCTCAGTACCCGGCACACGCCCAATCAGCGCGATGTGCGGCTGGCTGGTGCGCCACAGATAAAGCGCCAAAGACAAACCGATGCCGATCAGCAAACCCGGCTCGATGCCGAAAATCAGCACGCCCAGCAGCGTTGCAACTTGCGAAGCACCGTCAGCACGGTCGTAGCGTAGATGCCGGACTACCGAGCGAAAATCGACCAGCTGCCACACGGCCACCACGATGATTGCGGCCAGCACGGCTTTTGGCAGATTAAAAAACCAATGGGTAAAGAAGACCGCGACCACAGCGACCAGCGCCGAAGTCACCAGCGCTGCGCGCTGCGTCTGGGCGCCGGCATCAAAATTAACCACCGAGCGTGAAAAGCCTCCGGCCACCGGCATGGTCCCGGCAAATGCAGCGCCAAAGTTGGCCAGGCCGAGGGCACGCAGCTCCTGATCAGGATCAATCTTCTGGCGCCGCCGCGCAGCCAAAGCCTTGGCCACGGAAATGCTTTCCACATACCCAACCAGGGCAATCAATACAGCCGGCCCGGCCAAGGCCAGCCAGCCATCGGCTGCGAAGAATCCCAGACTGGGCAGCGGCAGGCCAGCGGGAATGGCTCCCACGATCCTCAGGCCCTGCTCCGCACCCTGCAATCGCGCCGCGGCTAATGCGCCGACCGCAACAATAGCCAGGGGCGCCATACGGGTTAGCAGCAGCGCTGCCCGGGGCGGCATACCGAGTTGGCGCAGCGCCCGCGACAAGGGCGCGCGCGCCAGCAGCAAGGCCAGCATCGCCACACAGGAAAAGACCAGGGTCAAAAGGTGCACCGCATCCAGGTTGTGCCACACGCCCAGCACAGTTTCATAAGCCGCACCACGCGGCAGCGATAAACCCAGCAGTATCGGCACCTGACTCAGCACAATCAGCAAGGCCGCGCCGGTGGTGAATCCGCTCAGTACGGGATGACTGATGAAGTTCACCAGCACGCCCAGGCGCAACACACCCATCAGGAAAAGCAAGGCACCCACTTCGAAGGCCAGAATCATGGCACCTGACATCCAGCGCGCCGCTTCGCCATCGGCGTATTCAGACAACGCCGCCGCCACCATGAGCGCGGCCACCGCGACCGGCCCAACCGCCAGACTGCGGCTGGTGCCAAACAGTGCGTACAAGGCCGGTGGCACTATCGATGCATAGAGGCCCATCTCTGCAGGCAAGCCTGCCAACAAGGCATAAGCCATGCCCTGCGGGATCAACAAGATCGCGGTGATGGCCCCGGCAATGAGGTCATCATTCATCGCACCCGGTGGTGCGTTTCGAATATGCGCGATCAGCGGAATGCGCATCACACCTGACCGCAAGCCAAGTTGGCCGGCACGGCGATGTCCATGAGCTTGGGATTGGGTAGATTGAGGTTGTTCATGATGTGCACATATTCGTCTTCCGTCTTGCCGGCAAGGCGCGGGTTAAAGCGCTTTTCCTCGGCAATTGAAGACACCGTCCAGCCGCGATAATCGTGGGCCGGATAGACCAGGGTCTTGTCCGGCAGAGTGAACAGCCGATTAACGATGGAATCCCACGATTTGTGTGCATCACCGCCCTGAAAGTCGGTTCGACCGGTGCCACGAATCAGCAGCACATCACCGGTGAACAACAGGCCAGGCCCTGCACCGGGGCAGTAAAAGCTGAACGATTCATCGGTATGGCCGGGCGTGTACATGGCCTCAAGGCTCAGACCATCCACCAGGATGCGCTCGCCATCACGAACGTGCTCGGACACGCAAGCCGCATTGGTGAATTCGCCCATGACCGTCACGCATTGCGTGTGATCACGCAGCTCACCCAGGGCCGTCACGTGATCTGCATGCGTGTGGGTATCAATCGCGCGAACCAGACGTAGATCCAGCGCCTTGATCAGCTCAAGGTAAGCTGAGAGTTGTGCCTTCACCGGATCAATAATGAGCGCTTCACGACCCACATCAGAGGCAAGAAGATAAGTGTAAGTGCTTGATTCGGCGTCGAACAGTTGTCGAAAAAGCATAATACAAACACCCTTAATTCATTTACGTAATATGTAAATTCTATTATAGCATATGCAGCATTGCAGCCTCCCTTGCTCTTGCTATTACTTCAATAATCACTAAATTAGATTCATCTGTTAAACGAGATTTCACCTATGCATACAGTCACCGAATTCACGCCCTGGACAGCCTTGGGGGGCGGCATGCTGATTGGCCTCTCCGCCCTGCTCATGCTTGGCTTTAACGGGCGCATTGCAGGGGTCAGCGGGATTGTCGGGAATCTGGTGACGTCGCGCGGCAGCGATCTGAGTTGGCGCCTGGCATTCACGCTGGGACTCATCGGGGGCGCTTATGGCTTTATCGCTTTTGCCCCGCCTGATGCGCTGAACATCCACGTCGAGGTCAGCTTACCCATGATGATCTTCGCCGGCTTCGTGGTCGGCCTTGGCACCAAGCTGGGTTCAGGTTGCACATCCGGCCATGGTGTCTGCGGTATCGGCCGGGTATCGCCACGCTCGATCACCGCAACCGCAGTCTTCATGCTGGTGGCCTTTGCCACGGTGTTCATCATTCGTCACGTTGCAGGAGTCTGAACATGAGAAATCTGATTGCCTTACTGGGCGGCGTGTTGTTCGGGCTTGGACTTGCCCTGTCGAACATGATGGATCCGGCCAAAGTGCTGAGCTTTCTGGATATCGCCGGCCAGTGGGACCCATCGCTGATGCTCGTGATGGGCGGTGCCGTGGCCATCACCCTGCCGGGTTTCTATCTGGTACTGAAACGCCCCTACCCACTGTTCGACAAAGCCTTCTATCTGCCCACACGTGATGCCATTGATGGCAAATTGATTGTGGGCGCGGCGCTGTTCGGCCTGGGCTGGGCTCTGGCCGGACTGTGCCCCGGTCCGGCGGTGGCGGGCATCGCGACGGCCAATGCCGACATCATCGCCTTCGTCATCGCGATGCTCGCTGGCTATCGGTTGATGGCCTTTGTCGAAGCGCGCAGCGGCGCCTGAACTGCTCTCGCCGCTTTAGTAACGCCAGCCGAAGCTGATGGTGGCTTCGTACTGGCGCATATTCAGACGCAGCACCTGATCGTCTGGATCAGCACCAAAAGCTTGGGAGGTGTCCTGGCCAATCACGCCGGTGACACCGCCCAGCCCCAAACCCTGACCGAACAGGCCAAGCAAATTGGCATCGGTGTTGGACAAAGGATTGGGCCCGCTGACCGGCCGCTCCGGGGCGTACATCAGCGCCACATCGACGAAGAAATTCTTCGACCACTCCACGCCCAGCCCCAGGGTGAAATGCTCTTCGATCACCCCTGGCGCCAGCACGTTGAAGAGCACTTGAGACTCGTCAATGGGTTGGTCCGTCCGGCTATACCCGGCACGGAATTTGTAACGCCCGGCATCGTACTGATAGCCGAACTTCCACACCGACATGTCCTGCCAGCCAAAACCGGGGCCGCTGTCCGCCCCCAAGCAGGCATCACTGTCATTGACCTGGCCAAATCCAAAGCCGGCAAGCAGGCGTGGAATCGCGCAGTTGTTGACGAAATCGTTGGCATCAAAGGGCAAACCAACCGAGTCAATCTCGCTGTAATTGATGCGCTGATAATCGACCGCCAGTGTGTGAGCATGGGTCAAGCGCAGGGCTACACCCACGTTCCAGTTGGATGGAATATCGAAGTCGCCCTGCTCCGCGAACAAACCTTGATAGTCCTCAAACTCGGTCATCCAGACACGCGACTGGTATGACCCACCCAACGTTACACCCGGCAGCAACTTGGTCAGCACACCAACACGTGCGCCACCACCGTAGGCCAGATCATGCCCCTGGTTGGAGACCTGACCGGGGGCGTTGGAAAACTTGCCGAAAGCCTCCAAGCCATAGGATGCGAAGCGGCTCATGGCCAACAGCGGCGATATACCCAGCGAGATGCGCTCATTCAACTTGTAGCTGAAGGTTGGCGCGACAAACATTACGATCAAATCAACCCCGAAGCGGTCGTCTCCGCGACCACCGCAGAATCCGGCATTGTCGGCGCCCGTGGCCCGGCCACCGCCAAACCCGCCTTCGCACTCGGCCTCAAAACCCGTCAGCCCCTGGCCAAACGTCGCGAGATTGCCGTTGTATTCGGTGTTCATGCCGCCGTTGCCATACAGCGCAATGCCCCAGCTGGCGCGATCGCCCCAGGCGCGGTTGTAGCTCAGCGCGGGAATCGGGAAAAATTCATTGTGACTGCGGTGCTGATCGATCGGCTGGATCAAAAAAATGCCATTGTTGGCGTCATCGCCACGCGCGCTGGCCGAATAGTCACGCTGCGGAGAGAACAACGACAAACCCACTTCAAATGCATCGCCCATCCACACCGCGCCCGCTGGATTGAGCGTGCCGATGAAGGCATCCGCTGGCAACGCCGTGCCCGCGCCAGCCATGGCTTTTTGCGTCGCGCTGGTGCCATGGGAGAAGTAACCATTGGTCGCATGGACCAAAGTGGGCAGGCCCAGCAACAGGACCAGAGCAGCACGTGACACGGACATATTGAACTCCCGGCGCCGCCCAGCGACGCAAATCTGAATACCGTCCGGACCAGTACCCCATGTCCGGGCGGCGGGAGGATACCCGTATTTCCGCGCTTAATACCTCAACAACCTAAATACCCAGATTCTTATTCCCTAAGAACATATAAGCCCGAGCCGCAGTCACGGCCCGGGCCGATCATGCTAGAACGCCCGGAGCAGGCGCGCGTTGGCCTCTGTCAACGCTTTCAATGCACCGATCTGATAGTGATCGGGATTTGCCACCACGGAAATTTCCTTGGTTTTGGAGCTGCTGCCGCTGAAAAAGCCCAACACGGAACTCACCGCATTGGCGGTCTTCTGCGCGCCCGACGTGGAATCCTCATTACGCCCGTAGGCCCCACCAACCACAACGGGATCTTCAAGCGCGATAAAACCGTTCTTACTGAACGTACCCCCCTGATCAACCATGAATACGATGGCACCCCCGGGCACCACCTGTATGCCCTGGCCCATGCTGCTCTGGGCCGACAAGGTGGCTTTGCGCTCGCCTTCCCAAACATCGCTGTTCAAATAGTCAACGGTGTAGTCGGTTTCACTGCCGAAGTAGGCAAAATGCACGGTGTAGTGGGCATTCACAATCGGCTTGCCCAGCTTGTCAGCGGTTTTCGCGACACCGCCCTGATACTGACCGCCAGCATCAATTTTGAGCAGCGACATGCCGCGCGGCGCAAAGCTGATGTCGTGCGGCCGGCCGCCGAACAGATCACTCATCAGCGATTCATTGTTCAGCACTTTGTCGTAGGGCGGATTGGGGCTGGCCTGAGAGCTCAGACGCGTCCAACTGGATTGCGACGCCAGATGGTCTCGGCTAAGGATGCGGTAGCCCTTGGCCTGCAGACCTTGCTTGAAATCTTCGAACGCTCGATCAGTTATTGCCTGAAAATGCGCCTCCGGCACACCGCTGAGGCGCGCACGCAGGGTCGACTTTGCGTAGTCGCTCATGTCTGCACCGCGCATCATCGGGCTTTTCGCAGTCGCGGTACTGGCATCCTGAATCACGAAAGTAACGCGGAAATCTCCGATGTAGACCTCCTTTTTTTCAGCCAGCGTCTGTGCGTTCTTGCTGTCCACGCGCCCACGCTCACTGGCCTTCGCGCCCGACAGGTCGGCCATGCTGGCGCAGCCACTCATCAAGCCAAGCAATGCAATGGCCACAAATCCCTTTTTCATCAGATCGTCCGGGTGGTTGAAAGCGCGCAGCGTAGAAGCACTGCGCGCGCATCAACAGCCCGTGTTTTGGGGGAGTCTTATCCCCCATGAACGCGTTACCTCATCAGGCCGACCTGTGCGACGAATGTTGCTGACTCAGACACATCCAGATATCCACAAAAGATGCCGACCATGGATCCAGCGGCAAGCCCATGCGCTGCACCACGTCAGATGCCGCCACCAGTCCACGAATGGCATTGGCGTCATCATCAAGCACCAGACAATGATGGCCATCACATCCACGCAGTGCCCACAGCAGGGCATAAACCCGCATGGGTGCAATCTGGACATAGCTCATCGCTCGCAAAGCCCGTTTTGGGCACATGAAATCGGCGACCGACAGCTCCGCCCGCTCAAAGCCGGAGGCCACCTTCTTGACGACCTCCTGATCGTTGAGATCATCCAGCCCAACCACGCCGATGAACTCATCGTGTTCATCCACCACACATTTGAAGCCGGTGTGCTGATGTTTCATTTCAGCCCGGGCATCGGCAATTCTGATATTGCCGCCAATCACCATGGGCAACGAACGCGCGAAATCCGTCATCAAGCTCGTCGCTGCGCTATCAACACCCACGGCATGCCCGTGATCGGGCCAGATCAATCGATTGAAATGACCTGCATCACTGAATTTAAGCTCTTTCATACGGTGTTTCCTTTGCACTCCAACGGAATGCAACGTCATGCATAAACGGTGTGAGGCGGCCCTTGGCCGCACCTCACCCGACAGAAAACGTAGTAGGGAAAACCGCTGAGCGCGGCGGTGCGCGCGAGATTGCAAGACGGAAACGCGGCGTGCGCGCGAAATGCAGTGATGGCGACGAACCGCGCTGCTCAAGCGCCGCCACCAGGATGTATGCCCGGCCTGGATGAGCCTGTCGATCAAACGGTGCGTTATCGCCATCCGAAGAGTCGTCACCATCAGCACTGGGCAAAGCGCGGCGCAGATGCGGGCTGCCCCGCCAGCCGTCATGCCGACCAAGCGCGAGCGGGTCACAGCGAGCCTCGTCGAACGCCGTATCCTGACCTTGGTTAAGGCTCAGCGAGACTTCAGAGCCAAACCCCGCCCCGACACCAAGCAACACGAGCGTGACAAGCAGCCACAACATGGCGCCTGGAAATGATCTTGTGTGCTGTCTCTGCGTTGTGGTCATAGCTCGGGATAGCCGAAAGCTTGAACGGCGCATCCTGAAATTCATGCTACTCCCACCATTCAGTAGCGTCCATCCACACACATGGCCCGGCCACAGACGCAGCAGAGCGGCTAGGGTCAAACGCCCCTGCGCGCTACAATCAAAGGCTGATAATTACCGGGCACACAGCATGGCCAGCAACAGCGTCGCATACGCATTCAATGACGGCATCGCCACCATCACCATTGACGACGGCAAGCGCAATGCGCTCTCACCTGCCGTGTTCAAAGGCATCTACAGCGCCTTTCGCCAGGCCGAAAAAGACAAGGCCATCGTCATCCTGACCGGGCGCGAAGGCATACTTTCGGCCGGTTACGATCTCAAGGTGATGAAGGCCGGCAACGCCGACACCTTGCGCATGCTACGTGCCGGATACTCGCTGACCGCCCGCATCATGGAATACCCCTACCCGGTGATCACGGCCAGCAGCGGCCACGCCTACGCCATGGGCGTGTTCATGATGCTCAGCAGTGACTACATCCTCGGCGTGCAGGGTGATTACACCATCACCGCCAATGAAGTCGCCATCGGCCTGCCGATGCCGCGCGTGCCGATCACGGTGATGAAGCAGCGCCTGACCCCCGCCGCCTTTCAGCGCGCGGTGACGCTGGCTGAGGCGTTCAACCCCGAGAGTGCCGTGAGCGCCGGTTTCTACGATGAACTCACCAGCGTCGACACCCTCATGGACACCGCGCGGGCCCGTGCCGAGCACTTCAAAAACCTAGACATGACGGCACACAGCTTCACCAAGCGCCGTATCCGCGCCAAACAGATCAAAGCCATACGTCGCCAGGTTCCGCTCGACATCATGGATGCGGTGCGCTTTGCCCTGCAGGGCGGCAAACCCAAGCGATGAGCGAACCCCCGGTTCGGCTTGCCTGCATCGGTGACGTGCACGGTTTCTGGGACCGTGCCGACACCCGCTATTTCAACCAGTCACACTATCAAGGCCTGCTGTTCACCGGCGACCTGCCGCGTTTCACCAACGCCGTGCCGGTGGCGCGACGCCTGGCCGAACTGAACAAGCCGGCCTGGTTGATTCCGGGTAACCACGATGGCCCATCGCCGATGCAGCTGCTGGCCGAACTCAAAGGCTGGCAGGCATTGTGTGATCGAGGCGCTGCCAGCATGCCGCAGCGCATGCAGGCCTTACAGCGTGCCCTTGGCGATATCGCGCTAGGCGGCTACAAGCTGTTCGCAATCAGCCCACACATCGGGCTGATCACCGCGCGCCCGCATGCCATGGGCCCGGATCGATTCTATTTCCGTCGCTACATGGCCCAGGCGCACGCCGTTCGCAATTACCAAGACAGCGCCGAACGGCTCAAGCAGCTGGTGGATGCCGCACCGGGCCAGTTGGTGTTCCTGGCCCACAATGGCCCCAGCGGCCTGGGCGAGCAATCGACCGACATCTGGGGCTGCGACTTCTCACCCCAGTTCGGTGATTTCGGCGACCGTGATCTGCGTGTCGCCATCGACTATGCCCAGACGCAGGGCAAACAGGTGCTTGCGGTGGTCGCCGGCCACATGCACCACCGCCACAAACGCGGCGGTGGGGTGCGCCAGCCAGCGGTGCGCCAGGACGGCGTGCTGTACATCAACGCCGCCAGCGTGGCGCGTATTCGCGGCAAGGGCGCGCGACGTCATCATGTCGCGCTGAGCCTGCAAAACGGTCAGGCCAAGGCCCAAGAGTGCTGGGTCGACGAAGCCGGCATGCTGCTCAGCCAGACCGCACTCGCGCCCGCCTGAGCGCGGCTTAAAGCAGGCGCCAGATACGCTCCTGCAACGCGACATCCGCTGCGAACACTCCGCTGAACTGTGAGGTCACAGTGCTCACACCGGGTTGTTTGACACCGCGCGTTGTCATGCACTGATGCGCCGCATCGATAAGCACAGCCACCCCGCGCGGCGCCAGCGCCGCATCCAGCGCCTGAGCGATCTGTGCGGTCAGGGTTTCCTGCGTTTGCAATCGTTTCGCGAAAACCTCGACCAGCCGGACCAGCTTACTGATCCCGACCACGCGACTGGACGGCATATAGGCCACGTGAGCCTTACCAATGATCGGCACAATGTGGTGCTCGCAATGCGATTCCAGGCGAATATCACGCAGCAGAACCATGTCCTGATAGCCTGAAACCTCTTCAAATGTGGCCTGGAGCAAGTCTTGCGGGCTCTGGGCATAGCCGGCAAAAAATTCTTCATAGGCCCGCGTCACGCGGGCCGGCGTGTCGAGCAAACCTTCACGCAAGGGATCATCGCCAGCCCAGCGAATCAAGGTCCGCACCGCCTCTTCGGCCTGCTCGCGTGACGGTCGGGTCAAGCTCGCGGGCGTGTTGTCTTGATACTTACCCACGGTAATTGCGCTCACGCTTTTCGTGCGCTTCCTGGGCGGCGACACACATGGTGGCCATAGGGCGAATACGCAGCCGCTCGTAACCAATCGGCTCGCCGGTTTCCTCGCAGTAGCCGTAATCCCCGGTTTCGATACGCAGCAAAGCCTGCTCGATCTTTCGCAGCAGTTTGCGCTGCCGGTCGCGCGTGCGCAGTTCCAGGGTCTGGCTGGTTTCGCGCTGCGCCCGATCACCTTCGTCACCAACCTCAAAATGACTGTCGTCACGCATCTGATCGATGGTGTGCTGGGCATCATTGAGCACATCATCGCGCCAGTTCAACAAGTTGCTGCGCAGCACATCGAGTTGCTCCGGCGTGAGGTAATGACCCTCGTAGCGCGGCGTAAAACGGGCGCCCTGCCCGGGCACTTTGGACGACGATAACGACATTGCTTGCAACCGGAATTCATGGCACGATTTGTTACATTATAACATTGCAGGATTTCACGATGCTACCCGTTACTGTGCTGTCCGGTTTTCTTGGCGCCGGCAAAACCACCACCCTCAATCACATACTCAACAATCGCGATGGCCGGCGTGTGGCCGTGATCGTCAACGACATGTCTGAGGTCAACATCGATGCAGACCTGGTCAACCGTGAAGTCACGCTCAACCGCGCCGATGAGAAGCTGGTCGAGATGTCCAACGGTTGCATCTGCTGCACCTTGAGGGAAGATCTGCTGATCGAAGTCTCACGCCTGGCCCGCGAGGGCCGCTTCGATGCCCTGGTGATTGAATCCACCGGCATCTCCGAGCCGCTGCCGGTGGCCGAGACCTTCACGTTTCGCGACGAAAATGGCCAGAGCCTGTCGGATTTGGCCCGCCTCGACACCATGGTGACCGTGGTCGATGCGGTGAACTTCCCCACCGATCTGGATCAGGCTGACGACCTGGCCCAGCGCGGTGAAAGCATGGGCGAGGACGACGAGCGCACGGTCGCTGACTTGCTGATGGATCAGGTCGAATTCGCCGATGTCATCGTGCTCAACAAAAGCGAACTGATCAGCCACGAGGAGCGCCAACGCCTGATCGCGATGTTGCAACAGCTCAACCGCGAGGCGGAAATTGTCTGCGCCAGTTTCGGCCAGGCACCGATCGACAAACTGCTCAACACCGGGCGCTTTTCCTTTGAACGTGCGGCCAGCGCGCCGGGCTGGCTGCGTGAATTGCGCGGCGAGCACAAACCCGAAACCGAAGAGTACGGCATCGGCAGCTTTGCCTATCGGGCCAAACGACCATTTCATCCGCAGCGATTCTGGGACGCCATCACCGGTGGTGGCTGGCAAGGCACGCTGCTGCGTTCCAAAGGTTTTTTCTGGCTGGCTTCACGTTTCGATATGGCCGGCCAGTGGTCACAGGCCGGCGGCATCATGCGCCACGGCCCCGCCGGATACTGGTGGTCGGCGCTGCCGGATGAGCAATGGCCACAGGAGCAAGCGCAACGCCAGCACATTCTCAGTCGCTTTGACGGTGAGTTCGGTGACCGCCGCCAGGAACTGGTGTTCATAGGCCAGGGGCTGGACGAAACACAGATGCGTCAGCGCCTTGATGCGGCCCTGTTGAGCGATGCCGAGCTGGCCGCAGGGCCGGCCGCATGGGCCGCCTTACCCGATCCGTTCCCCCGCTGGCTGGCCAGTGAGGCTGCATGATGAACCTTGCGCGTAAGGAGCACGACAACCAGGCCGCGCACAGCCAAAACCCGGCGGTGCTGGCGGATATCTATCACGAACATGTCAATCTGGCGGTGTGGCAGGCCCAGCCAGCTTGCGCGATCCGCGACTATGCACAGTCACTGTGCCAGGGCACCCGTCCACTCAATTTGAAGATCGTTGGGACCGCGCAGGAGATTTCGCAGCATTTGGCCAGCAGCTTGCCAGCAGATCAGGGGCGCGCGCTGCTGCTGGATCATCTGGGCCAGTGCTGCGCGATGTTCAGCGACCTGTTCGAAGCAGAAGCGCTGGGCCTGCGCCTGGAGACACTCGAACGCGCCATGTGTCCACGCTTTCATGTCGACAACCTGCCGGTGCGCCTGATCACGACCCTGCATGGTGTCGCCACCCAGTGGCTGCCGGCGCACGCTGTCGAGCGCCGCTGGCTCGGCCGCGCCGGCGCGGGACAGGCCGATGAAACCTCGGGCCTGATCCGCGATGGACGCGCAATCCAGCAACTGGAGACGGGCGATGTGGCCCTCATGAAAGGCGAAGGCTGGGAAGGCAACCACGGACGTGGTCTGGTTCATCGCTCACCCGAACCCGCCCCAGGTGATCGCCGACTGGTCCTGACCCTGGACTGGATCGCCTGAGCACAAACCGGTTTAAAATGCGGCCATGTCGAAGACTCAACCCGCCTCCAAAGCGATCCAGATGGCCGAGCGGCTGTGCCGCGAGCGCGGCGTTCGCCTGACCAACCAGCGGCGCGATGTGCTGGCGGCGATCAGCGCCAGCACGCGGCCGCTAGGGGCCTACGACATCATGGAGGCGCTGCGTGAAAAGCAGCCCAAGATCGCGCCGCCAACGGTGTATCGCGCGCTTGACTTCCTGCAGGCCGAGGGTCTGGTGCACAAGCTTGAGTCCTTGCACGCCTATGTCGGATGCCAACATCCGGATCATCCGCACTTCAGCCAGTTCTTAATCTGCAACGACTGCGGTGATGTCGACGAGCTGCACAGTGCCGGCGTGACCGGCAGTCTGGACGACGCTGCGCACGCCCGCGGCTTCGAGCCTGACCACCGCACCATCGAAGTGGTGGGGCGCTGTGCACGCTGTCTGGCCCAGGGCAGCAAACCCGCGCCATAAGTCGCATCAGGTCGGGGCGTGACCATCAAGATAGCGCCATTGCCCGTCAACCTGACAGAAGCGGCTGATTTCATGTAATCGCACCGCCTTGCCACTGGCCTGGCGATAGCGCGCAACGAACTCCACCTGCCAGTCACCATTGGGCAAAGCCCGCTGCTGCACGATCTTGAGCCCCAGCCAACGGCTTGCCGCATGGCTGTTGGGCTCAAGCTCTGCTGGTCGCGTATCCGGATGCCAGCTGGCCACCAGATAGTCGCGCTGATCCAGCACGTAGGCGCTATAGCGGGCACGCATCAGCGCCTCCGCGCTGGGCGCCGGTTGCCCCAGATGCAGGGGCTGGCAGCACTGCTCGTAATGCGGACCGTAGCCGCAGGGGCACGCTTGTGAAGATTTGGCCATCAGGCATCCGGCTCCAGCACGCTGCGCAGTGCACCGAAAAATCTCTGCGGCGCCTCGATGTGCGGCAAGTGACCCACCCCATCAAAGGTGATGACATCAAGCTGCGGTATGCGCGCTGCAAGCTTCCGCGTCAAAGCCGGGTAGTCGCCCATGCGCGCGGCCAGCTCGTCACTGACCAGCGGCCGCCCAATCGCCGTGCGGTCGCGCAGCCCGACGATCAGCACGGTTGGCACACGCAGCTGATCAAATTGATACACCACCGGCTGCGACAGAATCATGTCGGCGGTCAGCGCCATGCTCCAGGCAAACGCATCGCCACGCTCGCCGCTGTAGGCCTCGGCCAGCATCCGCGCCCACGGGGTGTAGCTGTCTTTCCACTTACCGTCGTAGTAGCTGGCCTGCTGATACGCCTGAATGCTGGCGTAGCTTTTCTTGCGTTCGGCCTGATAAATCCTCTCCGGCGCGACATACGGCACACCCATCGCGCGCCAGTCCTCCAAACCGATCGGATTGAGCAGCACCAGCTGCTCCACCGCATCGGGATATTGCAGCGCGTAGCGGGTGGCCAGCATGCCGCCCATGGAATGCCCCAGCACACGTGTGCCCTTAAGCCCCAGTGAATCCAGCAATGCCCGCGTGTTGGCCGCCAGCTGGGCAAAGCTGTACTGATAACGCCGCGGCATGCTCGATGCGCCGAAGCCAATCTGATCGGGAACAATCACACGAAAGCCATGCTGCGCGAGCAAAGCCATGGTGTCGCCCCAGTAGGCCCCGTTGAAGTTCTTGCCGTGGAGCAAGACAAAGACACCGCGCGCCTGCCCCTGCGCCGGTACATCCATGTAAGCCATGCTCAGCGTTTGCCGCTGGCTCTCAAATTCAAATGATTTGAGCGGATAGGGATAAGCGTCTGCCCGCACCGCCGGTGCCAGCAACAACAAGCACGCCAAAACGCCGAAAACCGCAAGCTGTCTGAACATCTGCATCAGCAAAAACCCGAAAACGATGCCGCCCATTGTGCAGCAGGCCGCTGCTGCATTTCATGTGTGCGATGATGGCGCCTGGTTTGTTATATTATAACGTTTTAATACCTGCCAACCGCAGCTCATACCATGGCGAAGTCACCAGCCCTTCATCCTTTAGGCGATCTCGGCGCCATTGCATTGTCAGGATTGTGTCTGATCCATTGCCTGGCCTTGCCGCTGCTTATGAGCATGCTGCCCTTGCTGGCCTGGCTGGACGGCCACGCCGCATGGATTCATGCATGGCTGCTGATGCTGATTGCCCCACTCAGCGCATGGGCGCTGGGCCGTGGCTGCCGCCAGCATGGCCGCAGACCCGTTCTCTACGCCGGCTTACTGGCGATCTCTGCGCTGGTTGCAGCGGTTGTGGTGGCGCCACGCGCGCCAGCACTGGAAGCGCCTCTGACATTGCTGGGCAGCGTGATGCTGGTGAGTATTCATGTGTGGAACCTGCGCATGCTGGCACGCCGCCGCTTAAGGACTATTAGCCATGTCTGACCAGGCTGTCCTGCGTATCCAGGCTTTGCGTCACAGCTACGAGGACGGCGCAGCGGTGCTGGAGTTGGACCAGCTGAGCCTCGCAGCCGGCGACCAACTGGCCGTTCTGGGCCCCTCAGGCTGCGGCAAATCAACCTTGCTCCACACCATGGCCGGGCTGCTGCGCCCCAGCAGCGGCAACGTTGAGGTCTGCGGACAGGCCCTGAACCAGCTTGACGCTGGCGCGCGCGATCGCTTTCGGGGCCAGCACATCGGCATCATTTTTCAGCGCCTGCACCTGATTCCGGCGCTCAACGTGATTCAGAATCTGGCCCTGGCTCAGCGTCTGGCCCGCACTCGGATCGATCTCGCGCACTGTCGCACCATCCTGGCACAGCTTGGCCTTGAGGCTTTTGCGAACGCCTCTCCGCAGGTGCTCAGCCAGGGCCAGGCACAGCGCGTCGCGGTTGCCCGCGCCCTGGTTCACCGGCCCGCGCTGCTGCTTGCTGACGAACCCACGTCCAGCCTGGACGACGACAATGCCGCGCGCACCATTGGCCTGATCCAGGCGCACGCCCGGGCTTGTAACGCGGCCCTGGTGGTGGTGACCCATGATCAACGCCTGCGCGGCAGTTTCCCGCGCGAGTTGCACCTGAGGCCTTCGGCATGAGCTGGCTCTCATTCGCTGTGGCCAACCTGCGCCACAATGCGCTGAGCAGCATGCTCAGCGTGATTCTGCTGGCTCTGGGCACAGCCACGATCGTGCTGCTGTTGCTGGCCGGCGAACAGTTCTCGCGCACCCTGGCCCGCGATGCTCAGAACGTGGATCTGGTTCTCGGCGCCAAGGGCAGCCCGGTCCAGCTGATCCTGTCCAGCGTTTATCACGCCGATGTACCGATCGGAAACATCGCACTTGAGGATGCAGCCGCCTGGCTCGACGACCCGCGCATAGCACAGGCTGTGCCGCTGGCGCTGGGTGACAGCTATCAAGGTTTTCGCATCGTCGGCACCACCCACGACTATCTCAAGCTGTACCCCGCCAAACTCGCTGAGGGCAGGCTGTGGCAAGGCGAAATGCAGGTTGTCATCGGCGCCGCCGTGGCACGCACAAGCGGTCTTTCACTGAACCAGCGCTTCAGCAGCGCACATGGCCTGGTGCCTGGCCAACACACTCATGACGAAAGACCGTACCGTGTGGTCGGCATTCTTGAGAACAGCAGCGGTGTTGTCGATCGCTTGATTCTGACCGCTCTGGACAGCGTCTGGACCTTGCATGACGAACCACACCACGACCAAGGCCACAAGCACGAGCACGAGCACGAGCACGATGTGACTGACCATGACCACACCGAATCCGCTCATGAAGAGGACGCAGCACCACATCCGCCGCGCGACATCACCGCCATGCTGCTGCGTTACGCGACCCCGCTGGCGGCCATGACCCTGCCGCGGCAGATCAACAGCAGTTCAATGATTCAGGCGGCCTCACCGGCGTTTGAACTGTCGCGCCTGATGCAACTCGCCGGCCTGGGCCTGGACGGTATCCGCGCCTTCGCCATGCTGCTGATCGCAACCGCTGGCTTCGGCATTTTCGCCGCGCTGTACGCCGCCCTCAAAGCCCGCGCCGCCGATCTGGCCATGCTGCGCTGTCTTGGTGCCACGCGGCAGGAATTGTGCGCCGCGCTGCTATTGGAAGGCCTAATATTGTCGCTGCTCGGCGCCGTGATGGGCTTCGCCCTGGGCCACCTCGCCACCAGCCTGCTCGGCATCTGGCTGCAGGACACCCGCGGGCTGAGCGTGAGCGGGCTGATCTGGCTGAGCCAGGAAACCTGGTTGTTCCTGGTCCTGGTTGGCGTCGGCGTCGTGGCCAGTGCGATACCGGCCTGGCAGGCCTACCGGGTCGACGTGATCCGCAATCTGCAAGGGCTCAATGCATGAACCCAACACACTTGAGTCGCGGCCTGTGCGCCGGTCTTGTTGTTATCGCCAGCATTGCTTCAGCCGAGCAAGCCGCGCCACCGGCAGGCTTGACCGCAGAGGAGCTGAGCGTGGAGGCGCCGCAGGCGGCCACCGCCCCCGCCGACGCCCAATCGAAGCGACTTTCGCTGTATGCCGAAGCGGCATATCTCAACGCCGAGGGCGAACTGGTGGTTGATCTGCTTGAGCAGGATTACGCTTATTTTTCGCTGTCGATCACGGATGCTCAGGGTATGCCTGTGGCCGGCGTGACACCCAAGATCCAGATCAACGGGAAAAGCCGTGTGATCGATCTGAATGAATCCGAATCGGGTGCTCGCAGCAATGAATACGGTCAGTTCGACTTTGCCGTCATGGGCGGCGCCATGGGTCTGGATACCCTCAGCATCGAAGCCGCCGGTGAAACCACGCTGGCTCGGCTCAATGTCATCAGTCTGAAAGCCGCCGGCTTCGCCAGCCCGGATGAGGTCGACGGTGTGGTGCCATGGACAGAACTCACGCGGGCCACCGTGGGATACACCGAAGACGGTGTCACCGCGACGTTTCCAGCCCAGATCGCAGCGTTGGATGGAACGCGTGTGACGCTGGCTGGCTTCATGCTGCCACTGGAAGCGCAGCGCCGGCAAAACCGTTTTGTGCTGACGTCCAGCCCGCCAAGCTGCTTTTTCCATGTGCCTGGCGGCCCCTCGGGCGCGGCTGAAGTGCTTGCCCCCGACGGCATTGAGGTGACCTGGGATCTGGTGGTACTTGAAGGCGTACTGAAAACCCTCCAATCCAGTGAGCAAGGGGTGGTCTACCAGTTGCTCGATGCGCAGCTGAAAAAGTAAAGCGGCGGCGTCCAAGACGCCGCCGCAGAGCAGGCCTGCCCTCAGGACAGGTCGAAACGATCCAGCTGCATGACCTTGACCCACGCGGCCACGAAGTCCTTGACGAACTTGTCGCGTGCATCATCGGCTGCATACACCTCGGCGATGGCTCGCAGTTCAGAGTGCGAGCCGAAGATCAGATCAACCGGTGTGGCCGTCCAGCGCAGCTCACCGCTGCTGCGGTCACGCCCTTCGTACAGGCCCTCCTGATCGCTGGCTTTCTGCCAGCGCGTGGACATGTCGAGCAGGTTGACGAAGAAGTCCTGACTGAGCTCGCCCGGCTTGTCGGTCAACACGCCATGACGCACGCCCTGGGCATTGGCATCAAGCACGCGCAAGCCGCCGATCAGCACGGTCATCTCGGGCACACTGAGGCTCAGCATATTGGCCCGATCAATCAGCTTGGCGGTAGGCGCAACGCGGTTGCTGTTGGCGTAGTAGTTGCGGAAACCATCTGCCGTGGGTTCAAGCACGGCAAAGGCTTCTGCATCCGTCTGCTGAGCCGTGGCATCCACGCGCCCAGGCGCAAACGGCACCTTGAGCTTGACGCCACCCTGCTCCGCCGCCTTTTCCACCGCCGCGCTGCCGGCCAGCACGATCAGATCGGCCAGCGAGACCTTGCGGCTGGAGCTGGCGTTGAAGTCCTTCTGCACCGTCTCCAGCGAAGCCAGCACCTTGGCCAGCTCTTGCGGATTATTGACCGGCCAGTCTTTCTGCGGCGCCAGACGTACGCGGGCCCCATTGGCTCCACCGCGCATGTCGGTGGCGCGGAAACTGCCGGCAGACGCCCAGGCCGTGCGCACCAGCTCCGGCACGCTGTGACCGGTCTTGAAGATCGCGGCCTTGAGCTTTTTGACGTCGGCATCATTGATCAGCGGCCCTTTGGCCTTGGGCAGCGGATCCTGCCACAGCAGATCTTCATCAGGCAGATCCACGCTGATGTAGCGTGATCGCGGCCCCATGTCGCGATGGGTCAGCTTGAACCAGGCCTTGGCGAAGGCCAGTTCAAACGCCTCCGGGTTTTCCTGGAAACGCTTGGCGATCTTGCGGTAGGCCGGATCTTCCTTCAGAGACAGGTCGGTGGTGAACATGATCGGTGCGTGGCGCTTGCTCTTGTCATGCGCATCCGGCACCAGATTGGCGGCCTGCCCGTCTGCGGGAATCCATTGCGTGCCACCCGCCGGGCTTTTGGTCTTGACCCATTCAAAGGCAAACAGGTTGTCGAGGTACTGGGTGGTCCAGGCAACCGGATTGACCGACCAGGCGCCTTCCAGGCCACTGGTGGTGGTATCCACACCCTTGCCGCTGCCGCAGCTGTTCTTCCAGCCAAAGCCCTGTTGCTCGATCGGTGCTGCAGCCGGCTCAACGCCAACACAATCCTCGGGCTTCTTGGCGCCGTGGGCCTTGCCAAAGGTGTGACCGCCTGCGATCAGGGCCACGGTTTCCTCGTCATTCATGGCCATGCGGCCAAAGGTTTCACGAATATCCTGAGCGGCGGCGAGCGGATCAGGATTGCCGTTGGGACCTTCCGGGTTGACGTAGATCAGGCCCATCTGCACGGCCGCAAGCGGGCGCTCCAACTCGCGATCGCCGCTGTAGCGCTCATCGGCCAGCCATTCCTGCTCCGGCCCCCAGTAGACCAGATCCGGCTCCCAGTCGTCCTCGCGGCCACCAGCAAAGCCGTAGGTTTTGAAGCCCATCGACGTAAGCGAAACATTGCCGGTCAGGACCATCAGGTCGGCCCAGGACAGGCTGCGACCGTATTTCTGCTTGACCGGCCACAGCAGACGCCGGGCCTTGTCCAGGTTGGCATTGTCCGGCCAGCTGTTGAGCGGCTCGAAACGCTGCTGACCGCCACCGGCACCGCCGCGCCCGTCAAAGATGCGGTAGGTCCCGGCGCTGTGCCAGGCCATGCGGATGAAAAACGGGCCATAGTGCCCGTAGTCCGCCGGCCACCAGTCCTGCGAGGTGGTCAGCACCGCTTCGATATCTTTCTTGACCGCCTCGATATCCAGGCTTTTGAAAGCCTCGGCATAGTCAAAGCTGTCATCGAACGGGCTGGATTCGGCGGCGTGCTGACGCAAAGGCGTCAGATCCAGTTCCTCAGGCCACCAGAATGAATTGGGCTTGGCCATGCCTTGGGCGTGGGCTGCATCATTGGTTGTTTTGGCCGGTTCGGTCTTGGGTTCGGGGACCGGCGGGGATTGCTCGTCGCTTGCCGCGCCACAGGCGGTAAGCACCAGAGGTGCAATTGCCAGGGCAATCACACCGAAAATCGGGGACGGACTATGCATGGGACTGACTCCTCTGTGTGGTTCTGGCCTCGTGCCGTCCAACAACCTATCATTTGTTTTTTTTATTATTAATAATTTATTGATTGTATTTTTTGATGGATTTTATTGATTTCCCGTATCAAGGGTGTGAACCCCCGCCTCTACGGCGTTCAATGAGATAATGGCGGCTTGATGAACAGCTCTCAGATCACCTTAGACCCACTCGAATCGATCGCCGCGCAGATCTCTGATCACGGTTATGCGCTGATGTCCGGCATCGACTTACGACCACACATCGAGCGTTTCGGAAGTCTGGCCGACTGGTCCACATTCAGTGCCAGCTGGGGTGATTTGCACATTGATCCATACATGGCTGACGGCGGTCGCTACCGCCGCCGGCGGCACGCCTGCTTTGCCATCGACAAAGATGCGGCGCCGCGCTTGGCGCCACATCAGGCCCACTACCAAAGCCTTGAATACAACCGCCTCAATGGCGGAATTCCACGTTGGTTCTCGCCGATCGACACCCGCGTGTGCGAAGGCGGGTCCATGCAGACCATCCTGCGTTTCGGCGCACGTCTGTTTGAAACACTGGCGCCAGACATCACCCGCTGGCATTGCGAAGCGCATCAATTTCGTATCGAAGCCAGCCCCAATGAAGCCGCGCAACCCACCCCGGAAGGTGCCCATCGCGATGGCGTTGATTACGTTCTGGTGCTCCTCATCCAGCGCCACAACATTGCCAGCGGCACCACCCAGATTTTCAATTCAGGCGGCGACGAGCTGGGCAGCTTTACCCTGGCTGAACCACTGGATGCCGCCATCATTGACGATCACCGCATCTTTCACGGTGTCACGCCGGTGGCACCGACGCAGCCGGATCAGGCGTCATTTCGCGATGTGCTGGTCATCACCTACAGCCGTCACCCCGCGACGGCTTAAGCCGGGCTCAGTTCACCTCGATCAGGGCCGGCGGCGCCATATACACATCAAGTACGGTCACCTCACCGCCCGAAATACTGACCCCCAGCATGGCCAGCAATGGATCGAGCACCGGGTCCAAAATACCTGAGAGGACGCCGGTCAACAGCCCTTCGACCAGGTCAAGCAAGCCATTGGCGCTACCCAGACCAAGCAAGCTCAATATCGGCAACAAGATAAGATTCAGCGCCGGACCCAACGGCGAACCGGGACAGAACTGCACGTACGTGTTGTCCAGCACATCTGATAGCAACTGCGACAACTGAGTCCCCGCACCGACGCCGAACTCGATGGTGTTGCGGGCCAGCAGCTCCGGGTTATCCGGATCGAATGGCCCCGTCAGGGTGCGCTCTTCATAGGTCAGCCCTCCGGGTGGAGGCTGTTCCGTCCAGGCACAGATCTGAATCAAGCCCAACAGGTTGACCAAAGGCGGATGGCGGATGCCGTCATTCTGGATTTTCAGAGCGGCCAGCCCCGCATCCAGGCCCAAACGCACGCTCGGCTGGCTACGTTGCGGCCCGGCGCAGTCGACATCCAGCAACTCCGCTTGGCTCTGCACCACGTCGAGCTGCAAGTTGACCGCCAAGGGGCTGCCCAGCAGCGGCAACAGGTTGAGCGACAGATCAACCTGGGCCTGCGAGGATTGAGCAAAGGTCAGCGCGTAGCCGCTTTCATCAGCCAGCGCTGGCCCCACACCAAGCACTGGCAAGCCGGCCAGTTCTAGCGCCAGCTCAGCGCTGGCAATGCCGGGAATATTCACCGGTAAGCCCAGCGTGATTTCCGACCCACCGAGTTGAAAAAGCAGCGATGACACCAGATCCAGCGCATTCACAACGGTGTTGCCCACGCCGCTAACCAGCGCTGCCCCGGCCGATAGAGAGTCGCCCACCACCACGGGCTGATCGGGTGCCACGTTGGCGATCTGCGACAACGCCTGGGCTGCGCCGTCGCTGCCCGACTGTACAGCCACGGCCAACACGCCGGTCAACACATCCAGCAACGACAAGGTGCTGTAGAGCATTTGGTCAACGCTGTGCATGCCCAGGGCCACAGCCAACTCTTCCAAGCGCACCGTTGTGGCCAGCAAACCATTGACACCCAGCACCTCAAGTTGAGGATCAGCACCCAACAATGCCCCCAGCACGGCATTCAGCAAACTGACATAACCCTGGTTGATGCTGAGTAGCGAGCCGCCCACACGAAAACTTGCTGATGGCGCCATGGCCGCCACGGCACGTGCCTGCAGCATCGGTCGCTCATCACTGCTTATACCAGGCAAAGGCAGAACCAACCGCGGCGCAGGCCGGCTCAGGCTCACATCCACCGCGTAGGCCTCACCGGCGCGTGATGATGGCAATGCGGCGAAAGCACGCAAGCCGCCAGGCGCGGTATCCACGCGACCCAATCGCACCTGCATATCCGGATTTGTCGCGCCCTGCGGATTGAGTTGCGCCAAGGTCGTCTGAACTGTGCTGAAAGCAACGTTGTAGCGCCCGCGCGGATCATCCGGAGCCAGACAACCGCCCGCACCACGGGCCGCGTTAAGTGCCGACAGGTTGGCTTGCTTCTGAAGATCTCTTTTGGCGCTGTAGAGTTGCGCCATATCGATTGCAAAGCCCGCTGCGGCAAGCATGGCCACCAGCATGATCGAAGCCAGAACGGCTGCAGCCCCGCGCTGCGCACCTGGCAGCCGGGCCGACCCGGGGGAAAAGCTCATGAGACATCCTTTTCTCATCGTGCGCGCAGCAACTGCGGTCGCGGCGCGGCTTTTGCACGCAGCGCCGAATCTGGCGCCGCGGCGCCGTACGCTGAACCTGAGCAGGTCAAGAAAATGTGAACGCCTTGTCGCGTTGATTCAGCTGCAGCGGCCGTTTAGAATGCGCCGCATCATCAAGAGCGGATGCTTCGGCGTCCCACCAACCTGCCGTCCCGGCAAGGTGGTGCTGCACACGTAGGATGTGGCCACTTCGGCAACCAATGGGATTCCTTCAGCAGCTCCGGATGTGGTTTTTCACAACCATGGACGAGCCCAATGCAAACCAATCAAGTCTGCGTCGCCAAAGTTGCGACCCACCCGCGTGACACATGTCAGCGCCCCGTCAAACAACCGCCGCCGCGCACGCTGGAGCAGCAGCTGCGCTCAGAAGGCCACCAGGTGAGCTGTCAGCGAGGACCAATCGGTACGACCGAATGGCTACTCAAACTCAGGGGTTAAGCGCAGCGGCATCGACAATCACAACGCCGCGCCCCGATTTTTTCGCCTCGTACATGGCGCGGTCCGCCGTCGCCAGAACCTCGTCTACCGAACCTGAGGTTTGCGGGTAACGGGCTACACCAACGCTGCCCCCACCGGCGTAAATACAGGTGCGGTCTTCAGCGAAAACCGGCTCGTGCAAGCGGGCATGAATGCGTTCGGCCATACCGGCAAGCTCAGCCTCGGAGGGCCCGGGTGTCAACAACACCAGGAATTCGTCACCACCCAGCCGAAACACCCGATCGCTGGTGCGTACGACTGACTGCAGGCCCTGCGCGATGCTTTTGAGCACCCGATCACCTGCGGCATGCCCAAAGTTGTCATTCACCGGCTTGAACTTGTTCAGATCGATGTTGAGCACGGCAAAGGAGCGCGGGGCCACGTCACCACCCGACAATGCCCGCAAACACTCCTCAAAGGCTGAACGATTGAGCAAACCGGTCAGCGCATCGGTCCGCGCCTGCGATTTCAGGAGGTTCAGCTGCTGATCCTCCTGCTGTTCGCGCAGTGCGTCTTCAAAAGCCGCTTCAATCACCCGCCGCAAGGCCTGTTCGTCAGCGTCTCGTTTGGAAAGGTAGTCTGTTGCGCCGCGCTTGATCGCTTTGACCGCCACCGCCTCATTGCCCCAGCCGGTCAACATGATGATCGGAACCAGGCGATAACGCGGTTCACGGCGCAACACTTGCAGCAATTCCATACCGCTGTCGCCGGGCAGGTTGAGATCAAGCAGGATGCAATCAAAGTGGGCATGTTCAAGCGAACTGAGAAAGGCCTCTGCATCACTGAACACCTCGACCACAGCGCCGGGCATCGCGGTACTGAGCATATCGCTGAAGATCAGTTGATCACTCGCCGAGTCATCAACCAGCGCGATACGCGGAGATTCATTCATGGTCATGGGTTCGTAACCGCTTTATTGACGCGTATTGTACCTTTGTCATCCTGAAGAGCTTATTGGTTCATATGGGTTCACAACACATCGCAGCGCAGAAGCTGCAGGCGCTGGAGAAGGAACTGGAGTCCTTCGCCTATTCAGTCGCCCACGACTTGCATGCGCCGTTGCGCGCCATCCTGCATTTTTCCAAGATGCTCGAACGTCGCGCTCACGACAAGCTGGATACACGCGAGCAAGAATTGCTCCGTCAAATTCCCGAGCTGGCCGGTAAGGCGCAGGGCATGCTTGATGCCCTGCTCGCCTATTCCCGCCTGGGACAGCCCGAACTGCACGTCGAGCCGCTGGATATGACCGAGCTGGCTCGATCCGCCGGCACGCGACTGCAGGAACAGTTCCCGCAGGCCAATCTCGCCTTGGACATCGCCGCGCAGCTGCCGGCCGCCTCCGGCGACAAAGGCTTGATCACGCGCTTATTGGATGAACTGATGACCAATGCGGTGCAGTTCAATGATCAGGACACGCGCAAGATTACGGTGAGCTTCGACCAGGACGAGGATGCCTATTGTGTTGATGACAACGGCATTGGCATGTCGCCAAGCGGACTGGAACGGGCTGGCGCCGTGTTTTGTCGCCTGCACGCGCAGGGCGTCTACGGCGATGGCTTGGGTATGGGGCTAAGCATGGCCAGCAAAATTGCCAGATTGCATCATGGGCGCTTGTGGCTTCGGTCCATCCCCGACCAAGGCACCCGTGTTTACTTCCAGCTCGGAGCGCAGCATGAAACGCAATAGCATTTCCTCACGCCTTGCGCTGGTCATGGTTCTGATTGTGACCCTGACTGCTGTGCTCGCATCCGCGCTGATTTTTTCTCGTTTGAACAGCGTGCTGATCGATTCGACCTCGGGCGATCTGGAGCGTGAGGCCGAGATTCAGGCAACCAAGTTCATAAGCCGGATTGATGAGCTGACCCGCGACACGTTGCTGCTGGCCAACACCCCGCCGATACAAGGCATCATCCGGGCCAACGTGGCTGGCACAGACCCTACGGATGGCTCAACATTGGCGATGTGGCGGCAACGTCTTGAGGTCATATTCGAAGGTCTAATTCGCAACAAACCTGATTACCTGCAAGTCCGCTACATCGGCATCGACGATCAAGGCCGCGAACTTGTCCGGGTGGATCGTGACCTCAACACGGCCGAAGTCCGCATAGTGGAAACCACTGCCCTGCAGCAAAAAGGCACAGAGCCGTACTTCATATCTGCCATCAACAAAGATTCCGGTCAGGTTGATCTGTCGCCGATCAACCTCAACCGCGAGCAAGGTGTGATCGAAAAACCCTATATGCCGGTGATCCGATCCTCCACACCGGTTGTCGATCAGACCAGCGGCGAGGTGTTCGGTATCGTGGTGATCAACCTGGCTGTTGAAAGTGCATTGCGCGAACTTACCACCGGCGTGGACACCAAACAGACCCACTATGTCGCGAACCAGGATGGCCACTATCTGGTGCACCCAAGACGCGAACGCGAATTCGAATTTGAGCATGGCGTTCAGGCGCAAGCTCAGTCGGACTTCCCGTTGCTCGAGACGCTGATGCATAACGGTGCCCATGTGGAATCACGCGTGGATACCGACAACCAGCAGGTCCTCAGTGCCCTCGCGGTCACATTCGGTCCGCAGGCATCAGCGCAAAAGCTCTATCACGTGGTTACCGACGGCTTCAATGACATCACGGTCGTCTCGCGCGACGTCGCGAAACAAGCCGCGTTGCTGATCATCGCGCTGGCTGGCATCGCCTTCGTGGTCGGTACGATCCTGGCGCGGCGCATCGTCAGTCCCATCGAGAAACTGGCCGAATCGGTGCGCAATCTGGATGTCGACAACACGACGCTAAGCATTCCTTCGTCCCTGCCAGACGAAGCCGGCGAACTGGCCCGCGCGCTGGAGAACAGCCTGGATGCGGTGCGCCGGCGCAATGATCAACTGGTCGCGAAGAACAAGGAGCTGGAGCAGTTCGCCTACATCGCTTCGCACGACTTGCAAGAGCCGGTACGCACGATCACCAGCTTTTCCACCATGCTGCACAGCCGCTACCTGGATCAATTTGATGAGCGCGGGCAAAAAAGCCTGAACTTCATTCTGGATTCCTGCCAGCGCATGCAATCGCTGATTCACGGGCTGCTTGAATACAGCCGGCTGGGCAAGAAAGCCGAACCTGAAGATGTCGATTTTGCTGCCATGATCAAGGGTGTCATCGACGACTTGCATGCCTCGATCGAAAGCAAGAACGCTTCGATCAGTGTCGGGTCGCTCCCCGAACTGCATGTTTTCGCCGTGGAAGTGCGTCTGCTTTTTCAGAACCTGCTCGGTAACGCGCTGAAGTTCACGCGCCCCGACGTGACACCGGTTGTCGCCATTGAGGCCACCCGTCAGGGGCGCGCATGGCAGTTTTCAGTCACCGACAACGGGTTAGGCATCGCCCCTGAAGCGCGTGAGAAGGTGTTCATGATTTTTCAGCGTTTGCAGAATCGCAACGAATACGAAGGCACCGGTATCGGTCTGGCACACTGCCGCAAAATCGTCGAAATGCACGGCGGCAACATCTGGATTGAAGATGCGCCGGGTGGCGGCTCGCGTTTCATGTTCACGCTACAGGAAGTGTCGGCAAACCGGCCGACGGAGGCCAACAAAGGATGAAAAGATTGAAGCGCGTATTGCTGATTGACGACTACGAAGCCGACAATTTCATGCACGAAATGCTGTTTGAAGAGATGGGCTGCGCCGACGAGATTGTCGTCAAGCTGAATGGACGTGAAGCGCTGGACTATCTGACCACGCCTCAGCAGGGCCAGCTGCCCAGGCCGGATCTGATCTGCCTGGACATCAATATGCCGGTGATGAACGGCTGGGAGTTCCTCGCCGCCTACGAGGCCCTGGATGAGGACATGCGTGGCGGTGTCGTGCTCATGATGCTGACAACATCGCTCAACCCGGACGACAAATCGCTGGCCGATTCAAACGAAGCGATCTCCGATTTCGTGTCCAAACCGCTGACGCGCGAAGCGCTCGGTGAATTGCTGAGCAAGCATTTTCCTGATCTTGAGGTGTGAGACATCCGCGACACGGCGGTGCGCACTTGCATGCGCACCGCCGCTGTTCGCGCTCACTCGCGCCGCGCCCCACGCGTGACCCACAGCAAATAAACGCAGGGCATCACCAGCAGACTCAGCAACAGCGCGCTGATGGCCCCGCCGAACAATGGCGCAGCGATGCGGTGCATGATCTCCGAGCCGGTTCCGCTGCTCAGCATCACCGGCAGTAGCCCGAAAATCAGCGTGGCGGTGGTCATCACCACCGGACGCAGGCGCAGACGGGCACCGTCCGCAACCGCTTGACGCCAGTCTTCAAGCGTGGGCGCGTGGCCACGTTCACGGCTGTCGTCGATCAGCCGCGCGCGGGCCATGTTCAGGTACACCAGCATCACCACACCGATCTCCACCGCAACGCCGGCCAGCGCTATGAACCCGACCCCAACGGCCACCGACAGGGGATAGCCCAGCGCAAACAGCAACCACACCCCACCGATCAGTGCCAGCGGTACGGTACCGAGGATGATCGCGACCTGGGCGAAGCTGCGAAACGCCAGGAACAACAGCAAGGTGATCACCGCCAGGGTCGCCGGCACCACCAGCGCAAGCTTCTGCTTGGCCCGTTGCATGTACTCGTATTGCCCCGACCAGCTCAGTGCATAACCCGGCGGCAGCTTGAGCTCACGCTCGACCAAG